>NZ_JAJQJP010000005.1:0-45584 GCF_021245825.1 Gordonia metallireducens | reverse complement strand
CGCGGAACACTCGACGCCGTCCTGCGACTAACGTCTGCGCCATGCAACAAGACCGCAGCCGACAGATCACCTGGGTTCTCGCCGGCATCGCGACGCTCCTCGTGGCCGTCTTCGTCGTGCTCGCCACGTACACCTTCACCCGGGACCGCGGCAGTAGCGCCGACGCCGCTCCGGTCACCGTGACCGTCACGAGCACCCCGGACCCGGAACCGGCGCCGCAGCCCGCGCCGGCCACGCCTCCCCCGGTCACCACCCAGCCGGAGCCGACTGGGTCGACGCCGGTCCGAGGCGGGGTGTGCCTCGAGACGGAGGACCGACAGTTTGGCGTCGCTGCCGATGGAACCAGCGTTGTGTGCGTCTACTCGCACCCGACCGATGACTACAGGTGGAGTAGGCACGCCGACAACGACGGGTCAGTCCACAACCTCGGGGAACCCTGCGACCCTGCTGTCGACAAGGTCGCCCAGGACCCGTCCGGCAAGGCGATCATGTGCGGCGGCCAGTTCTGGGTCGACGGCCCGTGACGCCGCAGAATCGCGGGTTCAACCGCAGAACCGCTGGCCGTGAGCAGCGCGTCTTCCGACAGCCGGCAATCCTGTCCGTAGGCCTCAGACCAACTCGGGCAGTACGCATTCGGTGAGCGGCGCGAGGTCCGGCGGGAACGCCGAACCGTCGAGTGGTTGCCAGCGCAGTTCGGCGATCTCGGCGGCGGGGTTCAGCGTCCGCGCGTCCCGGTCGAGCACCGTCGTGGAGACGAAGACCGCTGCCTCCACGTCGAACCCGTCTTCGTTCGCGGCGACCGCCCGGTAGACGCCACGCGACTGCAGCTCCGACGGGTCGAGTTCGAGGTGCAGTTCCTCTCGGCATTCGCGGATCGCCGTCTGCAGCGCGGTCTCGCCGGGCTCGGGCTTGCCTCCGGGGAACATGAATCGCGCGGTGCCGCGCTTGCGCACGGTCAGGACCGCGCCGGCGGAATCCCGCAGGACCACCGCACTCACCCGGATGACAGCTGAATCGACCACGCAACCCACCTTAGTGTCCGCACCTACCGGGCGAATCGGCGGTCACGCTCGAGGGCCGAGTTACCGGCGACGTCGGGCGTAGGCTCGAATCATCGAAACTCTTTGACAGGGTGGACTTTCGGAGCAGTGACGCAGAGTAGGCACACGAGGGAGGCGACCACGGTGGCATGGACCGGCGACCCGATCTGGCTGGCCGACGTACTGCGCGCCGAGGGCCTGGCCGTCATCGAACACGCCGGGTGGCGTGGCCGCGGCCACGGGGATTTCCGCGACCTGCGCGGGGTGATGTGCCACCACACCGCCGGTGGTGGTCCCAACGACTGGCGGGTCGTGCAGGACGGTCGGCCCGGCCTGCCGGGGCCACTCGCGCAGCTCGTCCTCGAACGCGACGGGACCTACCGGGTGATCGCGGCCGGGGTGGCGTGGCATGCCGGGGCCGGCTCCCATCCCGGATGGCCGACCGACAACGCGAACTGGCACGTGATCGGGATCGAGGGCGTGAACAACGGCGTGGGTCAGGTCTGGCGGGCGGCGCAGATGAATGCCTACCGGCGTGGCTGTGCAGCGATCCTCCGTCGACTCGGCCGACCCGCGTCGGATTGCGCCGGTCACAAGGAGTGGTCGTCGGAGGGCAAGATCGACCCGAATTTCGACATGGTGTCGTTCCGTGCGGAGGTCGCCCGCCTCATCGCCGGCGGCCCGCCGGCACCCGTGGAGAACGAGATCGACGCCGAAGCCCTGGTGGCCCGGGCCTGGATCGGTGCCAGGCTCACACCCGGCGAACTGCCGACCGCGGACGGCGTCGGGCGCTTCGCCCGGTTCGCCAACGGCACGATCTACTGGCACCCGTATGTGCGCAACGGCGAAGCGACGGCCGTTCCGGCGCATCTGATGAAGACCTACGCGCAGTACGGATTCGAGTCCGGCTTCCTCGGCTACCCGACCCTGCGCCACACCGTCGTTCCCGGCGTCGGCGACATCCAGGCGTTCGAGGGCGGCACCCTGTACCGCCGCTACGGCGACGACGGCTTCCCGGTCCGCGGCGTCATTGGCAAACGCTGGGCGTCGGAAGGCTGGGAGACCGGCCCTCTCGGCTGGCCGATCTCCGACGAGTACGACAACGGCACCGGCGGTCTCGCGCAGGACTTCCAGAACGGGCGCCTGCAGTGGGACCCATCCGGTGCCGTGAAGGAGATCAACCGCGGCAGCGACGCGATGTGAGCACAACCGACGCGCACGCCCGCCTTGACTACCCTGCCGAGAACCGCGAATTCAGTTCTGCCACACGGGCTTCCCGGTTCTCGGGACGCATCCTCCCGGCACGCTCCAGCAGATGAATGCCGTGCAGGGCAGCCCAGAAGGTCTCCGTCGCACTGCCGCGTTCGTCGTCCCCGATGGTTTCGGCGAGAACATCGAAACCCGCCCGTAGATCCGCGGGCGTCTCATCGCTGGCGAACTCGGCGTCGATGGCCTGCTGGAACATCGCTTCGTACACGGCGGGGTGGGCCCGCGCGAAGTCGAGATAGGCGTAGGCGACCGACTCGACGCGACCCTGTGCGTCACCACCGCTCTCCGCCGCACGACACTGCCGCGTCAGCTCGACGAAACCCTCGAGCGCGACGGCCAGCATGATCTCCGACTTGCCTCCCGGGAAGTGGCCGTAGAGCACCGGCTGCGAGTATCCGATGGCCTCGGCGAGATGCCTCGTGGTGACCGACGACCAACCCTCCGCGTCAGCACGACGCCGCGCGGCCTCGAGAATCGCACGACGCCGTTCCTCATAGCGCTTCTGCCGCGCCGTCTGTTCGGCCATCGGATCTCCTCCATTCCGTTGCGTTCGCTCGCAACCCGACCTAGTCTAGCATCACTAGAAATTCTAGTGAGGCTAGAAATGGAGTCGTCATGTCCCCTGTCCTCTCCGTGGTCACCACCGTCGTCGTCGGACTGATGGTCGGCGTGGAACTCTCGGTCGCCTTTGTGATCAACCCGATCACCCTGGCGCTGCCCGCCCCCGCCTCGATGGCCGCCCGATCGCACGGAGCCCGCATGATGGGTCGGGCGATGCCGTTCTGGTACTTCGGCTCACTGATCCTCGCCGGGGCGCTCGCCGCGACGACGTGGGGCACGACGCCGTCGACCGCGGCCCTCGTGGCAGCGGCACTGCTCGCTATCAGCGTGGTCATGTCGATCACGCTGCTCGTCCCGATCAACAACCGGTCCAAGAACTGGACCGCCGACTCGTACCCGGAGGACTGGCGAGAGCAGACGCAGCGCTGGGACAACCTCCACTACATCCGGGTCGCGGTGATCGTGGCGGCCTTCGCCCTCATCGCGATCGCCGCGGTGGCTTTGTAGGTGCGAGCAAACGGGCGACTGCCGCGGGACCCGTCCGAGCCGGCGCATCGGTTCAATCGCGGCGCCGGTGCCCGACGATCGCCTGACGCGCCCACCACTCGGCATGCCCGATTTGCCCGAAGCGATTGTTACTGTGCTCTGGGCCGTCACACCGGCCATCGGCTACCGAAAGGAACGGCGTGGCATCCTCGTGGGAGATCCTGAAGGCATCGGCGCGTATCTTGCGATCCCGCAAGGAACTGACGATGTTCCCGGTGCTGTCCGGTTGCACCCTGGGCATTCTCGCCATCGCGTCGGGCATCGTGGTCGTCACCCTTCCGGGACTGCGGGACTCCGCCGCAGGGCTGATCATCGTGGCGGCGGTCTTCTACTTCCTCGGGGCGTATGTGCTCACCTTCTGGCAGGCGGCGCTCATCTCACAGGCGGACATCACGCTCGACGGCGGCGACCCGAGCGTCGCAGGCGGTATCGCTCGGGCCACGCGAGCCGGCGTGCGCCTGGCCCCGTGGGCCGCGATCGTCGCGACCGTGTCGTTCCTGCTGGACGTCGCCGAACGTCGTCTGCCGCAACTCAACATCGTGTTCGACATGGCCTGGAACGTGACCTCCTTCCAGGTCTTGCCGATGATGGTTCTCGAGGACGAGTCCGTGCCCGGCGCCGTGCGGCGCGCCAGAGAAACGTTCCGTGAGGTGTGGGGCCGCAACATCCTCGGCGTCGCGAGCACCGGGCTGATCTCGCTTGTACCGGCTGTGCCCGGTGCGGTCCTGATCTGGCTGGCCCTCACCGAACTCGACGGTGCGATGATCGTCGTCATGGCGCTCATCGGGATGCTGTTCATCGCCGCGGGCGCCGTCATCGCATCCGCTCTCAAGGGCATCTACCAGACCGTGCTCCACCACTACCTGGTCAACCGTCAGATGCCCGAGGCGTTCGGCGGGATCGACGGTAGCCAGTTGGTTCGCACCCGACGCAGCGCGACGGCGTAGTCGCAGCTCGAAACGACAAACACCCCCTACGAGGAGGGGGTGTTGTCGGTGGATCTACGCGTCGGTCGCGAACCGTCGCCTCACGCATTGCGAATCAACCTCTGCCACACGGCCCGACCGGCCTTTCTGACACGTTGGGGCCGATCAGCTACCGGTGTTGTCCAGCCACCGCAGGAGCGAGTACAGGAACCGCGTCGAACCGGGCATGAAATTGTTGCCGTGATGGTACGTGGGGTCCAGGGTGGTGACGATGATCCGGCCCGGCGTGCTGACGGTGTCCTCGTAGAGGATTGCGCCGGCGTCTGCGCGGGCCCCGGTCTCGTCGGGTTCCTCCGCGACCACCAGCGGCACGACGCCGGCCTCGGCGTGCAGCAACCCGTGGTGATGCCAGATCACGGACTTGGTGGACAGGTACTCCCACGCCTCGTGCTCGGGGTTGCGCGTACGGATCAACGGATCCGAACCCTCCAGCCACCACCAGAAGTTGGTGGGACGCGGACTCCACGAGACGCCCGGAAGCCAGGTGTGGGCGGCGTTCTCACCGAGTACGACGAGTGTTCCTCCACGCTGGGGAACCGCAAGGAGCTGCGCGGTGTGCTTGCGGACGAGTTCCGGATGGAGCCGGTCGGCGAGCACGACGGTGTCGAACGCGTCGAGATCACCGTCGGCGAGGTCACCGAGGTATACGAACTCGGGCTGGTGCGCGATCACCGCCGGGTCCTTGAGCGTCTGCAGGTGGAAGTGCGAGCCGCCGTGAACGAAGGCAAGACGCCGACGCGAGCGCGGGGCACGGTCGGTGCGTGCGAAGGGTTCGGCGACGGGATCGATGGTCGTGGTCATACCTGGGCCTCCTGCTGGGCGAGCCACGTGAGCAGCTGGGGGAAGATTCGTGCGGAGGTGTTCGGATCCTCCTGATAGACACCGACATCGAGACCGCCGTGGACGAGCACCTGGCCGGCGCCGAGCGGATACACGTAGTCGACCGGAAGCGCGTTGCGGCCGATGCGGTTTGCCACGACCGCGCCCTCCGGCAGCTTGTCACTGTAACCGCGGGCGTAGAAGCCGGACACCCCGCGCCGGAAGCTGACGTCGGCGGGATCGACTCCCTCCCACACCGGATGCGCGTCGCCGGAGACGATCGCGAGGTCCTTGGGGCCGAAGTACTGCAGCTTGCGCCACTTGCCGAGACCGGGCAGGAAATCGGTCAGGGGATGCCCCATGATCGCGACCCGGCCACCCGCGGTGACGAAGTCGGTCAGCAGGTCGCGACGGCGTTCGAGGAAGATCTGGTCGCAGTTGCCGTTGATCAGCAGGCCGCGGACGGTGCTCAGATCCAACTCGTCGAGCGAGTACAGGTCGACGGGAGTGACCTGGTCCGAGACGTCGGTGCCGCCGGACATCCCGGCATTCGATCCCATCGTCAGATGCAGAACGGGTGGAAGTGACTGCGGTGCAGTCGGATCGGTACTCATCGAGATACTTTCTGTAGGGAGGGTGCCGCGGGGGCTGTATCCGCGAACGTGTCATAACGGGTGTAGAGAACGGTGCGGGGGCCGCCGCGGTCGTCGACGGTCGTGCTGACCACGTCGATTCCGTACAGCTCGCTGAGCACATCGTCGGTGACGAGTTCGGCGACGGGACCGACGCGGATGTCGTCGACCGAACGCATCACCACGGCGCGCCCGCCGAGGTGCAGGACGTGGTCGGGGTGATGGGTCGTGAGCAGGATGCCCATCCCGTCGGCCGCCAGGTCGCGCAGCAGCTCGAGCACTCGGGCCTGGTTCCGCAGGTCCAGGGCCGAGACCGGTTCGTCGAGGATCAGGAAGTTGCAGTCGGACACCAGCGCTCGTGCGATCAGCACCAGCTGGCGCTGCCCACCGGACAGCGCCGCGAAGCTGCGCGTCGCCAGGTCGGCGATCCCGACCCGCTCGAGGATCTCGCGGGTGCGGGCGACGTCGGTACGACTGGGGGTGGCGAACGCCGACACCTTCTTGGCCCGCCCCATCAGGACCATGTCGAACACCGAGTAGGCGAAGTTCGACGCACTCGCTTGTGGGACATAGCCGATCGCGGCGTCATGGGTGACCGACCCCTCGGACAACCGGGTCAGTCCGGCGATACAGCGCAGCAGCGTGGTCTTGCCCTGCCCGTTGGGGCCGAGGATGGAGGTGATTCCTCCGTCGATGCGCAGACTGGCGTTCCGGAACACCCAGTCGCAGCGCGGGTAGTGGAACCCGGCGTCCCGTAATTCGAGGGCGGTGTGATCAACCATCGATGAAGGCCTGTCTGCGTGAATTGCTCAGGAGCAGAACGAAGACCGGGGCACCGATGATCGCGGTCAGGATACCCAGCGGGATCTCGCCGGCGCTGATGGTGCGCGACAACGTGTCGATGATCGTCAGGTATGCGGCGCCGAGGAAGAACGTCGTCGGCATGGAGATCCGGTGGTCGGGTCCGACCCACAGTCGGGCCATGTGCGGGACGACGAGGCCGACCCAGCCGATCACCCCCGACACGGCGACCGCACCGGCGGTCATGAACGCCACCATCGTCAGCAACACCGCTCGCAGCCGTCCGGGGTTCAATCCGAGTGCGGTGGCGTCGTCGTCGCCGAGCGAAAGGATGTTGATCCGCCATCGCAGACCGATCAGCACCGTCGAACCGATGAGGATCGGGACGGCGGCGATCAGCACCTTGCCCATGTCGGCGGTGGCCAGAGAACCCATGAGCCAGAACACGATCGACGGCAGCGTGGTGTACGGGTCGGCGACGTAGGTGATGAACGAGACCAGCGCCGAGAAGAAGGCGCTCGTGACCACGCCGCCGAGCACGATGGTGAGGATCGGTCCGCCCGCTCGGGTGCGCCCGATCAGCAACACCATGCCGAGCGCGACCAGACCGAACAGGAACGCCCCACCGACGAGGAAGGCCGACCCGAGCCCGAAGATCAGCGCCAGCACACCGCCGAACGACGCCCCGGAGGACACCCCGAGGATCTGCGGGCTCACCAATGGATTACGGAACGCCGCCTGCAGTGCCGCGCCGCCGAGGGCCAGGCCACCGCCGACGAGCATGGCGAGCAGCACGCGCGGAAGACGAACGCCCAGAACCACGTTGGCTTCCGCCTCGGTCCAGGTACGGGGCAGCGCGATCACCTCGTTGACGAGGATGCGGGCGACCTCGTTGACCGGCACGGTGTAGCGACCCACCGACAGCGAGATCAGGCCCACCGCAACGATGCCGACGGTCAGGACCAGCGGCACCACGATGCGCGTCGACGTGCGTGTCTTCTCCGGCTCGGCGACGAGCTCATGCACGGAAGTCGTCATAGTCCGCGCTGCCCGCGTTGTCCGGCACCTGCAGGATGCGATCGATGTCGGCATCGGTCACGTCGTAGGCGTACAGCGTCCGGTAGGTCTCCCGGATGCGTCCGCGCAGTTCGTGGTCGACGTCGGGGAAGAAGACCGAGTTGGCCCACATCCACATCAGATTGGACTCGTAGCACGGCGGGTCCCAGGAGAATCCGCCGATCGGAGCCTTGTAGACCCGCTTGTTCTTGACCGCCGACAGCGACGACCAGCGGGGATCGGCGTACATGTCGGCGGGTGTCGTGGGCTCGAAGTTGCCGAGGATCACGATCTCCGGATCCCAGCCCAGGACCTGCTCCCGGGTGACACCGAAGCTCGAACCCTTCCCCGCACCCGAGGCGACGTTCTTGCCACCGGCCAGTCGAATCCAGAAGTCCATGTAGCTGTTGTCGGCGCCTACCTTGATCTCGGGCGCGTTGTACATGTACAGCACGCGCGGGGCCGCGGAAGCGTGAGCCGCGGCGGCCTTCTCGACCACCTTGCGGTCGGCGGCCATCGTCGCGAGAACCGCGTCGGCCTGCGACTTCTTGCCGAGCAGTTCCCCGAAGATCGAGATCCAGGCCTCGAGGTCCTCCTGGGTGCCGTACTTGAGCAGCAGCACCTTCAGGCCGGCGTTGCGCAGCGGCGCGACGATGTCATCGCCCTTGTCGCCCCACTGGATCACGACGTCGGGGTTGAGGCTCAGGATGTGCTCGACGTTCGGCACGAAGTCGTTGCCGGCGACCACCGGGGTGTCGAGGAACGCCGGGAACATCGTGCCCAGCATGCCCTTGGACGCCATCGAGATCGCGACCTCGTTGACGCCGACGTTGCGGGCGGTGGACTGATCCGAACCGATGATCATCGACGGAACCGGGATGATCGTCGACGCGATACGGCCGACCGGGGTGTCGAAGGTGACCGTGTTCTGGTACTGGTCGACGACGGTGATCGGACCGCCCGCGGCGCTGGTGCCTGCGGTCTCGGAGACTGCTTCGCGGCTCGAGCACGCGGTGACACCCAATGCCCCCAGGGCAAGTGCGGCAACTCCCATCGAGCGCATGAGGTCGCGGCGCGAGAGGTGTGCGGCAGGGGCGGACGGACGGGGGCGGGCAGCCATCTGGACTCCAGGACAAACAGGCGGCGACGCGATGCGCTGCTCAGCGCCTCGCGTCATCGGAACGGACATCTTCGACAATTAGGGGAGCTTATACTAACGAAGGCTAGCCTTGCTTCAGCGGTATTTCTGTGCCGACAATTCTGGGCACAGGGTGGCGAATTCCGAGCAGATACGGTGTGCGCGAAGGGGCCCCGCCCCGGGCGCGGGACAACAAGAAAAAGGGTGGGTCAGACCCGAAAGTCTGACCCACCCTCTGTGGAGTGGAGCTAAGGGGACTCGAACCCCTGACCCCCACACTGCCAGTGTGGTGCGCTACCAGCTGCGCCATAGCCCCGTATTTTTTTGTTCCGCCCTGTTCAAGGGCACTGTGAAAGTTACACCACTGCCTCGACGGCGACCAAATCCGCAGGAACCGGGCCCTTTGCGGGGCCCGGTCCCCCTCGGATCACGACTTGCCGGCGCCCAGAATGCCGTCGAGCCAGCCGGTGCCGTCGAGCAGTCCATCGACGGGCTTGCCGTCGTGGAGGACGCTCGGGGTGCCCACCTGGCCGGCGGCCTTCTTGAGTTCGTCACTCGACGTGGCGGCGTTCGCTTCCGCCTGCGCGACCTTCTCGTTGTCGGTGATGCACTTGGCGGTCGCGGGTGTCGCACCCTGCGAGGTCGCCAGGCGCGCCAGTTCAGGGCTGGTGATGTTGCCGGTGCCGTCCTCGGCCGGCTGGGCGTCGAACAGCGCACTGTGGAACCGGAGGAACAGGTCGGTGTTCTGCTCCTGCGCCACACAGGTCAGCGCGCCCGCCGCACGGGAGCTGTAGTCACCGGTCGCCGACCGCGAGTTCAGGAAGTTGAGCGTGTGATATCGCACCCGCAGCTTTCCCTCGGTGACCGCGGCGGTGATCGCGGGACCCGACTGCTGCTCGAACATCTTGCACACCGGGCACAGCGGGTCCTCGAAGACATCGATCAGCGGCGCGTTCTCCGGTCCGACGATCATCGTCGAACTCGCGGCGAGCGCGGACTGGTCAGCGGTTCCCTTGTCGCGACCGCTCCACCAGATCCCGCCGATGACCAGGCCCGCGATCACCAGGATCGCGATACCTCCGAGGACATAGGTCATCGTGCTCGACGGCGCGCTCGGCTGATACTTCGATGTGGTGGCGCGGGGCACGGAGGCTCCCGACTTACGCTTTTCGCTCACGTAACGACAATATCCGCGCCGCACTGATAATCGGCTGAGTAGATGCGCCCGAGGAGCACCGAATACGTGCCGCTTTCGCAAAATGATCTCGACACGGCTCGATCGGCGAAGGGACGGCTCGATCGGCGAAGGGACGGCTCGGTCGGCACAGGGACGGTCGATCGGCGAAGGGATGGCTGGACCGGGAGAAGGGCCGGCTCGCCCGGCGACCCGCGACATACGTCGCTACGCTCGCGGGGTGACCAACAGCGAGGTCGACGAGGAAATGAACCCGATCAGCCACGAGCACCCGGACGTCTCGGGCGGCCAGGTCCGCGCCGCGACCTTCGGCGCGATGGACGGCTTGGTCACCAACATCAGTCTCGTCGCCGGCGTCGGTGGCGCAGGTGCCAGTGCACACACGATCATCCTGTCGGGCGTCGCCGGACTGATCGCCGGCGCGTTCTCGATGGCGCTCGGCGAGTTCACCTCGGTGTCGACGCAGAACGAGCAGCTCGATGCCGAGGTGGAGGTCGAACGCTCCGAGATCGAGAAGAACCCCGGCGGGGAGATCCACGAACTCATCGAGATGTTCACCGAGATGGGCATGACCGAGGAGACCGCGACCACCGCGGCGCACGAGATCCACCAGGACCCCGAAGGTGCGGTCGACGTCCACATCACCCAGGAACTCGGCGTCGCCCCGTCGGACAAGCCGTCCCCGTGGGTGGCAGCGATATCGTCGTTCGTGATGTTCGGTATCGGCGGCGTCGTCCCGCTGATCCCGTACCTGCTCGGGTTCTCCTCGCTGCTCCTCGGCCTGTCGGTCGGCGCCGTAGGACTCCTCATCGCGGGCGGCGTCGCCGCGTACGTCACCCGCCACCCGATCGCCCGGGGCGCGCTGCGTCAGCTGTGTTTCGGCGTGATCGCCGCCGGCGCCACCTATCTGGTGGGCCTGGCGATCGGCATCCCCGCGGGCGGCTGATCAGCTCCCGAGCGCGGTGTCGACGACCTGCTGCGCCTCCTTCTGCACCTGCGCGAGATGCTCAGGGCCCTTGAAGGATTCGGCGTATATCTTGTAGACGTCCTCCGTTCCGGACGGCCGCGCGGCGAACCACGCGTTCTCGGTGGTGACCTTCAGGCCGCCGATCGCCGCCCCGTTGCCAGGTGCGGTTGTCATGATCGCGGAGATCGGTTCTCCGGCGAGTTCGGTGGCCTTCACCTGCTCCGGCGACAGCTTCGACAACACCGCCTTCTGCTCGCGCGACGCAGGCGCGTCGATCCGGGCGTAGGAGGTCTCGCCGTACTGCTCGGCGAGTTCGGCGTACCGCTGTGACGGCGTCTTGCCGGTGACGGCCAGGATCTCCGAGGCGAGCAGCGCCATGATGATGCCGTCCTTGTCGGTCGACCACGGCGTGCCGTCGAACATCAGGAACGACGCCCCGGCACTCTCCTCACCGCCGAACGCTACGCGTCCCGAGAGCAGTCCGTCGACGAACCACTTGAAACCGACGGGGACCTCCATCAGCGGCCGGCCGATCCCGGTGACCACCCGGTCGATGAGTGACGACGACACCAGCGTCTTGCCGACCGCCGCCCGCTCCGACCACTGCGGACGATGGGTGAACAGGTAGTCGATGGCCACCGCGAGGTAGTGGTTCGGATTCATCAGACCGGCGTCGGGCGTGACGATCCCGTGGCGGTCGGAGTCGGCGTCGTTTCCGGTCGCGATGTCGAAGGAGTCGCGCGCGGAGATCAGCGAGGCCATCGCGTTCGACGACGAGCAGTCCATCCGGATCTTGCCGTCGGTGTCGAGCGTCATGAACGAGAACGTCGGGTCGACGGTCGGGTTGACGACGGTGAGATGTTCGAGGTTGTAGCGCAGCCCGAGGTGGGCCCAGTACCCGACCGACGCACCGCCGAGCGGGTCGGCACCGATGTGGATGCCGGCGTCGCGGATGGCCGCCATGTCGACGACGTCGCCGAGGCCCTCGATGTAGTCCTGCAGGAACGAGTAGTCCGCGACGAACTCACTGGATCGAGCCCGCTCGAACGGAATCCGCTTCACGCCGTCGAGCTTCGCCGCGAGCAGGTCGTTGGCGCGAGCAGCGATGACCGAGGTCACGGTGGTGTCGGCCGGACCACCGGTCGGCGGGTTGTACTTGAACCCGCCGTCGCGCGGCGGGTTGTGCGACGGCGTCACCACGATGCCGTCGGAGAGCACACCGGGGTTCTCCTTGTTGAACGTCAGGATCGCGCGACTGACCGCAGGGGTCGGGGTGTATGAGTCGTCCTCGGCGGTGAACACCGACACCTCGTTGGCGGCGAGAACCTCGAGCGCTGTCCGCCACGCCGGAATCGACAAAGCGTGCGTATCGAAACCGATGAACAGCGGACCCGTGATTCCCGCACCGCGCCGGTATTCGACGATGGCCTGCGTCGTCGCGAGGATATGCGCCTCGTTGAATGCGGTGTCGAAACTCGAACCCCGATGGCCGGATGTCCCGAACACGACCTGCTGCAACGGGTCCGACGGATCAGGGACGTTGTCGTAATAGGCACGCTCGAGTGCCTCCACGTCGACGAGGTCTTCGGGCAGGGCCAATGTTCCAGCGCGGGAATGTGCCATATCGGCGATTCTGCCACCAAGATCGGAATTCGCCCGTCCGACGACACCAATTGGCGAGGCTCAGCAGACCGGTCCATATTAGCCTCGGAATCGAATCGCTAGGGTGAGACGATCGTCGACGTGCCGTTGGAGGCCTGCCGAACCATGTTGAACCCCGGTCCCCTGCGACTGCTCTCGCCCGGACTGTTCGCGACCCGGCGCGACCCGGCCGGCCTCCTCGTCCTGGTGCTGCCCGGCGGCACCGACGACAGTCGCAAACCGTTCAGTCCGTGGCAGGGCTCGGCGTTGCGCATGTACCCGTTCACGTGGTCGCTCCGATTGCGCTACGGACGGGCCGTGCGGGTGCATCAGGTGCGGTACCGCGTCTACGGCTGGAACGGCGACGAGAGCAGCCCCATGCTCCCGGCGCGCGCCGCGCTCGACGAGTTGTGTCGTCGCCACCCCGGCGTCCCCGTCGTCGCGATCGGACACTCGATGGGCGGCCGGGTCGCCGCGCAGCTCGCCGCCGACCGCCGGGTCATCGGCGTACTCGCCCTCGCCCCCTGGTGGCAGTACGCCGACTGGCGACACATCCAGCCGGGCGCCCGCGTGGTGGCCGTCCACGGCGACGCCGACGAACGCACCTTCGCCAAGCGCACCCGCAAGGGCATCGACGAGTTGTCGGCGCAGGGCGTGGACGCCCATTTCGTCAACGTCCCCGACGGGGGCCACGCGATGCTCGACCACATCGGCCTGTGGCAGCGCAGCGCGCTCGACTTCGTGGGCGAGCGCTTGTCCGCTGTGCACCATGAGTAAACTCCGCAGGCTGACGTCTCCGGTCCCCGGCGGCGCGCACCACGAAGGAGTCCAATCGCATGAACGCGATCACCGTCACCGATCAGGGAACCCAGATCTCCTACAGCATCGATGACGTGACCCGATACCACGGTCCCGGCTTCCCGGGCGGCGTCGCGCACGCGTTCAAGGTCCTCGAGCGAGCTCTGCCCCAACTCGGTGAACCCGGCTCGGTCGAGCGTCGTGACATCGTCGTGGCCACGGCACATACCGGGCCCGGTGTACGGGACACCTTCGAGATGGTCACCCGCGCGGTGACCGAGAACCGCTACACCATCGACTCCACACTGGAGCGCAACGACCGCGGCGCGACGCTCGAGCGCTACGTCTTCGAGCTGTCCTACCGCGACCGGAAGGTCCGGCTGGAAATCCGCGAGGGGTTCGTGACGGATGAGTTCATCGCGCTGGCCCGGCAACCGGAGCGCACCACCGAGGAGGAGGCGCGCCTGACCCACCTCAAGCAGGAGATGGCGGACCGGCTCCTGGCTGCGCCGGCCGAGGCGGTCTACGACGTGGTGAACGGCTGACACCGCCACCACGTCGGCCCACCGCTCACCCCTGTCGCCGGGCTCCGGACAGTTCCTCGACGTACTCCGGGTAGAACTCGACGTAGGTGTCGCCCGAGAGCACGTACATCGGATCGTCGCCGGTCTCGGAGTAGGCCTGCTTGCGCAGTTCGGTACGCATGTTCTTGAAGGTCGACGTGTGTTCGAGCTGGTCGACGATCCGGACGAACAGCGGCACCGCGTAACTCGGCAGTCCCTTCCGGACGTGAGCGGCGAAGCCCGCGGCGTCGAACTCCTGACCGTCGTGGAGACTCACCGCCGCCATGCCGGCCTTGCCGTCGACACCAGGCACCGGCACACCGAAGACGACGGCCTCCTCGACGGCGTCGTGTGCGTCGACCACGGCCTCGACCTCGGTGGTGGCGACGTTCTCACCCTTCCAGCGGAAGGTGTCACCGATCCGGTCGACGAAGCCGATGTGGTGGAAGCCCTGGTCGCGGACGACGTCGCCGCTGTTGAACCACTGGTCGCCCTTCTTGCGGGCGTCGCGGACGATCTTCTTCTCGGTGGCCTTCGGATCGGTGTAACCGTCGAAGGGGACGCGCGAGTTGATCTGTGCGAGAAGCAGTCCCGTGCCGCCCTTGCCGACCTTCTTCACCCGGCCATCGGGCCCGCGCAACGGTTCGCCGGTTTCCTCGTCGTACTCGACGACGATGTAGGGCAACGGCGAGAAGCCCGCGGTCTTGGACAGCCCGAACACGTTGACGAAGCCGATGTTGGCCTCGCTGGCCGCATACAACTCGACGATGCGGTCGATGCCGAAACGTCCGGTGAAGTCGTCCCAGATGTCGGGGCGTAGGCCGTTGCCGACGGCGAGCCGGACGCGGTGCGCGCGGTCGGTCGGCTTCGGCGGCTGCGCCAGGAGATACCGGCACAGCTCGCCGATGTAGCTGAACGCGGTGGCGTCGTTCTCGATGAGCTCGTCGAAGAAGCGGGACGCCGAGAACTGCTTGCCGATCGCGAGGCAGGCACCGGAGTTGAGCACCGACGACAGTGAGATCGTGAGCGCGTTGTTGTGGTAGAAGGGCAGCGCCGTGTACATCACGTCGTCGCTGCGCAGTCGGATCCCGAGGCCGCCGATGCCGTTCATGGCGACCAGCCAGCGGTAGTGACTCAGCTTGCTGGCCTTGGGGTATCCGGTGGTACCGGAGGTGAAGATCAGGATCGCCGTCGAGCCGACCTCGACGGATTCGGTGGCCTTTGGATTGACCGGCGAGCATGGCGCGACCAGCGACGGCAGCTTCTCGAAGGTGAATTCCTTTGCCGGACGCGCACTCTGCGGTACCGAGTCCAGGGCCTCGACCAGATCCTCCTGGTACAGAACGACCTTGGCGTCGAGGAGCCCCAGGCTGTGCTCGAGCACTGCGCCGCGCTGGTGGAAGTTGATCATGCCGCAGATCGCGCCGATCTTGACGATGCCGAGCATGGCGATCACGACGTCGGGGTGGTTCTTCGACAGCACCGCCACCACATCGCCCTTGCCGACGCCCTCACGCGTCAGGAAGTCGGCGAGACGGTTGGCCCGGGCGTTGGCCTCGCGGTAGGTGATCGACGAGCCCTCGAAGCGCAGGAAGTCGCGGTCGGGGTACTTGTCGACGGACTGCTGGAAGCGCTTGCCGATCGACATCTTGGTGGTCGGCGGCTTGGGCAGCATCTCCGGCAGCACACGCAGAACGGTCCCGATGTCCTTGCGCAGCGATGCGACGCCCGCCGCCATGTCGGCGAGACGGATGTCGGGCAGGAGCCCGGTCCCCGATGCGTGATCAACCATTCAAAGCCTCCCCAGTATGTGTTCGACGACACACACCATAGCCGGAGATGCGCGACAATGGAACGCAAGATTCGATTCGTTCCAACCGTAAACCGACCCTTCGTATTGGCGTCGCACCTGTGACCGGCCACACTGTCTCCCATGACCGACAACACCGTTGCCGCGCCGAACCGAGAAGGAGCCCCGGCAGGACCGCTCGAGGGCGTCACCGTGCTCGAGCTGGGCACCCTGATCGCGGGCCCGCACGCCGCCCGACTCCTCGGCGACATGGGCGCCGACATCATCAAGATCGAACCGCCGGGCAAACCCGATCCGATCCGCACCTGGGGTCAGGCCGAGGTCGACGGCCATCGCTTCTACTGGACGGTCCACGCCCGCAACAAGAAAGCGATCACCCTCGACCTGCGCTCCGACCGCGGCCGAGAGATCTTCCTCGAGCTCGCCGACCGCGCCGATGTCGTCGTCGAGAACTTCCGCCCCGGCACGCTCGAACGTCTCGGCATCGGCCCGGACGTGTTGTCGGAGCGCAACCCCGGCCTCGTCATCGTGCGGGTGTCCGGTTACGGCCAGACAGGTCCGGATGCGACACGCGCCGGCTATGCGTCCGTCGCCGAAGCAGCAAGCGGCCTAAGGTATCTGAACGGCTACCCCGGGCAACTGCCTCCGCGACTGGCACTTTCGATCGGCGACACCCTCGCCGGCATGTTCGCCGCGCAGGGCGCACTGGCAGCCCTGTATCGCCGGACGGTGACCGGCAAGGGCCAGGTCGTCGACACCTCCCTCATCGAATCCTGTGTGGCCGTGCAGGAATCGGCGATCGCCGACTACGACGCGGGCGGCGTGGTGCGCGGACCGTCGGGCACCCGACTCGAAGGCATCGCGCCGTCGAACCTCTACCCCACCAGCGACGGCACGCACGTCATCATCGCGGCCAACCAGGACTCGGTGTTCGCCCGCCTCTGCCAGGCGATGGGCCAACCCGAACTCGCCACCGACGAGCGATTCGCCGACCACACCGCCCGGGGTCGTAACCAGGACGAGCTGGACGCGATGATCGGCGAATGGTCGGCGCAGTACTCCGCCGAAAAACTCACCGAGGTGCTGAGCGCCGCGGGAGTGGTTGTGGGCCCGGTCAACACGGTCGCCGAGGTGGTCGCCGACCCCCATCTGCGGGCGCGCGGCATGATCGCCGAGCACTACGACGAGGGCGCCCGGCGAACCGTCCTCGGACCCGGCGTCGTCCCCCAGTTCAGCGAGACGCCCGGCGGCATCCGCAACGCCGGCCCGCCCACGCCGGGGTACGACAACGAGACCGTCTACGGCGAGATGCTGGGACTGTCGACCGAGGACCTGACCGAGCTACGGGAGTCGGGCGTCATCTGACCGGCCGCCGGTGAAATCCGCCCCCGAGATCCGCCCCCGGGATCCGCCCCTGAGATGCGCCCTCCACAGCCGGGGCGGCGACGATATGTCGCCGGACCCGTTCAGGAGGGTGGTTATCGGGGGCGGATTTCGTACGGATCGGGGTTTGCGGCCCCCCGGAGGTAGAAAGTTCGGCTCCCCGAAACTATAGTGTCGGCATGCCCAAGGTGCGCGCTCGTCGACTGCTGTCCGCCGGGGCGCTGATCGCTGTCCTGTGCACGGTCATCTCGGGCTGCACTCTGTCCAGCCGTCTCCCCGACGAGAAGGTCGTGCTCACGACGTTCACCGTGCTCGCCGACATCGCGTCGAATGTCGCGGGTGATCGCCTGCGGGTCGAGTCGATCACCAAGCCGGGCGCGGAGATCCACGGTTACGAACCCACTCCTGGCGACGTGCGACGCACCGCGACGGCCTCACTCGTCGTCGACAACGGACTCGATCTCGAGGCCTGGTTCGGCCAGTTCGTCGACGGACTCGACGTTCGGCATGTGGTGGCCAGCGACGGCATCGACCCGATCGACATCGCCTCGGATGCCTATGCGGGCAAACCGAATCCGCACGCATGGATGAGTCCGGTCAACGTCGGCATCTACGTCGACAACCTGGTCGAGGCGTTCACCGACCTCGACCCCGAGGGCGCCGAGATCTTCGCGGCCAACGGAGCGTCGTACAAGAAACAGCTGCAGCAGGTGCAGACCGAACTGGTCTCGGCACTCGACGACCTGCCTCTCAACGAACGCGCGCTGGTCACCTGCGAGGGCGCCTTCTCCTACCTCGCGCGCGACGCCGGACTCGCCGAGCGCTACATCTGGCCGGTCAACGCCGAACAGCAGGCCACCCCGCAGCAGGTGGCCGCGGCCATCGACTTCGTCCGCAAGAACCGGGTGCCGGCGGTCTTCTGCGAGTCGACGGTCTCCGACGCGGCGATGCAGCAGGTCGTCGGCGCAACCGACGCCCGTTTCGGCGGCACGCTGTACGTCGACTCCCTCTCCGAGGCCGACGGCCCGGTGCCCACGTACCTCGACCTGATCCGCCACGACGCCCGGACCATCGTGTCGGGACTGACGGGAGACAACCGATGATCACCTCGCATGCCATCGAGGTCGACGACGTGACGGTGCGTTACGGCCGCATCCTCGCGCTCGACCACGCCTCGGTGCGCGTGCCGACGGGCCGCATCTGCGCGCTCGTCGGCATGAACGGATCGGGCAAGTCGACGCTGTTCAAGACCATCGTCGGGTCGGTCACCCCGACCACCGGCTCGGTCACACTCGCCGGCAGATCCCCCGCCGCCGCTCGCAAGTCCGGCCTCGTCGGGTACGTCCCGCAGTCCGAGGACATCGACTGGACGTTCCCGCTCTCGGTGCGCGACGTCGTGATGACCGGCCGCTACGGCCATCTCGGCTTCACCCGCCGACCCAAGCGCGCCGACCACGACGCCGTCGACAAAGCACTCGCGCGCGTGGAACTCACCGACTACGCCGACCGTCAGATCGGCCAGCTCTCCGGTGGCCAGCGCAAGCGCGCCTTCGTGGCCCGCGGCATCGCGCAGGAGGCCTCGATTCTGTTGCTCGACGAGCCGTTCGCCGGCGTCGACAAACGCACCGAGGCCACCATCACCGCGTTGCTGCGCGAACTCGCCGATTCGGGCGTGACGATCCTGGTCTCCACGCACGATCTGCAGGTTCTGCCGACGCTCGCCGACCAGGCGATCCTGCTGATGCGGCGGGTCGTCGCACAGGGTGACCCCACCGAGGTGATCACCACCGACAATCTGGTGCGCGCCTTCGGGCTCGACCCGCTGGACCGGACCGTACAGACTCCCGGCGACCGCCAGGAGGAGGCGTCATGAGCATCGTCGACCACCTCCTCGACCCCTTCGCCTACGCCTTCATGACCCGGGCATTGTGGGCGACGCTGATCGCATCGGTCGTCTGCGCGCTGTTGTCGTGCTGGCTGGTGCTGATCGGTTGGTCGCTGATGGGTGACGCCGTCTCCCATGCCGTACTGCCGGGAGTCGTGCTCGCCTACATCGTCGGATTCCCGTTCGCCATCGGCGCGGTGGTCTTCGGGTTCCTCGCGGTGGCGATGATCGGTGCGGTCCGCGACGGCGGCCGGGTGAAAGAGGACGCCGCGATCGGCATCGTCTTCACATCGCTGTTCGCCCTCGGGCTGGTCCTGATCTCGGTGACGCCGAGCCAGACCGACCTGAACCACATCATCTTCGGCAACCTGCTCGGTGTCTCGGCGTCGGATCTGATCCAGATCGCGATCCTCGGTGCCATCGTCGCGGTGATCCTGCTGCTCAAGCGCCGCGACTTCACCCTCTACGCTTTCGACCCCACCCACGCCTTCGCCATCGGCCTCAGCCCGAGGTTGCTGGGCGCGGTACTCCTCGCCCTGCTGGCTCTGACCGCCGTGACCGCGCTGCAGGTGGTCGGCATCGTGCTGGTGGTGGCGATGCTGATCATCCCCGGCGCGACAGCGCAAATGCTCACCAACCGCTTCACCCGCATGCTGGTCATCGCGCCCGCCACCTCGGCACTGTGCGGCGTCATCGGCCTGTACGTGTCCTACTACCAGGACACCTCACCCGGCGGCATGGTCGTGCTGGTGCAGGGAATCCTGTTCCTGCTCGTCTTCCTGTTCAGCCCGACCCACGGCGTCATCAGCAAGCGACGTCGTCACCGTGAGCACGCGCTGGCCGACGCGGCCGCGGCCTGAGCCGCGGCGACACCGAGCGGCGTCCGACGGTCGGTCATCGTTCGGCGCATTGTCGGGTGTGACGGGGGTAACGTGAGAGGTGCTTGCAGCAGCGTCGAGCATCCTAGTAACTGCGACCTCCGGAGTGTGCGCGGTGATCATCCTCGGAATCATCCTTCTTGTTCTCGGATTCATCTTCGGCATCCCGATCCTGTGGACCCTGGGCATCATCGTCGCCGTGATCGGCGTGATCCTCGCGGTTCTCGGTGCCACCGGGCGCGCGGTGGGCGGTCGAGCCCACTACTACTGAGATAGGCCTTCGGAGCGTCGGCACCAGGCTCACGCCGCACTCGAACGCCGAGGTCAGCTCGGTTCCCGAACCGACCCTGTAGAAGCCGCTGTACGCAAAGCGCCCCACCTGCGAACAGGTGGGGCGCTCTGGCCGTGGAGCTGCCGGGAATTGAACCCGGGTCCTCCGTCGTGTTGGTAGGGCTTCTCCGTGTGCAGTCCGCTATGTCTCTACTTGGATCTCTCGGTCACGCGAACAAGCCGAGATGACGATCCCAGTCGCTGTTTGATGTTCCGACCTCGCCCGCGACCGGCGAGGACGGTGAGCTCCCTGAGATGATGCCGGCATCCGGATTCGGGAGCACAATCCGGGCCGACAGACTAGCCGTCGCTACTTAGGCAGCGAGGGCGTAGTCGCGCTGATTGGAATCGGCGCTTAATTGGTTGCTGCGACGCTTATACGGTGGTCTCCAGCCTGCACCGACACGCTTCCCCTACCTCGACGCACGTAGTCGAAACCGATCAGCCCCGAGACAGGTACCCGCCGACCGAAGTCAGCGAGTAATTCAGTCTAACAAGTCCGACAGCGGACTTCATTCCCGGTTTCGACGGAGCTCAACCAGCGAGAAGAACCGAGCTCAACCACGGGCGAGCACGATCGGCGCGAACATTTCGACGACGCGGTCCTCCCAGTCGTCGCCGACGCTCCCCAACCTGGCCCGTTCCGCGACGAGTGTTCCGACGATGCTGTCGATGAGCGTGTCCGGGTCCACGGTGGAAGCCACGAATCCGCGGCTCTTGCCGTCGTCGATGACTCTCGTGAGGTCGGCGCGGTGCGTCGACAGCACGGCGCGAAAGATCTCGGTGAAGGCGGGATCGGCGTCGGTGATCAGTGCCGCCATCCCACCGAAGCCGATGCCGTCGGACACCATCGATGCCGCGTGGCGGACCACCCATCGAAGGCGTTGCTCCCCCGACAGCTCGTCGTCGAGACCCGGTGGCGTCCCCACGGCGACGAGCGCCGCGGTG
The DNA here is from genome assembly GCF_021245825.1 of Gordonia metallireducens. Lineage (NCBI taxonomy): Bacteria > Bacillati > Actinomycetota > Actinomycetes > Mycobacteriales > Gordoniaceae > Gordonia > Gordonia metallireducens. The sequence continues at coordinate 24,338 of NZ_JAJQJP010000005.1, read as the reverse complement.
AGCATCTCGTCGCGGTTGCGGTATCGGCGGTAGATGGTGGTGCGGGCGACGCCGGAGTGGGCGGCGACGGCCTCGATCGTCACGCCCGACGGCCCCTTCGTGCGCAGCAGCTCCAGCGCAGCCGTGATGATCTTCGGACCGCTGTCAGCAGGCAAGCGCGGAACCCTTCTCAGTCGGAACCGGCGCTGTCGAGCACCGGTGCTTCAGGAATATCACGGCACGCTCAGCCGCTACACAGAGTGTTGCGCTACAGTCGCCGTAGCGATACACACTATGTATCGGAACCCGTTACCCGAGGAGGTTGTTCGCCGTGCGCTCCGCACCCCGTCCAAGATCGTTCGCCTTCGCCGCTTACCTGGTGATGCTGCTCGGATTCCTGTTCCTGGGACTGTTCGTGATGTCGCTCGCCGGTGGCGTCGATGCACCGTCGTGGATGTTCGGACTCGCGATGGCCGTCCTGTTCGCAGGTGCCCTCACCGCGTTCCGCATGCAGATCCGACTCAGCGAGGCCACCCGCGACAGCGATGTATACGTGTCGTCGGACCCGCTCACTCCCCCGTTGCGGCGTACCGACGTCGAACGATACGAACGCACCTACCGCCGCGCGCCGGCGGCGACCGCCGAGACCCCGCACACGAATGAGGGCACGCGTCTCTACAAGGCAGCCTGAGATCCGGCCGATCCGGTCGGTCAGCCCATCCCCTTCACACGACGGCCGACCTCACGCTCGACCTCACGCTGCGCGGTCCGCTTGGCGATGTCGTGGCGCTTGTCGTGCGCCTGCTTACCGCGGGCGAGCGCCAGCTCGACCTTCACCCGACCGTCGCTGAAATACAGCGACAGCGGCACGAGCGTGAGGTTTCCGTCGCGGATCTTGCCGATCAGATTGTCGATCTCCCGACGATGCATCAGCAGCTTGCGCTTGCGTCGGACCGCGTGATTGGTCCAGGAACCGTGGCCGTACTCGGCGATGTGCAGGGCATGCAGCCACACCTCGCCATCGTCGATCGTGGCGAAGGCGTCGACGAGCGAGGCCTTACCCGCGCGCAGACTCTTCACCTCGGTCCCCACGAGAGCGATGCCTGCCTCGTAGACGTCGAGGATGGCGTAGTTGTGGCGCGCCTTGCGGTTCTGGGCAATCACGTTGCGTCCCTTTTCCTTGGGCATCGCGCACTCACCTCCTCGTGGATCGACGGTTGGCAGGGTCGAATAGACCGTAGTCAAGCGTGTGTGGAACGTCGGCGGCGGGTCCGCTCATTCCCGGACGTACACACGAAGGGTGACATATGCCGTCGCACCCGCCAACACGATTCCGCCGAGGATCAGCCACGGCGCGACGAATAAGACGTCCGCCAGTTCGATGCGGGCGAAGAAGCTCACGCCGTAGAGCTCCTTCAGCGCGGTGTCGAAGAAGAACTTCTTCGCGAGCAGCAGACCACCGATCGCGAGCAACGCACCGACAAGGGCGGACACCACCGCCTCCAGGAGGAACGGCAGCTGTGTGTACCACCGCGTCGCGCCCACCAGGCGCATGATCGACACTTCGGTTCGTCTTGTGAACGCCGCGATCTGAACGGTGTTGATGATCAACAAGATCGCCGCGACCGCGAGCACCGAGGCGATTGCGAACGTCGCGTTGCGCACCCCGTCGAGCACACTGAAGATGCGTTGCACCAGTTTGCGGTCGTCCTTGAATGCGTCCACACCCAGGTCTTTTCGGCCCGCGTACTCGGTGAGCACCGCGTCGAACTGGGCCGGGTCGGAGACCCGCACCCGCAACGACGCCGGCAGTGTGCCCTCGACGATGTTCTCGGCGAGGTCCGGGTTGTTCGCGAAGATCTCCTTCGCACGCTTGTAGGCCTCGTCCTTGTCGAGGTAGGTCACCGAGGTGACGCCGGGCTCGTTCTCGAGCCCCCGTCGCAACTGCGCGCAGGGATCGGCCTGACACTGCGGATCGCGTTCGGTGACTTCGGGATTGAGGTAGAACTCCATCTCCACCCGGTCGAGGAAGATCTTCTGGCTCTTGTCGGCCATCTGGATCACCAACAGGCCACCGCCGAACATACCCAGCGTGATCGCCGTGGTGATGATCATCGCGATGGTCATGGTCGCATTGCGGCGCAGTCCGTTGAGAACCTCGCTGATGATGAAATTCGCTCGCATGCTTGCTCAGACGTCCTTGGGGGTCGTTGTTGTGTGTCGGGAGTGGGCTGAGCCGTCAGCCGATTCCGTACACACCCTGCGGGTCGTTGCGCACGAGCTGCCCGTTGTCGAATTCGAGGACGCGGCGTCGCATCGCGTCGACGATGTGCCGGTCGTGGGTGGCCATGACCACCGTGGTGCCCCGACGGTTGACGCGGTCGAGGACGTCGACGATCTCCTCGCTGGTCTCCGGATCGAGGTTTCCGGTCGGCTCGTCGGCCAGCAGCACGAGCGGGCGGTTGACTATCGCGCGGGCGATGGCCACACGTTGCATCTCGCCACCGGACAGCTCGTTGGGCATGCGGTCGTGCTTGCCCTCGAGACCGACATACTCGAGCACCTCGGGCACCACGCGCTGGATCGTCGACTTCGGTCGGCCGATCACCTCGAGCGCGAAGGCGACATTCTCGGCGACGGTCTTCTTCTGCAGCAACCGGAAGTCCTGGAAGACACAGCCGATCGACTGGCGGAGTTTCGGAACCGAACGGGCCCGCATCTTGTTGACATGGAACTCACCGAGGTACACGTCGCCACTCGTGGGCCGGTCCTCTTTGAGCAGCAATCGGAAGAACGTCGACTTACCCGATCCGGACGGACCGATCAGGAACGCGAACTCCCCCTTGTCGACCTCGAAGCTCAAATCCTTCAGAGCCGGTCGAGAGGATGCCTTGTACTGCATCGTGACGTTCTCCAGCTTGATCACGATGAGCCAGTGTAACGACGCCGCCTGAGAGTCCGTTCAGGCGCAACACACCGGGTCGAAGATGGCACTGACCTGCGCTTGCGCGGAAGTCAGCGTGTCGGAACCGGAGTGGTCGGCGTCGGGGCGCCGAATTGCGGAATCTCCACGCCCGGCAGGCCGGGGATCGTCGGTCGGGTGGTGGACTGCGACGGTGTGGGCGTCTGGCCCGGCGGCACGGGCGTCTCAGTCCCGCCGTCGGACCCCGGCCCGCCGGTCGTCGACGACTCCGAAGGCGATTCCGAGGTGGTCCGCTCGTACGTCGACGGCAGCGGCTGCTCGTACGTCGGTTGGTCGACGACCTGGGATGTCCTCGGCGCGGGACGCGGCGGTTCCGGCGAGACGACGCCGTAGCGCTGGGAGGTGTAGCCGTAGAGGACGCAGCAGACGATGAACACGGCGAAGAGGATCGCCGTGCTGATCCGGATCGAGGTGCGCCCGATGTGTTGGTTCCAGCGGAAGATGCGCCGGCGGCGTCCCCCGTCGTGTTCCGAGCCGTCCGATCCCGGCTGCGGGGACTGGTTCTGTTGGGACCCGGCCATCACTCGTCCCCATCCCGGTCACGGCCGACCTGGTCGGCCAGGGTCGCCGGCGGACCGCCCGCCGCCTGGACCTCACGCCCGGCCGGCACCGTGATCCCCTCGCGGGCGAGGGCTCGGATGATGTGGACGCGCAGTGCTCGGCCCACCTCGAACTGCTTGCCCGGCAGGGTCCGCGTCACCATGCGCACGGTGATGGAGTCGAGTTCGAGGCTGATCACACCCAGCGACGACGGCGCGTCGAGTAGCAGGTCGTGCCAACGTGGCAGCTCGTAGAACTGGCGGCCGACCCGGTCGAGCGTGTCGTTGACGAGCCCGATGTCGGCCTCGGAGGGCACCGGCACGTCGACGACGGCGCGCGCCCAGTCCTTAGACAGGTTGGTGGCCTTGATGATCTGGCCGTTGGGAACGGTGATGACCTCGCCCTCGGTGGTGCGGAGCTTGGTCACCCGTAGGGTCACGTCCTCGACGGTGCCCTCCGCCGGCGCATTGCCGGTCACGGTCAGGTTCACCACGTCGCCGTAGCCGTATTGCTTTTCTGCGACGACGAAGAAGCCGGCCAGGATGTCCTGCACTATGCGCTGTGCGCCGAAACCGAGGGCAGCACCGATGACTGCGGTCGGTCCGGTGAGTCCGCTGAGCGGAATCCCGAACACCCCGAGGATATGGACGATGACGACGATGGCGATGCCGACGATCAGCGACCACGCCACCACGTCGACCAGCGCCCGACGATGTTTGGCGTCCTCGGTCTGGACGATCAGATCACTGGTGGAGAACCGCGATTCGACCCGATTGGCGTACTTGCCGGCGAACCACCGGATGACGCGGGCCAGCAGCACCGCACCCAGAATCCAGATGACGATCTCGAGGCCGTTCGTGGCCAGCCAGACATAAACCCGACCGATGAGGATCTCGGTCGGGGACGGCGCAGCGGCCAGCAAGTCGGCTCCCGAGGTCACGGTCACGCTTCGGCAGACGCCATCCGCCAGCGGATGCCGGCCTCGATGAACTTGTCGAGCTCGCCGTCGAGCACCGCGGTGGGGTTGTTGTCCTCCACGCCCGTCCGCAGGTCCTTGACCATCTGGTACGGGTGCAGCACGTAGGACCGCATCTGGTTGCCCCAGCTCGAGCCGCCGTCGCCCTTGAGCGCGTCGAGTTCGGCGCGCTCCTCCTGGCGCTTGCGCTCGAGGAGCTTGGCCTGCAGCACGCGCATGGCCGACGCCTTGTTCTGCAGCTGGCTCTTCTCGTTCTGACAGGTCACGACGATGCCGGTCGGGATGTGGGTCAGGCGCACGGCGGAGTCGGTGGTGTTGACCGACTGGCCACCGGGGCCCGACGAGCGGTAGACGTCGACCTTGATGTCGTTCTCGTCGACGTCGATGTGGTCGGTGGTCTCGACCACCGGCAGTACCTCGACCTCGGCGAACGAGGTCTGGCGGCGGCTCTGGTTGTCGAACGGGCTGATCCGCACGAGGCGGTGGGTGCCCTGCTCCACCGAGAGGGTGCCGTACATGTAGGGCGCCTTGACGGCGAAGGTCGCGGACTTGAGGCCGGCCTCTTCGGCGTAGGAGGTGTCGTAGACCTCGACGCCGTAGCCCTTCCGCTCGGCCCAGCGGATGTACATGCGCATCAGCATCTGCGCCCAGTCGGCGGCGTCGACGCCACCGGCGCCGGAACGGATGTTGACCACGGCCTCGCGGGAGTCGTATTCACCCGCGAGCATCGTCTTGACCTCCATGGCCTCGATGTCGGCGCGCAGGCTGGCCCGCTCCTCGTCGGCATCGGCCAGGGCCGCGGCCTTGTCCTCGCCCTCTTCGGCGTCGGCGAGTTCGTAGTGCACGGGCAGGTCCTCGAGGCGCTGACGCAGCTCGGAGACCTTGCGGAGTTCGGACTGCGCGTGCGACAGCTCGCTGGTGACCTTCTGTGCGTGGTCCTGGTCGTTCCACAGGTCGGGATCCGAGGCCTGCATCTCCAGCTCGTCGATTCGACGACGGAGCTCCTCGAGGTCGAGCACCTTTTCCACGGTGGTCAAGGTGGCGTCGAGGGATTCGAGGTCTGCGGCTACGTCGGGATGCACAATCATCCAGAGTACCGACCGCGGGCCGGGTCAGACAGCGTCAGGCCCCATGGGCGGCTGCGGATCGGGCAGGACACCGAACTGCCAGGACGTCACGGCCTTGTGCGGCTTGTAGATCACCGGCAGGTCGTCGCCGACCTGCGGCCACGGATCATCCGGCCCGAGCACGAGCGTTCCGTACACCTCGGTCGGGTTGGTCTCGGGCCCGACGATGGTCCCGGTGATGGTGTAGAAGCGCTGACCGTTCTTGTCCGTGGCGCTCTGCGGATCGGACTGGTTGTCGGAGACACCGACGATCGTCAGCATTCCCTGCACATATTGCGAGGCCTTCCCGGCGGACATGGCCCGCGGGTTGCGTCCCCGCTGCCACTGCATGACCAGCACCACCACCAGTGCGGCCAGCAACAGGGTGAACGTCACGGTGAGCAGCATGAGGGCTACCCTACCGGGCATGTCCGCCGACTCCGGTCCGAAGAACCCAAGCACCTCACAGAGCTTCGACGACGACCTCGAACTCGCGCTGTCGCTCGCCGATTCCGCCGATGCGCTGACCATGGACCGGTTCGGAGCGGTCGACCTCCGCGTCGACGACAAACCCGACCTCACGCCCGTCTCCGACGCCGACCTCGCCTGCGAGACCCTCATCCGCGAACGGCTCGCCGCCCGCCGACCCGCCGACATGGTTCTCGGTGAGGAGTTCGGTGGCGACGCCGCCCTGTCCGGTCGTCAATGGGTCATCGACCCCATCGACGGCACCAAGAACTTCGTGCGCGGCGTCCCGGTCTGGGCCACGCTGATCGCACTGCTCGTCGACGGTGTGCCGACGGTCGGCGTGGTGTCCGCACCCGCGCTGCGCCGACGCTGGTGGGCCGCCGGCGGTCTCGGCGCCCACACCTGTTTCGACGGCGAGGACGCCCGCGAACTCTCGGTGTCGGGGGTCGGCGACCTGTCGTCGTCGAGCCTGGCCTTCTCGAGCCTCTCCGGCTGGGCCGACCGCGGCATCCGCGACCGCTTCGTCGATCTCACCGATCAGGTCTGGCGCGTCCGCGGCTACGGCGACTTCTTCAACTACTGCCTCGTCGCCGAGGGCGCGGTCGACATCGCCGCCGAACCCGAGGTCTCCCTCTGGGACCTCGCACCCCTCGACATCCTGGTCCGCGAGGCCGGCGGCCGGTTCACCGCACTCGACGGAACCCCCGGCCCGGCCGGCGGCAGTGCCGTCGCGACCAACGGACTCCTGCACGACGAGGTGCTCGCCGCGCTGCGGCCCTAGACCTCCGTACCCATCTCCTCGTCACACGCCCCTCCGTTACTCAACGAGCGGGGGCACCCCCACCGCTCCCTGAGGTGCGAGGAGCGATAGCGACGAGCCTCGAAGGCTGGTGGGCCGACCTACAGTTCCGTACCGGTCTCCTCGTCACGCTCCTCGGCTACTCAACGAGCGGCGGCACCCCCACCGCTCCCTGAGGTGCGAGGAGCGATAGCGACGAGCCTCGAAGGGCTGGTGGGCCGACCTACAGTTCCGTACCGGTCTCCTCGTCGAGCACCTTGAACTCGGTCGCGTCGTCCTTCATGTCCGACAGCCGGGCGTAGTGGACGGCCGACCCCGCGTCGGACAAGACCGCCTGGTGGATCGGGACCGCGACCCGCGGCGCCATCGCGCGGAGGTAGTCGACGGATTCGCTGAGTTTCATCCACGGCGCCGCCGAGGGCAGTGCGAGGACGTCGACGTGTTCGAAGGGGATGTAGAACGAGTCGCCCGGATGCATGAACTGTCCTGGCTTCTCGGCGGTGCCCAGGATGTAGGCGACGTTGTCGATGACCGGGATCTCCGGATGGATGACCGCATGCCGGCCGCCGGTGAATCGTGCGGTGAGCGAACCGATCTCGATCTGGTCACCTCCGCGGGCCGCGGTCCAGGCGCCGGCCACGTCGTCGCCGTTGAGCTGGGCGGTGGTCTGCGGGTCGGCGTAGAGGACGGCGTCGGGGTTGGCCGCGACGAGGTCGGGCAGCTTGGCGACATCGCAATGGTCGGGGTGCTGATGGGTGATCAGGATGGCGTCGAGACCGCTGATGCCCTCGAAGCCGTGCGAGAAGTTGCCCGGATCGAAGAGCACCTTGGTCCCGTCGATCTCGACGAGCAGACAGGAATGGCCGAAGTGGGTGATCTGCATGCATCCACTCTGCCTTCTTCACACCACGATCGGGAAGATCCCCCAGCCCGCCGCGGCGTCGACGATGCGCACCAGTCCGTAGGTCAGCCACGCCCCCAGGAGGACGGCGCCGGCACGACCCAGCACGACGTCGCGCCACCCCTCGAGCGGAGAACGCCTCCGCCGCACCAGGGTTGCGACCGCGAAGACGACGGTGACGATCGTCAGGACGAGCAGGATCGGGCCGAAGACGTTGAAGCGGAACGACGCCCCGACGTCGCCGTGCATGAACGCCACCCAGCTGCGGGTGAGCCCACACCCCGGGCACGGCAGGCCCGTCATCATCGCGAACGGGCAGATTCCCGGACCGTCGGCGATACCGGCGGGCGTGAACGCGCAGGCGGCTCCGACAGCCGCGGCGCCGGCCAGTCCGACGACCGCCGCTCCCACTGCGCCGGTCGACGATAAGCGCAGGTCGGAGCGGGCGTCCACGGTCACCCGGCCAGCCTAGCGCGCAGGCGGTGTGACGGCGTCGGACGAGTAGGTGACAAACTTCTTACTACGGAGTAAGGTTTGGACTTACTACCGAGTAAGATCGGTCCGCAAAACCCTGTGCAGAGTCCCCGACCGGGGCTACTCCGAAGAAACGGCTGGTGATCATGACAACTCACACCGAACCGCGCGACACCTCCGCAGTCGGCCGAAACCCGCATCCCCGCAACTTCATCGGCACCGCGATGCGTGTGCTGTCGACGGTGACGGGTTCGGAGTTCGCCGACAAGTACAAGATCCGCGAGCCCATCAACCGCGTCGCCTACCAGGCCACCAAGACCGGGTTCCAGACCCTCGGTGCGGCGAACCGCGCGTTCAAGGCCGTTCAGGGCGGTTCGGGCGACGCCAAGCGGCTGACCACCGCACCCAAGGACTACTTCAACCTCACGCCCGACGACGAGCAGAAGATGATCGCGGAGACGGTGAAGGACTTCGCGACGGAGATCCTGCGCCCCGCCGCCTACGACGCCGACGCCGCGGCCACCGCGCCCGAGGACATCGTCAAGCGCTCGGCCGAGCTGGGCATCACGATGATCAACGTGCCCGAGGACTTCGACGGCGCGGCCACCGAGCGTGGCGTGGTCACCAACGCACTCGTCGCCGAGGCGATGGCCTATGGCGACATGGGTCTGGCTCTGCCGCTGCTCGCACCGAGCGGCGTCGCCACCACCCTCACCAACTTCGGCACCGACGCCCAGCAGCGCACCTACCTGCCCGATTTCGCCGGCGAGAACGTGCCGCAGGCGGCCGTCGTCATCGCCGAACCGAAGCCGCTGTTCGACGCATTCTCGTTGAGCACCAAGGCAACCCGCGTGCCCAGCGGTTACCGCCTGAACGGTGTGAAGTCGTTCGTCCCGGCCGCCGGGTCGTCGGAGCTGTTCGTCGTCGGCGCGCAGCTCGACGGCAAGCCCGCCCTGTTCCTCGTCGAATCGGACTCCAAGGGCCTCATCGTCGAGGCCGATCCCGGCATGGGCGTCCGCGCCGCCGGTATGGGTCGCCTGCTCCTGCAGGACGTCGCGGTTCCGGAGTCGGCGCTGATCGCCGGCGAGGGCGATGCCGCCTACGCCGCGTACCGCGACGTCGTGCGCCTGTCCCGTCTGGGCTGGTCGGCATTGGCCGCCGGCACCGCGCGCGCCGTCCTCGACTACGTCATCCCCTACGTCAACGAGCGCGAGGCATTCGGCGAGCCGATCTCCAACCGCCAGGCGGTGGCGTTCATGGTCGCGAACATGGCCACCGAGGTCGACTCGATCCGACTGGTCACGCTGCGTGGCGCCGCCCGCGCCGAGCAGGGCCTGAGCTTCGCCCGCGAAGCCGCCCTCGCCCGCAAACTCACCATCGACAAGGGCCTGCAGATCGGCCTCGACGGCGTCCAGCTCCTCGGCGGCCACGGCTTCACCAAGGAGCACCCGGTCGAGCGCTGGTACCGCGACCTGCGTGGCGCGGGTATCGGCGAAGGCATCGTCGTCCTCTAGACCGTCTCCTGACCCAAGGAATCCGACATGAGCATCAATCTCGAACTCCCGAAGAAGCTGCACGTCACCATCGATCAGGCACATCAGGCGGCGGCGGAGATCTTCCGGCCCATCTCGCGCAAATACGATCTGCGCGAACACGATTACCCGGTCGAGCTCGACACCCTGGCCAGCCTCTACGACGGTCTCTCGGAGACCGGTCAGGCCGGTGCGGGCGCCGATGGCGGTCGCAGCCAGCAGAAGAAGGCCAAACCGAAGGCCGAGGGCCAGGTCGTCAACGGCGGCAACATGCAGTCCGTCGTGAACGTCATGGAGACCTCGTGGGGCGACGTCGGCCTCATGCTGTCCATCCCCTACCAGGGCCTGGGCAACTCGGCGATCGCCGCGGTCGCCACCGACGAGCAGCTCGAACAGTTCGGCAAGGTGTGGGCCGCGATGGCCATCACCGAACCCAGCTTCGGCTCCGACTCGGCCGCGGTGAGCACCACCGCGACACTTGACGGCGACGAGTACGTCATCAACGGCGAGAAGATCTTCGTGACCGCCGGCTCGCGCGCCACCCACATCGTCGTGTGGGCGACCGTCGACAAGAGCCTCGGCCGTGCCGCCATCAAGAGCTTCGTGGTCCCGCGTGAGCATCCCGGTGTGGAAGTCGTTCGCCTGGAACACAAGCTGGGCATCCGCGTCTCCGACACCGCGGTCATCCGCTTCGAGAACTGCCGCATCCCCAAGGAGAACCTGCTCGGCTCCCCCGAGGTCGACACCAAGAAGGGGTTCGGCGGGGTCATGCAGACCTTCGACAACACGCGCCCCCTCGTCGCGGGTATGGCCGTGGGTGTCGCGCGTGCGGCCCTCGAGGAACTCCGTCGCATCCTCGACGAGGCCGGCATCGAGGTCGACTACGACCGCCCGGCCGCCGACCAGCACGCCGCAGCCGCCGAGTTCCTGCGTATGGAAGCCGATTTCGAGGCCGCCTACCTGCACACGATGCGTGCTGCGTGGATGGCCGACAACAAGCAGCCCAACTCGACCGAGGCGTCGATGTCGAAGGCCAAGGCCGGCCGCACCGTCACCGACATCACCAACAAGGTGGTCGAGCTGACCGGCACGCTCGGCTACTCCGAGCGCCTGCTGGTGGAGAAGTGGGCGCGCGACTCGAAGATCCTGGACATCTTCGAGGGCACCCAGCAGATCCAGAACCTCATCATCGCCCGCCGCGTGCTCAACAAGAGCAGCGCCGAGCTCAAGTGAGCGCCTGACACAACAGCATTCGGCCCCGCCACCTCATCGAGGACGGCGGGGCCGAATTGCGTTGACGACGCGGGGAGTTCAGAGCGCCCAGACCACGGCCAGACCCGCTGCGCACGCGGCGGCCGAGACGAGCAGGGTGAGAACCGCGTACGCGCCCGCGACCACCCGCTGCCTGTTCTCCACCAGTCGGACGACCTCGAAGCTCGCGGTGCTGAAAGTGGTGTAGCCACCGCAGAATCCGGTCCCGATGATCGCCTGCAGTTCGTGCGGCGCACCGTGGAAGAGCACGAGACCGGCGAGTACGCCGAGCAGCGCCGAACCGCTCACGTTGATGACGAAGGTGCCCCACGGTGTGATGGTCGGCCACTTCCACTTGACCGCGCCGTCGACGACGAAGCGCGTCACCGCGCCCAGCGCTCCCGCCACCATGACGGCCAGCGCGATCAACGTCGTGCCCATCGGGTCACGATTGCCGAAGCGAGCGCGATACCACTGGCTGCCGCCAGCAGACCGAGGACGACGCTGACCGCCGCGTACGCGAGTGCGGTCGTGACCGCCGAGGCCCGTGTCAGCTCCGAGATCTCCAGTGCGAAAGTGCTGTAGGTCGTCAGCGCTCCGCAGATGCCGGTGCCGCCGAACAACCGCACTCGCTGGCGCCATCCCTCGTCGTGCCCGAGCCGGGCGAGCAGTTCGAGGAGCGCACCGAGAACGAACGCACCGATGATGTTGACCGCGAAGGTCGCCCACGGCCAGTGCCCCTCAGCGGAGGGAAACGTCTCCGCCGCCCAGTACCGGACGCCCGTACCGATCAGCCCGCCCGCGAACACCCACGCCAGGGCGTGCACGCGCAGGTGCAGCGGACGTTCGTCGGGGTCGACGGGGAGTTCACCGTGCGTGTCCGGGCCGTGCTCGTCTGAGTGCACCCGGCAAGTCTCCGCCACCTACAGGTCGTGGACAAGGCGACCCGCCACACCCGATCGGGTCAGCGCTTCAGCTGCTCTGCGAGCGCGGTCAGCACGTCCGGGTCCTCGATGGTCGACGGAACCGTGTATTCCTCGTGATCGGCGATCTGGCGCATCGTCTTGCGCAGGATCTTGCCGGACCGTGTCTTCGGCAGCGCGGGCACCACCGTCACGTCGCGGAAGGTCGCGACCGCGCCGATCTCTTCCCGCACCTTGGCCACGAGTTCGCTGCGCAACGTGTCGGCCTCGATGTCGACGCCGGACTTGAGCACCACATATCCGCTGGGCCGCTGCCCCTTCAGGTCGTCGTGGATGCCGATGACCGCGCATTCGGCGACGGCCGGGTGCGACGCCACCACAGCCTCGATGCTTCCGGTCGAAAGCCGGTGTCCGGCAACGTTGATCACGTCGTCGGAGCGACCGAGGACGAATACGTAGCCGTCTTCGTCGACGTAACCGGAGTCGCCGGTGAGGTAGTAACCGTCGAAGGCGGCCAGGTAGGACTTGCGGTAGCGGTCCTCGTCGCGCCACAGGCCGGCGAGCGTCCCCGGCGGCAGCGGCAGCTCGATGACGATGCTGCCCTCTTCCCCGGCTGCCACCAGCTTGCCCTCGGCATCGACGACGCCCACGGCATAACCCGGTACCGGCACGGTGGGCGAACCTGCCTTGATCGGCATCGGTTCCAGGCCACGGAGATTCGCCGCGATCGCCCAGCCGGTTTCGGTCTGCCACCAGTGGTCGACGACCGGGACGCCGAGGGTGTTCGACGCCCAGGTGAAGGTGTCGGGGTCGAGTCGCTCGCCTGCGGCGAACAGCGTCTGCAGAGACGACACGTCGTACTTCGCCAGCTCTTCGGCGTTCGGGTCGGCTTTGCGTACGGCGCGGATCGCGGTCGGTGCGGTGAAGAGCGCCTTGACGCCGTGGTCGGAGATGACCCGCCAGAAGGCGCCTGCGTCCGGGGTTCCGACCGGCTTGCCCTCGTACATCACGGTCGTCGCACCGACGAACAGCGGCGCGTAGACGATGTAGGAGTGGCCCACGACCCAGCCGACGTCGGAGGCCGTCCACCAGACGTCGCCCGCGGAGATGTCGTAGATGTTCTTCATCGACCAGGTCAGTGCGACGGCATGGCCACCATTGTCGCGGACCACGCCCTTGGGCTTACCGGTGGTGCCGGAGGTGTAGAGGATGTAGAGCGGATCGGTCGCGGCAACGGGTACCGGATCGGCGGCTTGCGTGTCGGCCATCGCCGCATCCCAGTCCAGCCAGCCGTCGTGATCGGCAGCGGAACCGGCGATCTCCGGACGGTCCTTGACGATCACGGTCTGCGGCGCGTCGGCCGACAGTTCGATCGCCTTGGCCACCATCGGCAGGTACTCGACCGCACGACCCGGCTCGAGACCACCGGACGCGGTGACGATCGCGACCGGTTCGGCATCGTCGATGCGCGTGGCGAGCTCGGGTGCCGCGAAGCCACCGAAGACCACCGAGTGCACGGCACCGATCCGTGCGCAGGCCAGCATCGCGATGGCGGCCTCCGGGATCATCGGCATGTAGATGACGACGCGATCGCCGGCGGTGATGCCGCGGGCCGCGAGGACGCCCGCGAAACGGGACACCTCGTCCAGCAGTTCGGCGTAGGTGTAGCGGCGAACCTCGCCGACCATCGCCGAGTCCCAGATGAGAGCCGTGCGGTCGCCCTGGCCGGCCGCGACGTGGCGGTCGAGGGCGTTGTACGAGGTGTTCAGCTCGCCGCCGGGGAACCAGCGGTAGAACGGCGCGGCCGAGTCGTCAAGGGCGCGGGTGGGTTCGGTGGTCCAGTCGACGGCCTTCGCGGCCTCGAGCCAGAAACCTTCACGATCGTCGACGGCCTGCGTGAATGCTTCGCTGTACTGGCCCATGGCCATCCTTTCGTCCGCGCGCTCATGGCGGGACACCCTCACGTGTCACGCCGCCCCTAGAGCGTATCGGTGTGACGTCGGACACCAAATCGGATCGCGTGACCTGCGCCGACCGGTCGCCCACGCGCGATGAACGGTCGACGCGCCTCGGATCAGGGCCCGCGCAACTCTCCCACCGCACCGATGACCTGGTCGAGAAAGGAACGGACTGTATCGAGTTCCGCCTCGGAGAAACCTTCGGCGACGGTCCGGACCCGGCCGATGAGTGGACCGAAGAACGCCCATCCCATCTCCTGGGCTTGCTCGGTGGCGTGAAGCGCGACCCGCCGACGATCGGACTCGTCGCGCGCCCGAGAGACCAGGCCGCGACTCTCCAGCCGGTCGATCAGCGCGGTCGTCGACGCGGAGTTGAGGCCCAGGTGTCGCGAGAGCCAACCGGGCGTCACAACCTCTCCTGCGCGCGACCGGTCGAGCAGGGCGATCAGCGCACGCACATCGGTCGCGTGCAGGACGTTCCGCGCCGCGAACTCGGACCCGAGCAACTCGAGTTCGAGGGTCAGCGCCCGCAGACGATGGACGAGGTCGTCATGTGCCACAGCGCCACTTTACGACACTCACTCGATGATCTAGTCTCTCGATTATCGAGATACCGGAGGTGCCGATGGCTCGACCGTCGATACAGGACTTCGCCGACTCCCCCGACGGGCGGACGTTCTTCGCCGCCTACGACGCGCTCATCCCCCGGGAGGGCGGTCTCCCGATCGATGTCGAGACAAGTCACGGCGTGACACGTGTAAACAGCTACGGCAGCGCCTCGGGCACGCCCTTGGTCCTGCTCCCAGGCGGTGGCGCCACGTCCGCGTCGTACGTGAACGTCGTCGGACGTCTGGCCGAGGGGCGCCGGGTCCTCGCCATCGACATCATCGGGGACGCCGGCCGTTCTCGCCCCGGCCCCGGGCGGCCACGCTCCACCGGCGAACTGCTGACCTGGCTCGATGTGGTGTTCGATGACCTCGGCGTCGACGCCGTTGACCTGGTGGGCCATTCATACGGTGCGATGATCGCGCTGGCCTACGCGACCGGCGTCCACCACGAACGTGTGCAGCGACTCGCCCTGCTCGATCCGACCTCGTGTTTCGCCGGCCTGCGATTGCGTTACCTCGCCCACGCGTTACCGGCCCTCACCGTCCCGACCCCGGACCGGCAGCGCCGATTCCTGTCCTGGGAGACCGGTGACGCGTCCCTCGACGACATCTGGGTCGAGATGTATTGCGCCGGTGCGCGCTTCCCCACCGACCGGATGATCGTCCCCGAACGCCCGTCACGAGAAGCGATTTCGAGGTTACAGAGCGGCAAGAACGTCACCGCGATGTTCGCGCCACACAGTCGGGCACACGATTCCGAGCGCGTCTCCGCGCGGGTTCGGCGATCCTTGCCCGACGCACGGGTCGTGATCCTGGGCAGCGGAACGCACCACACGCTGCCGCTGCAGCCGGCGGGCGAGATCACCGCAGAGCTGGCCCTGCTCCCCGGGTAGCACCGGAGCCGACGGAGGGGCGTGTCGAAGGGCTAGTACAGGATCTTGCGGAAGTTCTCCTCCGAGTACCGCTTCTCCAGCGCGGTCTCGTCGACCTCCGGCATCACCTGTTTTGTGATCGCCGCAGCCGACGGCAGCACGTCGGGGGTCCAGCTCTCCGGTTTCCACAGATCCGACCGCAGGAACGCCTTGGCGCAATGGAAGAAGACCTCGTCGACATCGATCTCCACCGCGAGGATCGGCCGCTTGCCCTTGACCGCCAGGTCGTCGAAGTAGTCGCCGTCGTCGACGATGCGGGCCGGGCCGTTGACCCGCAGCGTGTCTCCGCGTCCGGGGATCAGGAAGACCGTGCCCGCGTGGGGATTCCGGAGAACGTTGAGGTACCCGTCGACCCGCCTGTTACCCGGCCGCTCGGGGATGGCGATGCGCGTGTCGTCGACGACGTGGACGACCTTTCCTCGCGGATCGCCCTTGGGGGACACATCGATCCGACCGTGTTCGTCCGAGGTCGCCAGAAAGACCATCGGCGATTCGGCCAGCCATTCCCGGTGGATCTCCGACAGGGTCGGCCGCACCTTGTTCCGGACCAGATCGGTCGGGTCCCCGATGATCTCCCGAAGACGCGCCTCATCGGTGATGTGCATGAGCACATCCTGTCACGCACTCAGCGCACGGCGACGCCTCGTTGCGGCACGACCCAGCCCGACGCTCGACTTACGGTTCGCTCTGTTGCCGCACGAGAGGCGGCCCGGCGGCGGTGATGGGTCACCCCGTCGGTGACGACGAGATCCACCCCGTCGTCGAGGCGTCGCGCGAGCGCTCGCGCCGTCCACCCGGGCCGCCCACCCGCCGTGCCGAGCACGACCGTTCCGGCGCCGAAGCGGTCGGCGGCGTGTTCCAACACGGTCACCGGTTCTCCGAAGCCGGTGTGGGTGACCACCGACCGGGCACCGAGCCAGATCGCCAGTTCGCGTGCGGTCCGCAGTTGCTCGGCGATCGTCGCCTGCCCGGTGAGCAGATAGGACTCGTCCTTGAGCGCATCGTGGAGTGCGGTCGGAGCCTGCTCACGCCGGCTGCGTCGTGTGGCGCAGACCAAGATCACGTCAGATGTTCCGCCGGTCGCCTTCACCGCGGCCTTCAGCGCCCGGCGCGACGCCTCACTGCCGGAGATCCCGACGAGCACCGGCCGCCGCGTGGACAGCCCCTGTGGTTCCGATGCAGCGGGCGACGCGACCCATCGCGAGCCGTTGCTTCCTGGGAGCAGCATCATCGTCCCGTCCTCTCTCTGATGGTGGAAAAGTGCTGCTCACAACGCTATGGAGACGCCGTCTCCGATTCGCCATGCCGCGGGATGAACCGTTCTCCACCCCTGGGTGGAGAACAGAATCCATCGACGGGCGGAGGTGGCGACGGGCTGCAGACCTATCCTGGAACGGTGACGAGCTTCACAGCAGCTCTCGGCGCCGAACTGCGGCGCCGGGTCGAACGGGCCGGCGGGGACTACCCGCCGCTGTACCCGGCGGTCATCCTGTCGGCGAGCGTGGCCGTCACGGTGGTCTCGGTCGCCCAGCGATACCCGTTCGAGCATCTCGGTTGGGTGATCGCCGGGCTCGTGCTCGCGTGCGTGACACTCGCGCTCGATCTCAGCATGCCGCCGTCGTCCTACGTCTGCTTCACGGTGCTGGCGAGCACTCTGTGTTTCCTGATGGTCCCGGTACCCAACGATGCCGCGCCCCTGCAGTTGATCCTCACGGCGGCCATCGGTGCAGCGATGTACTCGCTGCGCACCGGAATCCGCGTCGCGGTGTTGTGCGTCGCGTTGGTCGTGGCGTTCGGCATCTTCGGTGGGCTCGGGTCCCCCGCGTTGTACGCGCTGGGCGTCGCCTGCGGTTGGCTGATCGGATACATGGTGCTGATCCAGAAACGTCTGTCCGACAACCGCGCCCGCGTTCTTCGTGAGCGTGCCGATCGCGCCGCCAGCGATGAACGGCGCCGCATCGCCCGGGAGATCCACGACGTCATCGCGCATTCGTTGTCGATCACCATGCTCAACGTCACCGGCGCGCGGCGAGCCCTGGAACAGGATCGCGACGTCGACGAGGCGATCGACGCACTGACCGACGCCGAACGCCAGGGCCGTCAGGCCATGTCCGAGATCCGGACCATCGTGCACGTGCTCGGCGCCAACGAGAAGCAACCGCCCACGACTCCGGCCGGCGATCGCGATCTCGCC
Source organism: Gordonia metallireducens (assembly GCF_021245825.1). Lineage (NCBI taxonomy): Bacteria > Bacillati > Actinomycetota > Actinomycetes > Mycobacteriales > Gordoniaceae > Gordonia > Gordonia metallireducens. The sequence goes on along the minus strand of NZ_JAJQJP010000005.1, from coordinate 6,714 downwards.
GCACTGATCGACGATTACCGGAAGGCGGGCATCCACGTCTCCTACCGCCACGACGGTGACCTCGCCTCGCTCCCCGATCCGGTCGCAGCTGCGCTGTACCGGATCACACAGGAATCCCTCGCCAACGTCGTCAAACACTCGACCGCCAACCGGGCAACGGTGGAGGTCACCGTGGGTGACTCGGTCTAGGTCGCCATCGAGAACCCACACCTCGGCGGACGGGTTAGAGATCGCGACGGCGCCGGGATCGACGGCATGACGCAACGGGCCGCCCTACTCGGCGGCACCCTGGAGACTCGCCACGACGACGGAACCTGGAAGGTTCAGGCCTCGCTGCCGACCCGGGTCATGACCGACGGGCTCGGCGTATGACCGCCACCGGGCCCACCGACATCGGCGCCGATCCGATCCGAGTCCTGCTGGTCGACGACCAGGAACTGATCCGCACCGGACTCCGACGCATCCTGCGGCTCCGCGACGGTTTCGACATCGTCGGCGAATGTGCCGACGGCTCCGAAGTTCTCGCGGCGGTCGCCGAGCACCGCCCGGACATCGTGGTGATGGACCTGCGCATGCGCAATATCGACGGCATCACCGCCACGACGATGCTGCGGACACTCCGGGAACCGCCGCCCGTGTTGATCCTGACCACCTTCGACGACGACGAGCTGTTGTCCGGCGCACTGCGCGCGGGCGCCGCCGGTTTCATCCTGAAGGACTCGGCTGCGGAGGCCTTGATCTGGGCGGTCCGGGCCGTGGTCCGCGACGGCGCCTTCCTCGACCCCGCCGTCACCGAACGTGTCCTGAACGGCTTCCGGCGGGCCGGGCGCGAACAGCCCTCGACCGCGCCGGACCTGACCGACCGCGAGACCGATGTCCTCCGTCTGATCGCACGCGGTCTCACGAACGCGGAAATCGGCTCGGCCCTGGGTATCTCGCAGGTGACGGTGAAGACTCACGTGAACCACATCTTCACCAAGCTCGACCTGCGGGACCGCGCCGCGGCGATCGTCTACGCCTACGACCGGGGACTGGTCCTGGCCGAGTACGACTGACCAGGCGCCGCCGAAATCCGCCCCTGGGATCCGCCCCTGAATTGCACCCGCAACAGAGCCGTCGACGACGATTATGTCCGCCGTGCAGCTACCGCGGGTCGACTTCAGGGGCGCTTTTCAGGGAGTGGTTGTCAGGCGGCCAGACGAACCTCGACGCCGTCGGCGAAGCGGTACGGTCCCGCCATCAGCAGGCCACCGAAACGCTTGCGCAGCCTCGACATCTCAGCGCGGACGGTCACCGTCCGGTCGTCGACGCCGAAGAGGTGGGTCGACATCTGCGCCGCGGTGACCCCGCTGCGGTGTCGGGCGAGATAGGTGAGGATGTCGCCGTGGCGAGGCGAACACCGGTGGGTCCAGCCGCCGCTGGCTCCCTCGACCGAGACCTCGACGCACTCTCCTCCGGCGGCGGTCATCACCGTGCGCATCGAGACCCGCGTCGTCGACGCATCCGCGGCGTCGGCCACGCGCACGAGCCAGCCACCAGGTAGCGCCTCGACGTCGCATTCGCCGAGTGCACCGAAGAAGGATCGGCCCGGACCGACGCCGCGTGGCAGGAGCAGCCGCGATCGCGGAGACACCGCGTCGACGGCCGCAACCCAGCCGTCCACGTCCACGGCCAGCGCCGGCCCCGGCGAGCGGGCGAGAATCGGCGCGGCGACCGCGCGGAGGCAGTCGAGCCGGCGGTGATGCTGTTCCCGCAGCTGCGACTCCGCCAATCGGGCCACCGCATGCACGAGAGCCAGCGTGGTCGGGTGGATCGTCGCAGCCGGACCGCTGACGTCGACGACGCCCAGCATGTCCCCGGTTCGCGGGTCCTTGATCGGTGCGCCGGTGCACGTCCAGGAATGATGACTCCGGACGAAGTGCTCGGCGGAGAACACCTGAATCGACCTGCCGGACATCAGGGCGGTGCCGATCGCGTTGGTGCCCACCGATCCCTCGGCCCAGTCGGCGCCCTCGATGAACCCCAGCTGATCAGCACGGTGCAGCACCTTCGACGACCCACTACGCCACAGCACGTGCCCCCGCGCGTCGGCGATGACCAGGATGTTGTCCCCGTCGGCGATGAGGGAGTCCAAGCTGCGCGCGAGTTCGTCGACGACCTCGAGCAGTCCCGACTGACGTCGCCGCTCTTCGAGTTCCTCGAAGTCGAGGCCCCGCTCGACCGCGGTGTCGGCGTCCGGAGAGAGTCCTGCCCTGCGAAGCCGCTGCCATGAGTCGTCGATGACCGCCCGTGGACGAGCCGGCATCCGCCCACCCGACATCGCCGCGTCATGGACGGCGCTCAGGACGTGGGCGAACTCCCGCGGATCGTCGCCCGCCTGAACGGCAGGCTCCAGAGCGGAGACATGGTCGGAAATCGTCATCACGACGATTGTGCGCCTCATCACAGAACCGGTGCAACGAGGGGTCAGGTCGCAACGGACTGCAACCCTTGCCGCGGCGGGCACACGGGGCGTCTGCTGTCCTCAGCAAGACTGTGGCCCGCGTCACTATCGACGGCCACCCCCGAACTGCACGAGGAGAGACGATGACCCAGACGATGGAGCCGGTTGTCAGCACCGGCCGCACCCCACAGCAGCGCGTCGACGCGTGGCTGGCCGAGTTCGAAGCTGCACTGGCCGCGCTGGATGTCGGGCGTGCGACAAGTGCGTTCCTCACCGACAGCTACTGGCGCGATCTCACGGCCTTCACCTGGAACATCAAGACGGTCGAGGGGCACGAGCAGATCAGCGACATGCTGACCGCACGTCTGGCCGACACCCGCCCCGCAGGCTTCGCGACGACGGAGCCCGCCACCGACGACGGTGACGGCGTGGCGTCGGCTTTCCTATCCTTCGAGACCGCTGTCGGACGCTGCGAGGGGCATGTACGCATCCGCCCGGACGCCGACGGCATCGACCGCGCGTGGACACTCCTCACCACGATGCAGGAACTGAAGGGCTACGAGGAGAACCGCGGCCCCACCCGCGTGCTCGGTGCCGTGCACGGCTCCGATCCGGACATCCGCTCGTGGGCGGAGAAGAAGGCCGACGAGGAACGCGAACTCGGTCGGACCGCGCAGCCCTACGTCCTTGTCATCGGCGGCGGACAGGGTGGCATCGCACTCGGAGCACGCCTCCGTCAGCTCGGGGTGCCGTCAATCGTCGTGGACCGTCACGACCGTCCCGGCGACCAGTGGCGCAAGCGGTACAAGTCGCTGTGCCTGCACGACCCGGTCTGGTACGACCACCTCCCTTACCTCCCCTTCCCGGAGAACTGGCCGGTATTCGCCCCCAAGGACAAGATCGGCGACTGGCTCGAGTTCTACACCAAGGTCATGGAGGTCCCCTACTGGAGCAAGACCACCTGTCTCTCGGCGAACTACGACGAGGAGCAGGAACAGTGGACCGTCGAACTCGACCGCGACGGCGAGCGACTGACGCTTCACCCGACCCAGCTCGTACTCGCCACGGGTATGTCCGGAAAGCCCTCGATACCGACGGTTCCGGGTCAGGACATCTTCGCCGGCGAGCAGCATCACTCCAGCCAACACCCGGGTCCCGACTCCTACGCCGGCAAGAAGGTCGTCGTGATCGGGTCGAACAACTCGGCCCACGACATCTGCAAGGCGCTCGTCGACAACGGAGTCGACGCCACGATGGTGCAGCGCTCCTCGACGCACATCGTGAAGTCCGATTCGCTGCGCTCGATCGCCCTCGGTGGTCTCTACAGCGAGGAGGCCGTCGCCTCGGGCATGACGACCAAGAAGGCCGATCTCACCTTCGCCTCATTGCCCTATCGGATCATGCACGAGTTCCAGGTGCCGGTGTACAACCAGATCCGCGAACAGGACAAAGAGTTCTACGACCGTCTGGAGGCCGCCGGCTTCAAGCTCGACTTCGGCGACGACGACTCGGGCCTGTTCATGAAGTACCTACGACGCGGCTCGGGTTACTACATCGACGTCGGCGCCAGTGAGCTCATCGCCAACGGAACCATCAAGCTCGTTCAGGGACAGCTGGATCACCTCACCGAGAACTCGGTCGTTCTGGCCGACGGGACCGAGCTCGAGGCCGACGTCGTCGTCTACGCAACGGGATTCGGATCGATGAACGGATGGGCTGCTGACCTGATGGGACAGGACGTCGCCGACCGCGTCGGCAAGGTCTGGGGACTCGGGTCGGACACCACGAAGGACCCGGGCCCGTGGGAGGGCGAACAGCGCAACATGTGGAAGCCGACGCAGCAGCCGGGACTCTGGTTCCACGGCGGCAACCTGCATCAGTCCCGCCACTACTCGCTCTACCTGGCTCTCCAGCTGAAGGCCCGGTACGAGGGTCTGGACACCCCTGTCTATGGACTGGCCGAGGTCCATCACCTCAGCTGAGTACGTAAGACGACGAATGCCCCGCGGCCAGGAGGTCGCGGGGCATTCTCATGTCCGGAGTATGGGCCGGCCGGCGCCGGGGGTTTTGTAGAAGGTATGCGCGCTATAAGCGCAGTTTTTTCTACATCCTCGCCGGCCGGGGGGTTCGGTGGAATGCATTGTGGCCCTACACGAACTGATGTCGTGTAGGGCCACAATGGGATGTTGTGTTCGGCGGTGTCCTACTCTCCCACACTGATTAAGGTGCAGTACCATTGGCGCTGGAGGGCTTAGCTTCCGGGTTCGGAATGGGGCCGGGCGTTTCCCCTCCGCTATGGCCGCCGTAACTCTATAAAACAACCAACAAACAGGTCATTTGTTTGTTTGTGTGTTGTTTCAGAAGTGTCATAGTGGATGCGAACACACCAGAAAAACGGGTTTCTGTGGTGTGTGGGTGTTGTTGGTAAGTCCTCGGCCGATTAGTACCAGTCACCTGAACACATTGCTGTGCGTACAGTTCTGGCCTATCAACCCCATGGTCTGTAGGGGGCCTTAACCCTGCAAAGAGGGTGAGAAACCTCATCTTGGAACAGGCTTCCCGCTTAGATGCTTTCAGCGGTTATCCCTTCCGAACGTAGCTAACCAGCGGTGCCCCTGGCGGGACAACTGGCACACCAGAGGTTCGTCCGTCCCGGTCCTCTCGTACTAGGGACAGGTTTCCTCAAGTTTCTTACGCGCGCGGCGGATAGAGACCGAACTGTCTCACGACGTTCTAAACCCAGCTCGCGTGCCGCTTTAATGGGCGAACAGCCCAACCCTTGGGACCTACTCCAGCCCCAGGATGCGACGAGCCGACATCGAGGTGCCAAACCATCCCGTCGATATGGACTCTTGGGGAAGATCAGCCTGTTATCCCCGGGGTACCTTTTATCCGTTGAGCGACACCGCTTCCACTTGCCGGTGCCGGATCACTAGTCCCGACTTTCGTCCCTGCTCGACATGTACGTCTCACAGTCAAGCTCCCTTGTGCACTTACACTCAACACCTGATTGCCAACCAGGCTGAGGGAACCTTTGGGCGCCTCCGTTACTCTTTGGGAGGCAACCGCCCCAGTTAAACTACCCACCAGGCACTGTCCCTGAACCCGATCAGGGTCCGAGGTTAGAAGTCCAATACGATCAGAGTGGTATTTCAACAACGACTCCATGAACACTGGCGTGCCCACTTCACAGTCTCCCACCTATCCTACACAAACCGAACCGAACACCAATACCAAGCTATAGTGAAGGTCCCGGGGTCTTTTCGTCCTGCCGCGCGTAACGAGCATCTTTACTCGTACTGCAATTTCGCCGAGTCTGTGGTTGAGACAGCAGAGAAGTCGTTACGCCATTCGTGCAGGTCGGAACTTACCCGACAAGGAATTTCGCTACCTTAGGATGGTTATAGTTACCACCGCCGTTTACTGGGGCTTAAATTCTCAGCTTCGCGGAACAAGTCCACTAACCGGTCCTCTTAACCTTCCAGCACCGGGCAGGCGTCAGTCCGTATACATCGTCTTACGACTTCGCACGGACCTGTGTTTTTAGTAAACAGTCGCTTCTCTCTGGTCTCTGCGACCCACACCAGCTCAGGAAGTAAATACCGTCACCGGTCTGGGTCCCCCTTCTCCCGAAGTTACGGGGGCATTTTGCCGAGTTCCTTAACCACAGTTCTCTCGATCGCCTTAGTATTCTCTACCTGACCACCTGTGTTGGTTTGGGGTACGGGCCGTGTACCAACTCACTAGAGGCTTTTCTCGGCAGCATAGGATCATGGAATTCACCGCAACGGCTACGCATCACCTCTCAGGCTCAATGTGTTCCGGATTTGCCTAGAACACGCCCTACAGGCTTACACCAGTACAACCACTGACTGGCCCCACTACCTTCCTGCGTCACCCCATCGCTTGCCTACTACCAGCCAAGGTCCCATGCATCACCCCACCCGGCACCCGAAGGTGCTCCTGGGGGATCTGGATGGTTAGTACAACTGATTCAGCATGGGCGCGGATACACGGGTACGGGAATATCAACCCGTTGTCCATCGACTACGCCTGTCGGCCTCGCCTTAGGTCCCGACTCACCCTGGGCGGATTAGCCTGGCCCAGGAACCCTTGGTCATTCGGCGGAAGAGTTTCTCACTCTTCTTTCGCTACTCATGCCTGCATTCTCACTCCCACACCCTCCACCACTAGATCACTCTGTGGCTTCCACGGATGCAGGACGCTCCCCTACCCACCCACACACCTGGTCGCTTCTCCGTAGAAAAACG
>NZ_JAJQJP010000049.1:0-34445 GCF_021245825.1 Gordonia metallireducens | reverse complement strand
CTGGTACCGAATGAGCGTCGTACGTCATCCGGAACACCCGCGGCGGAGTGTTCTGGGGTTCCTGATCGCCGTCGCGACCGCGACCGTGGCGATGGTCGTGGTGTCGGCGTGCGGGTCGATCCCGAACGACTCGTCCCCGCAGCCCATCAAGTCGTTCCAGCGGGAGGGCGCCACCAACGCGGCCCCGGTGCCCCAGTCCGACATGGATCCCGAAGCCCTTGTCCGCGCGTTCCTCAAGTCGACGGTCGATCCCGACGCGGGCCACGACGCCGCCCGCGCCTTCCTGACGCCGGTGGCCTCCCAACAGTGGGACGACCGCGGTGACGCACTGATCCTCGACGAGATCAGCATCTTCGTCGACCAGCGCAACGAGGACTCCGTGCGAATGCGGCTGACCGGCGACAACGTCGGGACACTCAAGTCCGACGGGCAGTTGCTGCCGGCGTCGGGACGGGTCGAGACCAGCATCAGCCTGACCCGACAGGGCGACCAGTGGCGCATCGACGGGCCGCTGCCGAACGGGGCGATGATCGACCGCGACCAGTTCGACAACACCTACCGCCCGGTCTCGCTCTATTTCTCCGACCGCACCGGTCGACGACTCGTACCGGACCCGCGCTGGTTCTACTCCGGGCAGGCGACCGATCCGACGGCGCTGGTCAACCGGCTACTCGGAGGTCCCGCCGCCGACCTGTCCGCGGCCGTCGACAGCGGCTTCCCGAGCGGTTCGACGCTGCGCGGACCGGTCGTCGGCCTTGCCGGCGGCGGGGTGCGCGTCGACCTCAACGGCATCGGCAACCCGTCGAGCCGGGACCGCACGGTACTGGCGGCGCAGATCGTCTGGACCCTCGACGGCGCCGACATCTCCGGGCCGTACGTCATCGACGCCGACGGTGCGCCCCTCGCCGCCGAACGCGCCTCGGGATGGCAACCCGCCGACCTCCGCTCCTTCGATCCGAATGCGGTGCCGTCCATCGACGTCGGCCTGAACGTCGTGACGGGCGGCGCGTTGCGCGCGGTGACCGACACCGCGACCGTGCCGGTGCGCGGACCGCTCGGATCGTCTCGCGACGTGCGGGCGGCGACGATCTCCGACAACGGCGCTCGGGTCGCCGCGGTCCGGACGGCGGGAGACCGTCGGCTCGAGTGCGTGATCGGCGACTACGGCGGCGACGTCGGGCCGATCGTCAGCGGGGTGTCGATCACCCGACCCTCCTTCGGTGCCGACGAGAACGCCGTGTGGGTCGTCGTCGACGGCAAGCCGGTGCAGTGGCAGCGCGACGACGACGGCACCCAGACCGTCCCGGTCGAGGCGTCCTCGATCCCGAGGGTGGCACGCGGTGCGATCACCGAGATGCAGGTGGCTCCGGACGGTGTCCGGGTCGCCCTCGTCGTCGGCGGGCAGATCGTGTTCGCCGTGCTGTCGACGAACGCCGAGGGGCAGGTGTCGTTGACCAGCCCGCGGATCGCGGCCTACAACATCGGCAACCGTGCGGTGTCCCTGGACTGGGCGTCCCCGACCACGCTGGTCGTCGCCCGGGAGGCGCCCGAGTCCCCGGTGGTGCAGCTGTCCATCAACGGCACGCCGGCCGTCGGGCTCCTCAGCGGAAATGTGTCCCCGCCGGTGCGGGCCGTGGTGGCGAACTCCTCGACCATCTACGTCGGGGACCAGCGCGGCGTGTTGCGCCTCGGCAGCAACAACGGGCAGCCCGACCAGTATTGGACCGAGGTCGAACCCGCCATGATCGCCGGGGCGATCCCGGTTCTGCCCTGATCGCCGGGGCGATCCCGGTTCTGCCCTGATCGCCGGGGCGATCCCGACTCGGCCCTGATCACTCGCGAGCGGACTCGGTCCTAGGCGGCGGCCAGCACGACGACCGCCGCGACCCCGATCCCGGCGGCGCGCAGGACGCGCACCGACTCGGTCGCGGTGGCCCCGGTGGTCAGCACGTCGTCGACCACGAGCGCCGCGGCACCGGGCGGTGGACGCGCACCGCCGTGGAGGCGGACCGCCCCTGCGAGATTGCGGGCACGTGCCCGGGCGTCGAGTCCGGCGGAATCGCGGGCGGTTGCCGCGGTCGTCAGCAGCGGTGCGACGGACACACGGGAACCCAGGAGCGGTGCGGCGTGTTCGGCGATGGCGGTGACCCGATCGCCGCCACGGCGTCGTGCGCTCAGCCGGCGGGTGGGCGCGGGGATCAGCGCCAGGCGGTCGGCGTCGGGTAGCTCGCCCCAGCCGGCCAACGTCCGCAGGGCATCGGCGAGAGCCGCGCCCAGCGGCGGGATCAGATCACGGCGGTCGTGTTCCTTGACGGCGATGATCCCGTTCCGGTGGGGACCCCGGTAGCGGCCGAGGGCCCACACCGGGACACCCGGCGAGATGCGCGGGCGGGCGGCGACGGGAGCGTCGTGCCAGGCGGTCTCACAGCGGACGCACCACGGTGTCCCGGGCCGTCCGCAGCCTCCGCAGACCACCGGGAAGACCAGATCCGCCGCCGCGGCCGGCACCTGACGCCAGGTCATGTCCCGACCCTAGGCCCGGGCCCGGCACACCGGGTGTGGTCGTCGGACGCTGTGGAGAGATCCGCCCCTGTTCGGTGGGTTGTCCGAGTCCTTGGGATCACAGCGCGCGGGCCCTCGGTCCCCACTTGTCCCGGGATACCCGACGCGGCGGGTCAAAACGTGGCCGATACCTGAACTTGCGACTACGGTCTTGGGTACATCGGGTTGCCGGGAGGACAGTTGAGTCCCCGCGCCGGAAATGACCGATTTTTCGGGAGGTGATGCCCCTGTCGATGAGTGTCAGCTGTCAGCTGGCATGGACAAATCCTCGGCGTCGACCACATCATCAGTGCGACAACAGATCACGATGACCCAACCGCCGCCGGGAACAATTCAGGAGGTAGTTGAATGTCCACAGTCATCCACCGCAAAGGCCAGCGCGAACCGAAAATCGCGGACCCCAGGCCGACCGTGGAGGAGGGCCTCGAGCCCGATCACCAACCCGCCCAGAACGACTCCGACGACCAGGAGTTCGCGTTCGTCCGTCCACCCGGAACGGTGGACGCCGACGAACCCGCCGAGCCCATCGCCAAGATCGTGTTCAGCGGCCGCAACGTCGTGATACCCGACCACTACCGCATCTACGTCGGCGACAAGCTCGCACGTCTCGAGCGATTCGATCCGACGATCTACGAATTCGACGTCGAGCTGAAGCACTATCGGAACCGTCGGCAGGCCAAGGTCTGTCAGAAGGTGGAGGTCACCGCGAAGGGCAAGGGCCCGATCGTGCGCTCGCAGGCGTGCGGCGAGAACTTCTACGCCGCACTCGAGCGTGCCCTGGACAAGCTCGAGTCCCGTCTCCGTCGGGTGAAGGACCGCCGCCGCGTGCACCACGGCAACCGCCGGCCGCTGTCGGTGGCCGAGGCCACCGAGATCGGCGCACCGCCGTTGCGGGACAACCAGCTGTCCGTCGACGGTTTCGTCGGTGATCCGGGCACAGCCCTGGCCGATTCCACCAAGTCCGACTACGACGACGTGGACGACTACACGCCCGGTCAGGTCGTGCGCGTGAAGGAGCACACCGCGGTGCCGATGACGGTCGACGACGCCCTCTACGAGATGGAGCTCGTGGGGCACGACTTCTTCTTGTTCCACGACAAGGAGAGCGACAAGCCGTCGGTCGTCTACCGCAGGCACGCCTTCGACTACGGCCTCATCCGCCTGACATGAACGCGGGCTGAGCCGTCCCGACGTCCGCGCGCGAATCCGAAGGGATGAAGTCGTCCCGGTAACGTGCCGGTCGATCAGGGTCTGCTCAGCTCACCTCGCTACCATGGGATCCGGTCTGTGCGTTCGCACGGGCCGGATTCCGTGTGTTTTCTACAGGTGAGGGACTCGATCCACGGTGCTGAACAAGCTGTTGCGTGTCGGCGAAGGCCGCATGGTCAAGCGACTCGACGCGATCGCGTCGCACGTCGAGGCGCTGTCCGACGAGTTCGAGGCGCTGTCCGACGCCGAACTGCGTGCCAAGACCGACGAGTTCAAGAAACGTATCGCCGATGGTGAGACGCTCGACGAACTGCTGCCCGAGGCCTTCGCGACGGCCCGCGAGGCGGCCTGGCGCGTGCTCGACCAGAAGCACTTCCACGTCCAGATCATGGGCGGCGCGGCGCTGCACTACGGCAACATCGCCGAGATGAAGACCGGTGAGGGCAAGACCCTCACCTGTGTGCTCCCGGCATACCTCAACGCGCTGTCAGGTGAGGGCGTCCACGTCGTCACCGTCAACGACTACCTCGCCAAGCGCGACTCGGAGTGGATGGGACGCGTCCACCGCTTCCTCGGCCTCGAGACCGCGGTGATCCTCACCGGCATGTCGTCGTCTGCACGCCGCGAGGCCTACGCCGCCGACATCACCTACGGCACCAACAACGAGTTCGGCTTCGACTACCTGCGCGACAACATGGCGCACTCGCTCGCCGACCTCGTCCAGCGCGGCCACGCGTACGCGATCGTCGACGAGGTCGACTCGATCCTCATCGACGAGGCCCGTACCCCGCTGATCATCTCCGGCCCCGCCGAGGGGTCGAGCAAGTGGTACACCGAGTTCGCGCGCATCGCGCCGCTGCTCGAGAAGGATGTCCACTACGAGGTCGACATCAAGAAGAAGACGATCGGCGTGCACGAGGCCGGCGTCGAGTTCGTCGAGGACCGTCTCGGCATCGACAATCTCTACGAGGCCGCGAATTCGCCCCTGGTCAGCTACCTGAACAACGCGATCAAGGTCAAGGAGCTGTTCCAGCGCGACAAGGACTACATCGTCCGCAACGGCGACGTCCTGATCGTCGACGAGTTCACCGGTCGTGTCCTCGACGGCCGCCGCTTCAACGAGGGTCTGCACCAGGCGATCGAGGCCAAGGAAGGCGTCGAGATCAAGGCCGAGAACCAGACTCTCGCCACGATCACCCTGCAGAACTACTTCCGCCTCTACGACAAGCTGTCGGGCATGACCGGTACCGCCGAGACCGAGGCCGCCGAGTTCGACCAGATCTACAAGCTCGGTGTGCTGCCGATCCCGACCAACCGGCCGATGGTCCGCAAGGATCAGGGCGACCTGATCTACAAGACCGAAGAGGCGAAGTTCGCCGCCGTCGTCGACGACATCGTCGAGCGTCATGAGATCGGTCAGCCGGTGCTGATCGGTACCACCAGCGTCGAGCGCTCGGAGTACCTGTCCCGTCAGCTGAAGAAGCGCGAGATCCCGCACAGCGTCCTGAACGCCAAGTTCCACGAGCAGGAAGCCCAGATCATCGCCGAGGCGGGTCGCCTCGGGGCGGTCACGGTGGCCACCAACATGGCCGGCCGCGGTACCGACGTGGTGCTCGGCGGCAACCCGGACATCATCGCCGACACCCGCCTGCGCAAGGCCGGACTCGACCCGGTGAACACCCCGGACGAGTACGAGGCCGCCTGGGACGAGGCCATCGAGGTCGCGCGCACCGAGGCCGCCGAGGAGGCCGAGGCCGTGCGCAAGGCCGGCGGCCTGTACGTGCTCGGCACCGAGCGACACGAATCCCGCCGTATCGACAACCAGCTGCGCGGCCGTTCCGGTCGTCAGGGCGATCCGGGTGAGTCGCGGTTCTACCTGTCCGTTGCCGACGAACTGATGCGTCGCTTCAACGGCGGTGCGCTCGAGGCGATCATGAGCCGTCTGCCCGACGACGTGCCGATCGAGGCCAAGATGGTCACCAAGGCCATCCGCAGCGCTCAGACCCAGGTCGAGCAGCAGAACTTCGAGATGCGCAAGAACGTCCTCAAGTACGACGAGGTCATGAACGAGCAGCGCAAGATCATCTACGCCGAGCGCCGGCAGATCCTCGAGGGCGAGGATCACCACGAGCAGGTCAAGCAGATGATCGACGACGTCGTGAGCGCGTACGTCGAGGGTGCGACCGCCGAGGGCTATGCCGAGGACTGGGATCTCGACGAGCTGTGGACCGCGTTGCGCACCCTGTACCCGATCGAACTCGACCCCAAAGCGGTTGTCGGTGAGACGGAATACGGTGAGCGCGACGACATCTCGGCCGACGAACTGCGCGAGACCCTCGTCGCCGACGCGAAGGCCGCCTACGACAAGCGCGAGAAGGCGATCGAGGAGATCGCCGGTGAGGGCGCCATGCGCCAGCTCGAGCGCAGCGTCCTGCTGAGCGTTCTCGACCGCAAGTGGCGCGACCACCTGTACGAGATGGACTACCTCCGCGAGGGCATCCACCTGCGTTCGATGGCGCAGCGCGACCCGGTGGTCGAGTACCAGCGCGAGGGCTTCGACATGTTCAACGGCATGCTCGAGGGCCTCAAGGAGGAAGCACTCGGGATCCTGTTCAACGCGCAGGTGCAGACCGAGCAGCCGGCGCAGCAGGCGCCGCTGCCCACCGCCGCCGATCTCCGTGCCGCGGTCGGAGCGGGTGCACCCGAACCGGCGCCGGCGGCCGACACCGGTTCTCAGGTCCCCGCAGCCCTGCGTGGTTCCGGGACCTCCAACGGCGAGGTGCCGATGACGTTCTCCGGCCCCGACGAGGGCGGTGGTACGGTCGTCCACTCCGAGGAGGAGGAACTGGCCGGTGCCGCCGACTCGGCCAGCCGGCGTGAGCGACGCGCGGCCGCGCGGGCGAACACCAAGGGCAGCCGTCCGAAGCCGCCGAAGGCCAAGAAACAGCGCCGCTGAGAAAAATTTCGGGAAAAGTGGAACCCGGCAGGGGAGTGGCTGCGTCCAATCCCCATGCAGACACTCACCTCCGCTCCTCCCGTCGGTACACGGACGCCGCGGGTTCGGGTACTGCCCGCCCCGACGTATGAGCCGGCCGGGCCCGGCGCGATGGGTGCCGGGGCGGTCGGTTCCGGGACGGTGCGCGCCGTGTTCCCGCGGCCGCGTCCCGGTGCTGGACCCTCACGCAAGACCCTGGCCGCCGCGGTGGAGGCCCGGCGGTTCACCGTCGCCACGTCGCGACTGCTCTTCGAGGTCATCGACCGTCGGAGGGGCATAGCGCATCTCGGGGACTCCGTGTCGCCGTCGATCGCCGATCAGGTGGCCGCCCTGGTTCGTCACGACGCCTTCCGGGTGGCCGAATCCGCCGGTGCCCCAGGGGGTCCGCCCGCTCGCGGTACGGTCCTCCAGCGTGTGCACGTCCAGTTGTGCGACACCAGTGCGGCCGAGGTGTTCGGGTCCTACCTCGGTGGTGGGCGTGTTCGGGCCTTCGCCGGGCGCGTGGAGCGCAAGCCGTGCCGCGTGCGTGGGAACGATCCGCGCCCAGGCGGCGCCGGGGCCCGATCAGGTCTCGGTCAGGTCGAGTACCGCTGGCAGCTCGTGGCCCTCGAGTTCTGCTGACCCCGTCGAGTCCGGCCCAGACGCAGCCGGACGGCTAGGATCGGCGGCGTGGTGAACCGTTTGTCGCCGCGCGACGCGATGTACTACTTCCTCGACGATTCCCGGTCGACAACGCATCTCGGGGCGTTGCTGGTCGTGGATCCCTGCGCCGGCGAGCCGAAGAGGGCGGGTGAACCGACGACCGGGGAGAACGGGACCGCGTCCCGTCGACCCGCTCTCGACTACCAGTCGCTCGTGTCGCTGGTCGAGAACCGGCTCCAATTGGCGCCCCGGTATCGGCAGGTGGTCCGCGAGGTCACGCTCGGACTCGCCCGCCCGGTGTGGGTCGACGACCGGGATTTCGACATCAACTTCCACATTCGGCGCTCGGGGTTGCCTCGGCCCGGTGGTCCCGCGGATCTCGCCGAGCTCATCTCCCGGGTGATGTCCCGCCCGTTGGACCGCACTCGGCCGCTGTGGGAGATGTACCTGATCGAGGGCCTGGCCGACGGCCGCCTGGCGATCCTCACCAAGTCGCACCGGTGCCTGATCGACGGTCCGGACCATCCCGAGATCAGCGAGGTCATCTGCGACCCCACCGACGAGCCGGAGGAGTTGCCCGAGGAGCTGTGGATGCCCGGCTCGCCGCCGGGGTCGGCGAACCTGGTCGTGGGTGCGCTCGCCGAGGCGATGGCGCGCCCGGGCGATCTCGTCGAGACCGTGGTGCACGGCAACGGCCTGGTCGCCGAGATGCGGTCGGTGGTCGGCCGGACCGTCCGCCGGGCCGGTGACGTCGTCGGGCAGCTCTCCGACCACGCGCCGCGCAGCCCGCTCAACAACACGGGCACGACGACCCGCACGTTCACCACGGCGTCGGTCCCGCGCCGCGACTGCGCGAAGATCGCCGAACACCACAACTGCACCGTCAACGATGTGGAACTCGCCATCATCTCGGGCGTGGTGCGCCGGTGGATGTTGTCGGTCGACCCGGCGGCGGTACCGGCCGACACCGTCCGCGTCGTGATACCGCTGTCGCCGCGCGACCCCGGGGTGGAGGTCGAGGCGGATGCGGAGCCGGGCTGGATCAACGTCGGCAAACCGAGTTTCGTGACGGACCTGCCTGTCGGGGAGTCGAATCCGACGGTGCGCCTCGCCCAGGTCGCGGGCCTCGCCGAGCGCTATGCGCAGTCGCCGCGCCGGATGAGCACCGGGCCGAGCCCGCTGTTCCCGGAGCTCGGGCTCGTGCCCTTCGCCGACTTCAGTTCGCGCGCGTTCCGGTCGCTCGACAGTCGCGGGTACAACGTCCCGGTGGCGATGAGCACCGCCCCGGTTGCCGACCGGTACGTGCTCGGCGCGCCGGTCCACGAGATCTTCTACATCCCGGTTCTCGTCTCGCAGAGGGCACTTGCCGTCAGCGTCGTCGAATATGGTGACCGGCTGCAGTTCTCGTTCATGGCCGACCGCGGGGTCATTCCCGACCTGCCCGTTCTGGCGGACTACGTCACGGAGTCCTTCGAGGAGTTGCTGATCACCGACTGAGCCGGGGCGCGGCTAAGGTGAGCGGGTACCGCAATCGGACCGCGTGGGAGCGGTCGTTCTATGAGAGCGATGGTCGAATGAGGGTCTACCTGCCGGCGACATTGGCAATGCTGATGCAGCTCAACTCCGAGGGCGAGTTCCGGCCGATCGGCGGAACCGGGTTCGCGTTGACCCCGGCGCTGCGTGAGGCATTCGTCTCGGGGGACGACGAGGAGCTCTCGGAGGTCGCGATGCGGGAGGCCGCCCGGGCGTCGCTGCGCCTTCTCGCCGGAGAGGCGCCGGAATCCGGCGACCCCGAGGCCGAGCACGATCTCGCCGCGGACGAGGCGGTGACGAAGCCGGGAGTGACCCCGTCGCTGCCGCCGCGCCGCGTGGTCGTCGCCGCCGACGTCGAGGACGTGAAACTGCGTCCGGATCTCGACGACGCCGTGGTCAAGGTCGGCGGGACGATCCCGCTCTCCGCGATCGCCTCGGTCCACGTCGACGTGAAGGAGGCGGAGGACAAGGTCCGGGCCGCCGTGGTCGTCATCGATGCCGCCGACATGGGCGACCTGGACGCCGAACTGGCCATCGGCGACATCGAGGACTTCGACCTCGCCTGGTACGCCACCCAGGAGCTGCCGTTCCTGCTCGAACTGCTCTGAGATCGGTCGTCGATCCTCGATGGCGCTAACCTACGGTTGCGTAGGTTAGAGTGTCAGGCGCAGTGTTCCTGACATCGAAGGCGGTGTGTGCGTTGGGTCTGCTCGAGCGATTCGAAGAACCGGTGGCCGGGGTCGCGGCGCGTAGCCGCGGTGCTCAGTGGGTTCGTGCGGCGGTCACCCGCATCACGACGCCGTTGCTGCCCGACGACTACCTGCATCTCGCCAACCCCCTGTGGTCGGCCCGAGAACTGCGCGGCAAGGTCATCTCGGTGAACCGGGAGACCGAGGACACCGCGACCATCCGGATCCGTCCGGGCTGGGGGTTCTCGTTCGACTACGCCCCCGGCCAGTACGTCGGCATCGGCGTGCTCATGGACGGTCGGTGGACGTGGCGGTCGTACTCGCTCACCTCGACCCCGGACGCGTCGGCGAACGACAAGACCATCGCGATCACCGTGAAGGCGATGCCGGAGGGCTTCCTGTCCTCTCACCTCGTGAACGGCCTGACTCCCGGCACCGTGGTGCGTCTCGCCGCGCCGCGTGGTGAGTTCGTCCTGCCCGACCCGCTGCCGGAGAAGATCCTGTTCGCGACGGCCGGTAGTGGACTCACCCCGATCATCTCGATGTTGCGCACGGTCAGGCAGCGCAATCAGACCACCGACATCCGGCTGATCCATTCGACGCCCACCGAGGCCGACCTGCTGTTCGCCGACGAACTCGAGGCGATGGCGTCGTCGGGCCTCGTCGACCTCCATGTGCAATACACGCGCACAGCGGGCAAGGTCACCCCGGAGTCGCTGCCGAGCCTGTGTCCCGACTGGCGCGAGCGTCAGACCTGGGCGTGTGGACCGGCCGGATTCCTCGACGGCCTGCACCGTCTCTACTCCGACGCCGGCCTGGACGAGCAGCTCCACATCGAACGGTTCGCCCTCGAACGCGGTGTGGTGGGCGCCCAGGGTGGCACCGTGACCTTCAAGCGCTCGGGCAAGACCACTGAGGTCGACGGCGCGACGACCCTGCTCGAGGCCGGGGAGGCCGCGGGCGAAATCATGCCGTTCGGCTGCCGCATGGGTATCTGCCAGAGCTGCGTGGTGATGCTCGACAAAGGCTGCGTGCGCGATCTGCGCTCCGGCGTCGAGCATGTGGAGGGCGAACGTATCCAGACGTGCGTCAGCGCGGCTGCCGGGGACTGCACGCTCGACGTCTGACCTGCCAGTTCGTCGCTGACCCGGCGACCTCCCGGGTACTGCCGGTACGCTCGAATCGTGCTTGGTCACAGTGCTGGGACCCGTCCCGTTCGGCCCGAGGGTTGACCGGTGAAAGCCGCGGTCCCGATTCCCGAAAACGTCCCCGTTCTCACCGACGGCGGGGTGACGCTGCGGCCTCATGAGCCCCGAGATCTCGATCGCATGGTCGAGCTCGCGGCCGATCCGGCCATGATGCGGTGGACACCCGTCCCGGCGCCGTACAGTCGCGCCGCCGCCGAGAGATTCGCCCTCGACTATGCGCCCAGATCCTGGGCGGACGGTTCCCGCATGTTGTGGGCCGTCGAGTTCGACGGCCGGTTCGTCGGCACCGTCGACCTCGCGGGAGAGGGCCCGCTCAGCAGTCTCAGTTACGACCTCCATCCCGACGCCCGCGGCTGGGGCGTGATGAAACGCGCGGTCCTCCTCGCGGTCGACTACGCCTTCGGCGAGGCCGGCAAGGAGGTCGTCCGCTGGACGACGGTCGCCGGCAACATCGACGCGTTGCGCGTCGCACACTCCTGCGGCTTCCGGCTCGATGCCGCGGTCCCGGACGGGGTGGAGGTCCGCGGCCACATCCGTGACGCGTGGGTGGGTTCGCTGCGCGCCGATGACGTGCGGGAGCCGAAGACCGAGTGGCGCACCGATGTCTTCGAGACCGAGCGGTTCCGCCTCCGGCCCCTCGCCGAACACGACGACCCCCGCATCCGCGAGACGCTCGACGACCCGGTGTCCCGCAAGTACCTCTTCGCGCGACCTGATCCGCTGGAACTCGAGCACGCGGCCGCCGAGCGTCTGCGCAAGTGGTGGACCGCGGCGCAGGGCCTCACCTGCACCTGGGCCGTCGCCGATCTGGAGACCGATGACTACCTCGGTGACATCACGCTCCTGCACATCGACGAGGTCACCGGCGCCGAGGCCGGTTTCTACACCCATCCCGAAGCACGAGGGAAAGGTGTTCTGGCAGAGGCGTTCCCGGCGTCCGTGCGGTACGCGTTCGAGAAGTTCGGCTTCCGGCGGTTGACCCTGTTCGCCGCCGACAGCAACGAGGGCAGCAAGAAACTCGCCCGCGTGGCCGGCTTCCGCGAGGTCAGCAGGCAGAAGCTCGCCGCCCGGTCCGACGGTGTATTCGAGGACCTCATCGGTTTCGAACTGTTCATCGACGACTATCGCGAGGCCGCGGGTAGCTGATCCCCGTTCGTCGAACCGGCCCCGCCAGTAGAACTCGACCCCGCCGGTCGAGCTCGACCCCCGCCGGTTGAGCATCCCCGCCGGTTGAGCCTGTCGAAACCCCCCCAACGTCGCAGAAAATCCGTGCCGTCACCGCGGCTCACCGCTGGACACACCCGCGCCACGTAACCTACGCTTGCGTAAGTTACGGAAACGTAAGGGTCGGAGATCCGGCGTGAGCCGGTCGGTGTAGAGGTCGTCGTCGATCCCCGCCGAGACCCATCCCACCTGCGAAGGGACCACACGTATGGCAATCACGGACATCCCCGAGTACGCACATCTGTCCGAGGCGGACGTCGCGGCGCTCGGTGCCGAGCTCGACGCGATCCGCGCGGAGGTCGAGGCCAGCCGGGGCGAGCGTGACGCCCGCTACCTGCGCAACACCATCCGCTTCCAGCGCGGCCTCGAACTGGCCGGACGCGCGATGCTGTTCGGTTCCACCAAGAAGTCGCTCTGGTGGGCCGGTGCGGGTGCGCTCGGCGTGGCGAAGATCGTCGAGAACATGGAGCTCGGGCACAACGTGATGCACGGGCAGTGGGACTGGATGAACGATCCCGAGGTGCACAGCTCGACGTGGGAGTGGGACAACACCGACCCCTCGGCGCACTGGAAGCACACCCACAACTACATCCATCACAAGTACACGAACGTGCTGGGCATGGACGACGACGTGGGCTACGGCCTGCTGCGCGTCACCCGTGATCAGCGGTGGCGTCCGTTCAACTACGGCAACCTCGTCTACAACACGATCCTCGCGCTCGCGTTCCAGTACGGCGTCGCCGTGCAACACCTCGAGCTGGGCAAGAAGCGCCGGACGCCGGAGGAGCAGGAACAGCACAAGCGCGATGTCGCCGACGTGCTGTCGAAGATCGGCAAGCAGGTCGCCAAGGACTACCTCGCCTACCCGGCGCTGGTCAGCGCGACCACCGGGCACAAGGTCGGCTACGTCAACGCCTACCGCAAGGCCGCGACCGCGACCGCGCTCGGCAACGTCATCCGCAACGTGTGGAGCAACGCCGTCATCTTCTGCGGCCACTTCCCCGACGGTGCGGAGAAGTTCACCAAGCAGGACATCGACAGCGAGTCCCAGGCCGAGTGGTACCTACGCCAGATGCTGGGCAGCGCCAACTTCGACTCCGGGTTCGTCCTGGCGTTCCTGAGTGGCAATCTCTCGTACCAGATCGAGCACCACATCTTCCCGGACCTGCCGAGCAACCGGTACGCCGAGATCGCGGTGAAGGTGCGCGCGCTGTGCGACAAGTACGACCTGCCCTACACCTCGGGTCCGTTCCCGGTGCAGTACGCCAAGACCTGGCGGACCATTGCCAAGCTCTCGCTGCCGGACAAGTACCTCAAGGCGACCGCCGACGATGCGCCGGAGACCGCATCCGAGCGCCGTTTCAAGCAGGGACTGCCCGAGGGCACTCGACTCCAGGCGACCGTCGACGAGAAGACCGGTACCCGTCGTGGCCTGCGTTCGGCCATCGCGGGTCTGCGTGAGCGTCGTCGGGCCGCTCGTGGAGGCCGTGCCGTGGTGACACCGTTGCGTACGGCGCGCGGTGACGACGAGGCTGCCGCCTGATCGTCGTGGACGTGTGGCCGCACCCCGCGGCGGCGCAGGGAAACGAGAAGGTCGGCATAATGGGGCTCAATGGCCATCACTGACATCAACGAGTACGCGCATCTGACCGACGCCGACGTAGAGGCGCTGGGTGCCGAACTCGACACCCTCCGCCGCGAGATCGAGGCGGATCGGGGGATGCGTGACGTCAAGTACCTGCGACGCACGATCCTGGCGCATCGAGCGCTAGAGGTTGCCGGACGCGTTGCGCTGCTCGGCAGTCGTTCGCGGCCTCTCTGGGTACTCGGCACCGGCGCGCTCGCCCTCTCGAAGATCATCGAGAACATGGAGCTCGGGCACAACGTGATGCACGGGCAGTGGGACTGGATGAACGACCCGGAGGTCCACTCGACCACCTGGGAATGGGACATGGTGTGCGCCTCGCCGCACTGGAAGCACTCCCACAACTACATCCATCACAAGTACACGAACGTGGTCGGGATGGATCACGACGTGGGCTACAAGATCCTGCGCGTGACCCGCGACGAACCGTGGGAGCCGCGCCGACTCTTCCAGCCGTTCTTCAACGTGATGCTGGCGGCGACCTTCGAGTGGGGGATCGGACTGCACGATCTCGGCCTCAAAGAGGTCATCCAGGGCGAGAAGCCCAAAGAGGTCGCGATCCCGCAGATGAAGGAGTTCGGTCGCAAGATCGCCAAGCAGGTCGCGAAGGACTACGTCCTGTTCCCGGCGCTGACCGGACCCAATTTCAAGCACACGCTGACGGCGAACCTCACTGCGAACCTGATCCGCAACCTGTGGGCGTACGTGGTGATCTTCTGCGGCCACTTCCCGGATGGCGCAGAGAAGTTCACGGTCGAGTCGCTCGAGAACGAGACGCAGGGCCAGTGGTACCTGCGACAGATGCTCGGCACCGCGAACTTCGACGCCGGTCCGGCGATGGCGTTCCTCAGCGGCAACCTCTGCTACCAGATCGAGCATCACCTCTACCCGGACCTGCCGAGCAACCGCTACGCCGACATCGCCGAGCGGGTGCGCGCGCTGTGCGACAAGTACGACCTGCCGTACACGACGGGTTCGCTTGCGGTGCAGTACTTCCAGACGCTGCGCACGATCAACAAGCTGGCCCTGCCCGATCAGCTCCTGCGCGCGACCGCCGACGACGCACCGGAAACCGCGTCGGAGAAGCGTTTCGCGGGGATGCCGCGGGCGGCCGGACTCAAGACGGCGATTCGCCAGCTGCGGGCGCGGCGTCGTCGTCGCTGAGCGATCCGCTGACCGCTGCCAGTAGGTGGCGCACGGCCATGCCGCGCCGGTAGGAGTGGCCCTCGAGTTCGTCGAGGCGGCATTCCGGATCGGCCGGCGGGCCGAGATGCGTACAGCCCCTAGGGCATTCCTCGATGGCGTCGCGGAGGTCGTCGAACGCCGCGATGATGTCGTCGGGGCCGACATGAGCCAGTCCGAAGGACCGGATGCCCGGGGTGTCGACGACCCAGCCGCGCGGGACCGAGTCCCCGGGTAACGGCAGTGCCACCGACTGGGTCGAGGTGTGGCGTCCCTTGCCGACCCCGGACACGACGCCGGTCGCCCGATACGCATCGGGGACAAGACGATTCACAAGTGTCGACTTGCCGACCCCGGAGTGTCCGATGAAGGCGGTGATGTGCCCGCGCAGTGCGTCGAGGATCTCGTCGAGCGGATCGTCGCGTCCGGCGCGGATCACCGGCAGATCGAGATCGGCGAAGGCGGCGGTGAACTCGGCCGGATCGGCGAGATCGGACTTGGTGAGGCACAGGATGGGGGAGAGGCCGCCGACGTAGGCCGCGGCCAGGGTGCGTTCGACGAATCCCGTGCGCGGGGGCGGGTCGGCCATCGCGGTGACGATCAGCAGCTGATCGGCGTTGGCCACCACGATCCGCTCGTAGGGATCGGAGTCATCTGCGGTGCGCCGCAACACACTTCGTCGTTCGGCCACGCGCACGATCCGCGCCAGGGTGTCGGGCTTGCCGGAGAGGTCGCCGACCACCGACACGTCGTCACCGACGACGATGGGGGTCCGGCCGAGTTCCCGCGCCCTCATCGTCACGACGCGACGGTCCGGGTCGCCGCCGAGGACGACACCCCAGCGACCGCGGTCCACCGACACGACCATGCCCTGCTCGGCGTCGTCGTGGGACGGGCGGGTCTTGGTGCGCGGCCGGGTGCCCTTGCCGGGACGAACCCGGACGTCGGACTCGTCGTAGCTGGCTGCCCGCCGGCTCAAGGGCGCCCGATCATCTGCTGCCACATACCGGGGAAGTCGGGCAGGGTCTTGCTCGTCGTCTCGATGTCGTCGACCACGACGTCGGGTGTCACGAGTCCGATGATGGCGCCGGCGGTGGCCATCCGGTGATCGGCGTAGGACTCCCACGTCCCGCCGTGCAGGCTCGTCCCGGTGATCCGGAGTCCATCCTCGGTCTCGGCGCAGATCCCGCCGAGCCGGGTGATCTCGGTGGTGAGGGCCGCCAACCGGTCGGTCTCGTGGCCGCGCAGATGAGCGATTCCGCTCAGCTCCGATTCGCCGTCGGCGAGGGCGCACAGTGCGGCGATGGTCGGGGTCAGCTCACCGATGTCGCGCAGGTCGAGGTTCACACCCTTCAGCACCTCGGGACCGCGGACGGTGAGGGTGCCCTCGAGGTGCTCGACGGTGCAGCCCATCGCGGCCAGGACGTCGGCGATGCGTGCGCCGGGCTGCGTGGTGACCGCCGGCCAGTACGGCACCCGGACCTCCCCACCGGTCACCGCGGCGGCGGCCAGGAACGCAGCCGCATTCGACAGGTCGGGTTCGACGGTCCAGTCGACGGCCCGGATCGGACCGGGCGACACCCGCCAGACATCGGGTTCGGAGGTGTCGACCTCGACGCCGGCGGTCGCCAGCATCTCGACGGTCATGTCGATGTGGGGAGTCGACGGAACGGGCGGTCCGACGTGGCGGATGACCAGCCCCTCGTCGAACCGGGCCGCCGACAACAGCAGACCCGACACGAACTGCGACGATCCCGACGCGTCGATGGTGACCTCGCCGCCGCGCACGCGCCCGGTGCCGTCGATGGTGAAGGGCAGCCGATCGCCTTCGATCCCGACCCCGAGTCCGCGCAGGGCGTCGAGGATCGTGGTCTGGGGCCGGACCCGGGCCTGCGGGTCGCCGTCGAAGCGCACCCGGCCGGCGGCCAGCGCACCGAGCGGCGGGAGGAACCGCATCACCGTGCCGGCGAGACCGCAGTCGACGTCGGCGCCGTGCAGCGGCCCGGGGATGAGGGAGACGGTCGTCTCCGCCGCGGGGTCGATGCGTACCTGCACACCGAGCGCCTCCAGGGCACCCAGCATCAGATTGGTGTCTCGGCTGCGGAGGGTTCCGCGGACGGTCGACGGGCCGTCGGCGAGCGCGGCGAGGACCAGCGCGCGATTGGTGATGGACTTGGAACCGGGCAGCTCGACGGTGGCATCCAAGCCGCTCGCGCAGGTGGGCGCGTTCCAGGAACTCATGCGATCCAGTTTGTCATGCCCGGTCCGACCGGTTTCATCACCGCCGATGCCCTCCGGCTAGCGGGTGTCCTTGCGCAACGGGTGATCGGCGGGGATCTCCACGACGATGATCGTGCGTCCGTCGGGGTCCTCGGCGTGCATCTCGATCAGGCCCCACGGCTCGGTCCGCGGCTCACGCGTGACCGTCACCCCGCGATCGCGGAACTGCTTCTCGGTGGCCTCGGCGTCGCGGACCTGCAACCAGAGCACCGCGTTGCTCGTCGGGTCGGGGGCGTCGGTCTTCATGTGCGACGAGATCTCGATGAGTCCGTTGCCGGCGAAGAACACGATGCCGCCGGGGTACTCCCGGTGGATCGGGAGGCCCAGCTGGTCACGGTAGAAGGCCTGCAGACGTTCGGGATCTGCCGAGAGCAGGAGCACCCGGCTGGACAAGACCTCCATCTACTGCCCCTCGGTGCTTCCGGCGGAGCCGCCCACGGCGTGGCCTCGGTTGTGGTCGGCGTGCCCGGCGGCCTCGTAGGCCGCGCGTTCGCGCGCCAGGCGATCGGTCTCGCCGATCGGTGTCGCATCACCGAAGGCGAAGGCCGACGCGTGCGGCCACTCGTGGGGCACGTCGGGGTCGACGATGAGATCGTCGGGCACCGATTCCTCGGGGTCGAGTCGAGAGGACATGCCTCCCACGATAGGCCGAATCGGCGGGCGGAGAGGTCAGGAGCGAGCGACTCGTCGGCAGATGTCGCCCTTCGTGGCGGTTGTCGCCACGTTCCGCGACACCTGGCCGGGCGCGGGCTCACGAACCGCAAGGTCGGGTTTACCGCGTCGTTGGGACGGGTCGTGCGATCCGAAACCTGAACACGGACTGGTCGACCGTCAGGATCGCGTCTGCAAGAGACCGGCCGAATCTGTCTTGTGCTGGCACCGGCAGGTCCGTGGAGATGCGCGTCGCGGGGAAGGAGTCGCCGGGAGGGTTCCAAACCGGAGTCTCGATCGAGAACTGAGTGCCGGTCGGTGCAGGGATAGACACGACGCTGTAGCCAGTCGATGGCCATCGCTCGAATCGGTAGGCACTGAACGACGAATCCTCTGCAAATTCGAACTCGGCACCCTTTTCCAGCACGACGGTCATAGTTCTCCTGTCTCGAACTCCACGTGCGCCCACACCTCTGACCCGCGCACTCGATGGAACGTACTGCACCGTTGTGACAGCGCCTCGGCGTGGGGCGTGGGCGTGAGCGCTGACTGCCACACTTCTAAACCGCGAGAAGAGGACGGCTGTGGATGACACATGTAACAGCAGACGCAAGTTCAGCGAATCAGCGGTCGAATGTCGGTGCCGTGTGATGGTGTCTGACTGTTTGCTGACTAGTTAAGGTGCGTGAAAATGGCCCAGCTGAGTTCCAAGGTCAAAGAGAAGAATGCGGCGAAGTGGGAGAATTCGCTGCAGGGGAAGGATCTCTATCCAGGGGAAGTCGTGTGGGCATTCGTAAACGCGCGCCGGATGAAGCCAGTGACCCAAGGTGCTGCGATCACCAACGCGCGGATCATCGGATTCCTGACCAACCAAGCGGACTCGAGGCATCGAGTGCCGTTGGAAGTATCCGCAGATCAGATCCGCGGGCTCGACTTCGAGGGCAAAGGTTTGCACATGCGTGTGCACACAGACGTGGGCGAGGTTGACTTCGGTCCGTTGGACAAGACAGAGGTCGAGTTCGCAAAGTATTACGCCGACTATCTCTGGCGGAGCGGCGTTGCGCCAGAGGTGCGTGAGGGCCAGAAAGCTGCACAACTCGAGGAAGCGGCAGAGGCTGCTTCGGCAGCAGAGGAGCGCGCCGCCCAAGCCGCGCTGGATGCGGAACTGCGAGACCGTCGCAACCAAGTTCGCGTCATTGGGCCGGACATGAAGGACAAGTGGTGGGACGCCATTGCCCGTCATTCGCATGACAACGAAATGCCTTGGTTCATCATCAACGGTGGGTCGGCGGGTCGCCTCGTAGCGTTCGAGGACCGGTTGCTCATCTCTAAGACTGGTGGCATGACTTCGTTCATGGCTGGCTCCCTCGGTGGTGGCCGAGAGACCATTTTTCCGTACGCAGAGATAACGAACATCGAATTCAATGGCGGGTTCGCAACAGGGGTGCTCGAGGTACTCACGCCTAGCTACCAGGGCACTGGAAACCACGACTACTGGCGCTCGTCCAATAAGGGGCGAAACAAAGCTCATGATGATCCGTGGACTCTCTCTAACTGCCTTCCAATTGCGAAAGCGCTGTACCAAGAAGCGCAACCGCTGCTAAATGAGATGCAGCGCAAAATTGCTGATGCAAAGCGTCCGCAGGTAATCGTCCAGCATGCGCCAGCGCCAACAACCGTGAGCGAAAGCAGCGGTGGTTTGGCGCACGAGTTGGAGAGGCTGGCCGATATGCATCAGCGCGGTCTCCTCGACGCGGACGAATTCAAGGCTGCGAAGATGGCCGCGATCGCCAAGATGTCATGACCAGCGGCGTTTCGCGGCTGGGATGAGACCTACGGCCAGCACGATCTCCTCGTAGGAGTTTGGCCGGCCGTTGTCAGTGCCTTGCTGAATTAGTGAAGAACGGGGCCGTCCCTGGAGGGTCGCATAAGGGACCAGATCGTGCGCCTGCTGCGACCGAACCGCAAGGTCCGGATCGTACCGTCAAGATGTCGGGATCAGCTCTCCATCGTCCGAAAGCGGCAGGATCATGACCGCCACCGAGCATCGCACCGAGCACCGCGACTTCGCCTCACCAGACGAGGTCCGCACCTTCGGCCACGGCCGGATGAACGTGCTCAACGTCGGGGATTCCGAGATCGGCCGGCTGGAGTTGCAGCCCGGCTGGCGATGGTCGGTCGACGTGAAACCGATCGCCGGCACCGAACTCTGCGAGGCCCCGCATTTCCAGTACCACGTGTCCGGGGTGCTGCACATCGTGATGGCCGACGGCACCGAGTTCGACGCCGGGCCCGGGCAGATCACGTCGCTGCCGTCCGGACACGATGCCTGGGTGGTCGGCGACGAGCCTGTGGTCACCGTCGACTTCTACGGCGCGAGCAACTACGCTAAGGCGGCCAGCGACTGACGTCGCGGGCTCACGAACCGCGCCGTGAGAATCCACCGTCGGTGTACCCGTCCCAGGTCTCGAACACCCGCATCACCTTGGGGTCGCCGAGGCTCTTGATGTGGTCGCAGAGGTCCTTCGGGGTCGACGGGTTGGTCACGATGAACTGGTGTAGCGACGCGTCGTGATCGGCGAGGTAGCGCAGGGTCTCCGGCGGGGTGTCGGGGTCCGCGGCCGCAAGGGCGTCTCGCGGGTCGAAGGCCGGTGCCCGCACACCGTCGGCGGCCGAGACCGTGGGTTCGCCGACGACCGCGATGTCCCCGGTGTTGTGATAGTCGACCGGATCGATGGACACGCTGCGGGTGTTGAGCAGCAGGTTCAGCAGGATCGCGGTGATGGCGCCGGCCGAGATGCCCGAGTGGAAGATGGTCTGAAACCAGTCCGGGAACTGCGAGTACATGTCGAGCACCACGTCGACCGGGGCATCGCCGAGAGCGCGGTCGGTGTAGTAGATCTTCGCCTCGGTCAGCATCGCGACGCCCACCGAGATCGCGACGACGAGCACGTTGACGTTGTTGAACTTCACCTTGGTGAGGGTCCGGATGCCGCTGGCCGCGACCATGCCGAACAGTGCCACACCGGCACCGCCGAGTACCGGGAGCGGGATGCCCTCGACGACCGCCGCCATCTTCGGCAGCAGGCCGAGGACCACCAGGATGATGCCGGCACAGGTCGCCACGTGGCGCGTGCGGACGCCGGTGATGGCGACGAGGCCGACGTTCTGCGCGAACGCCGTGTACGGGAACGTGTTGAAGATGCCGCCGAGGACGGTGCCGAGTCCGTCGGCGCGCATGCCGTCGGCGAGGCGGCGCGGGGTGATCTTCTCGTCGACGATCTCGCCGACCGCGACGATGTCGCCGGTGGTCTCGGTCATGATCACCACGCCGACGATGATCAGCGAGATGATCGCGCTGATCTCGAAGGTGGGCACGCCGAACTGGAACGGCTGCGGCACACCCACCCACGGGTATTCGCCGACCTTGCCCCAGTGGGTCATCCCGAACGGGATGGACACCAGCGTGCCGATCGCCAGGCCGAGCAGGATAGAGACGCGGCGGACGGCGTCGGGCGCGAAACGCTCGATGGCGACGATGATCGCCAGGGTGAGGAAGCCGAAGCCGATGTTCTTCGGGTCGCCGAAGTCGGGGCCGGACGCGGTGCCGCCGCCGAACCAGCCGGCCGCCACGCGCATCAACGAGACGCCGATGATCAGGATGATCGTGCCGGTGACCAGCGGCGGGAAGAACCGGATGAGTCGTCCGACGATCGGTGCCACCGCGATCATGAACACGCCGCAGGCGATCACCGAACCGTAGATGGCGGTGATGCCGTAGCTGGTGCCGATGGTGATCATCGGGCCGACGGCGGCGAAGGTCACGCCCTGCATCAGCGGGAGGCGGACACCGAACCGCCAGAACCCGACGGCCTGCAGGATCGTCGCGATACCGGCGACGAACAGGTCGGCCATGATCAGGTGGACGATGTCGCCCTGCTGGAGCTGTCCGGCGCCGACCATCGCGCCGCCGACGATCAGCGGGACCGCGACCGCACCCGCGTACATCGCGAGCACATGCTGCAGGCCGAGCGGGAACAGCTTGACGAACGGCGGGATCTCGTCGACCGGACGCGCACCGGTCTTCCCGTTCTTCACGACATCGATCACCGACATGCCTGGTTTTCTACGGACCCGGTATTTCCGCGAAGGCGCGTCCGTGTGTCGGCGGTGTTTCCGCGAAGATATACCCGTGACCGCATCCTCGACTCGCCGTAGCGCGGGCATCCTGCTGTTCCGACGCACCGACCCGGACGGCGTCGAAGTGCTCATCGCCCATCCTGGCGGTCCGATCTGGGCGCGCAAGCCCGACGAGGGGTCGTGGTCGATCCCGAAGGGCCTCCTCGACCCGGACGAATCGGTGTGGGACGCCGCGCGGCGTGAGTACCTCGAGGAGATCGGCAGCCCGGTGCCAGATGGCCCGCATCTCGACCTCGGCGAGGTGAAACTCAAGAGCGGGAAGACCGTCATCGGCTTCGGCGTCGAGGGCGACCTCGACGTGACGACCGTCGTCTCCAACACCTTCGAGATGGCGTGGCCGTCGCGGTCGGGCCGCTTGCAGTCGTTCCCGGAGATCGACCGCGCCGAGTGGTTCGACCCGGAGACCGCGAAGAAGAAACTCAACCCCGCACAGGCGGCGTTCGTCGACCGTCTGCTCGAGGCACTATCCGACGCCGGTTGATCGACGGTCCCGGGCGTCGACGACCTACTCGGCCGGCTGTCGGAGGAACGGTGCCACCCAGTCGGGTGTCACGTCGGAGGTGATCGCCGCCGCGGTCGCGTCGTCGACGTCGACGAGCGAGTAGTGCTCGGAACCGGCGGCCGTCGCGAGGATCAGCGTGCTCACCCCGGCACGGCGCTGGAAGACCGACGACCTGCTCGCCCAGCCGATGATGCCGTCGCGGTCGACGACGATCCGCTGCCGGGCGACCGTCGGGGGAGCGATGACCACCGACCGGGCGGTGAGACGATGACCGAGGTGGCGGGCCCGCACCATGCCGAGACCGATCGAACCCGCGAGCGCCAGCACACCCACGACGATCCAGCCGACCGGGATCGCGCCGCCGATGACCGCGATCGAGATCCCGACGAGGATCACGAGACCCGAGAGGAAGCCCCGGTTCAGGCGGCGGATGCGGGCGACGCGGCCGTGCCCGGTCAACGCGGCGGTCAGTTCGGAACGCTCGTGGGTGACGAGGTCGGCGACCCGCATCGCCTCGGACATCGGGGCCGGTGGCAGCAGCAGCGGGTGTTTGGTCGCACCGGTCGCGATCGCCTGCAGACGGGCACCCTTCAGAGGTCGCATAAGGATCGGTTCGGTCAGGTGGCTGCCGCGGATGCGCTTCTCGTCGAAGCTGATCGAGTTGGTGGTGAGCAGTCCGCGTTCGGTGCGCAGCGTCCCGTCGGGATGCCGTGTGAGGCGGAAGTCCCAGTAGCTCAGGACATACCCGATCACCGACAGGACGGCGCCGATGAGGATCACGGCCACCACGGCCACGGCGATGACCAGTGCGAGCGGGATCGACCGCACGGTGTCGAAGACGTCGCGTGCGAGGCCGACCCCCTCGTCGAACATGCCTGCGTCGTTGGCGATCTGGACCCCGACGCCGGCGACCGCAGCGGCGATCGCGAGACCGCCCATCGAGAACGGTGAGTACCGCAGCCAGGCGTTCTGGAAGCTGGTGAGCACCTCGGGTGCTGCCGTCGGCGTCTCGGGAGCGAACTGCTCATCCGACGCTGCTGCTGCAGAGCGGGTTCCGGCCGTCGGCATCAGGTTGTCGTGCAGCGCGCGCGCCTCGGGGAGGGTGACGGCGCGGAGTTTGACCTGCGACGCCTGTTCGTCGCCGCCGGTACCGATGGTGACCTTCTGCAGGTTCAGCACACGGTGGACGAGTGAAGCGGTGAGGTCGACGCTGCGGATGCGGTCGCGGCGGGCGGTGGCGACCTTCTTGGTGACCAACCCGCTCCGGACCCGGACATGTTCTGCGGTCACCTGATAGAAGGTGGTCAGCCACGGCACCACCGTCACCAGCGGCACGAGGACCACGGTGGCGATAAGTGTCACCAGGGGCGCGCTCCGCCCGGCGAAGACCAGTGCGATGAGGACCGGGACCAGCGAGGGGAGCGATTCGACGATGGTCACCGCCATCATCCACGGGGACAGTCGATGCCACTCGTCCGGCGCATCGATGTGCAGGCCCGGGGTGGCCGGCGGCACCGCACCGGGTTGCGGCTCAGGTCGCGTCATCGGTGAACGCCTGGGTGCGGATGGTCAGGTCGGACGCGGTCGCGCGGGCGAGTTCGGCGTCGAGGCCCTCGATGTGGATCGTGCCCGCCGACGACGCCGTGGTCACCGTGAGTTTCCCCAGTTTCAGCAGCTGTTCCAGGGGACCGGCCTCGGTGTCGACGACCTGGATGCGTGCGATCGGGATGATCACCCGGTGCCGGACGAACCAACCCGATTGGGCGTACACCGCATCCTCGCTGACCTCCCAGCGGTGAAAGCGGTACCGCCACAACGGGACCACCACCGTGTAGAACACGGTCAGCAGGAGCAGGGCGATCGCGGCGAGCGTTGCACCCCACCGTGCGTCGGGCACGACGACCGCGACCGCGATGGCCGCGATGGTCGCCGGTACGCCCAGGATCAGCGGGCCGATGCGCCACAGGGTCTTGGCGCGCGGATCGACCTGGTTGACCGGCTCACGCAGGGTGGGATGCAACGGATTGTCGGGAGCGGGTGCGGATTCCATTGCGACCAGTCTATGGCCGCCCCGGCCGCCGATTGCGGCAATCGCGTGTCGCTTCTAGGTGATCGTGACGCCACCGTCGACCGCGAGGGTCTGGCCGGTGACGTAACCGGCGGCCGCCGATGACAGCCAGATCGCGGTGGCGGCGAGCTCTTCGCCGTGACCGGTGCGGCCCAGCACGACCCGCGGCATCTGCGAGTCGAGGTAGCCGGGCTGGTAGGTGTCGGTCATCTCGCTCTCGAAGAAGCCGGGGGCGATGGCGTTGACCCGGATTCCCTTGCGCGAACCCCACTGCTGGGCCAGGTCGCGGGTGAGACCGATGACGCCGGCCTTGCTCGCGGCATAGGCGGCCTGCGGGAGCCCGGCGGTGGTGATGCCGAGGATCGACGAGATGTTGACGATCGCGCTGCCCGGCTGCATGACCCGCCCGCACGACTGCGCCATCCAGTAGGAGCCGTTGAGGTTGATGTCGATGACGTTCCGGAACTGGTCGGGCGTCTCACGGGTGGCGGGGTAGGCGGTGCCGACGCCGGCGTTGTTGATGAGCACGTCGACCTTGCCGAAGGTCTCCATCGCCGCGTCGACGACGCGCTGGCACTGCTCGGGATCGGAGACGTCGGCGGGAACGACGAGCGCCTTGCGGCCCAGCGCTTCCACGGCGGCGGCGGTGTCGGCGAGCTTCTCCGCTCGACGCGCGGCGAGCACCACGTCGGCGCCGGCCTCGGCGAAGCCGCGGGCGAAGGAGACACCGAGTCCCGACGAAGCGCCGGTCACGATGACCACCTTGCCGGTGGTGTCGAACAGATCCATCACGGACATCGTTGTCTCCCTTGCATGTTCCTACGTGACACGGCGCATCGGCGCCGCGTCGTGATCGGTGGTGAGGTCAGAACCAGGACGGTTCGACGTCGAGGGTGGTGCGGTCCAGAGCGGTCAGGAGGTCGAGCTGCGGACCGGTCTTCGGTAGTTCATACCGGAAGAAGTACTGGGCTGCAGCGCGTTTGCCGTCGTAGAAGTCGCCGGTCCGGCCGTCCGCGGCGAGGAGTTGTTCGAGCCACATCCAGGCGATGACGATGTGGCCGGTGGCCTCGAGGTAGAGCGTGGCGTTGGCGAGCGCAAGCTTCGGATCGCCCGACGACCAGATGTGTGCGGTCACCTTGACGAGCCGGTCGACGATCGACTGCAGGGTCTCGGCGTACCCGGCGGCGGCCGGCACCTCGAGTGCACGCGCGACGGTCGCGCCGATGGTCTCGGCGAGCAGTGCCAGACCGGCACCGCCCTGCATGATCACCTTGCGGCCGAGCAGGTCGAGACCGTGGATGCCATGTGCCCCTTCGTGGATGGGGTTGAGACGGTTGTCGCGGTAGTACTGCTCGACGTCGAACTCGCGGGTGTAACCGTAGCCGCCGTGCACCTGGATCGCCAGGCTGTTGGCCTCCAGGCACCACTGCGACGGCCAGCTCTTGGCGATCGGGGTCAGTACCTCGAGCAGCAGGTCGATGCGGGCGCGCTCCTCGGCGTCGGCGGTCGTCGCCGCCTGGTCGACGAGGACGCTGCAGTACAGCTCGAAGGCGAGTGCGCCTTCGACATAGGACTTCTGGGCCAGCAGCATGCGTCGAACGTCGGCGTGTTCGATGATCGGCACCGGCTTCGACGACGGGTCCTTCTGGTCGACGGGGCGTCCCTGTGTGCGCACCTTCGCATACTCCAGCGACGCCTGGTATCCGGCGTAACCCAGTGCGGTGGCGAGGAATCCGACGCCGATGCGCGCCTCGTTCATCATGTGGAACATGTAGGAGAGGCCGCGGTGCTCCTCGCCGACCAGATACCCGACAGCGCCGGGAGCGGAGCGAGCGGGCTGAGTGTCCACAGCACCGGGCGTGGGGTCGGGCGAGAACGTGCCGTCGCCGAAGTTGAGCAGGGTGTTGGTGGTGGCCCGGTTGCCCATCTTGTGGTTGAGGCCCACCAGGGCGATGTCGTTGCGGGTGCCGTCCGGCAGGAACTTCGGGACGATGAACAGCGAGATCCCCTTGACGCCGGGACCGCCGCCGGGCGCCTTCGCGAGCACGAGATGCACGATGTTCTCGGTGAGTTCGTGGTCGCCGGCCGAGATCCACATCTTGGTCCCGGTGATCCGGTAGGTGCCGTCACCGGCCGGTTCGGCCTTGGTGGTGATGTCGGCGAGCGACGATCCGGCCTGAGGCTCGGACAGGCACATCGTCCCGGAGAATCGGCCTTCGACGAGCGGGCGGACCCAGGTGTCGCGTTGTTCGGGGGTCGCGTACTCGGCCAGCAGGTTGGCGTTGCCGACGGTGAGGAAGTTGTAGGACGACATGGCGGCGTTGGCCGCCTGGAACCACACCGCGGACGCCTGCCGGATGACGGTCGGCAACTGCATGCCGCCGAGTTCCTCGTCGAAGGAGGCGGCGATGAGGCCGGCCTTGCGGAACTCGGCGAGGCCCGACACCACCTCGTCGGGGAGGACGACCTTGCCGTCGGCGCCGATGTAGGGCTCGTTGGCGTCGCCGATCTTGTTGGCCGGGGCGAAGCACTTCATGGCGATGTCGGCGCTGAGTTCGAGGACGGCGTCGAAGGTGTCGCGCGAGTGCGCCGCGAAACGGTCTCGTGAGGTCAGGGCCTCGACGTCGAGCCATTCGTACAGCAGGAACTCGAGGTCCCGCCGGGACATGGGTGTGGCCATCGCACTTCCTCGTGATCGGACCGCCGTTGTGGTGCCCGTCTCAGGGGCACCCGATCATCATGCATCTACCGATCGTCCGCTCGGTATCCGACCCTCGATCGGAGAGTCGCCTGCACGCCGGTTCAGCAATCTACAGACGGTTGTTACGAGTGTCACACCTTGTCACTTTTCCTTGTCATGGTGCGCGGTCCCGTGATGGACTACGGACGATTCACGATCGTGAATAACTTCGGTTATGGCGTGAAGATGCAGGTCGCGGGGACGGTGCCATTCGGCGGGGGTGGTATCGTCCCGACCTGCCCGCCACCGATCCTCTCTCTGCGCCACCGACCACACGTCGATCTGCGCACCGACTACACGTCGATGCCGAACTCCTTGATCTTGCGATAGATCGTCGCGCGGGAGATCCCGAGTGCATTGGCCGCCGCGACCTTGTTCCGGCCGTTCTCCTCCAGGCTCCGCACGATCGCATCCCGCTCGAGTGCCTCGATGCGGGTGAGGGTGTGCCGGCTCTGGGCGCGATAGGTAGGCGGCAGGTGTTGCGCCGTGATCGTCCCCGACCGATGGTGGATGACCACGTCGCGCAGCGCCTGGCGGAGTTCTGCGACGTTTCCCGGCCAGGTGTACTTGCTCAGCTGCCGCATGGCGTCCGGTGCGACGGCGAGTTCCCGTCCGCGGGTCAGTTGCAGGAGGATGGTCGGCACCAGAACCTGCAGATCCTCGATGCGATGACGCAGCGGCGGCACCTCGATGGTGTGCGAGAAGAACGGCAGCAGGGTGGCACCCAGGGCGGGTGTCGAAACGCTGGAGCTGAGGGTCATGCCCAGCCAACCCGCGTGCTCGCGTCCCTGCATCACCTCGGCGACGTCGAACAGTACGTCGTCGGGCAACTCGTCGACGTCGCGCAGGATGATCGCGAAACCGTCCGTGTCGAGCTCGGCGGCGAAGCTGTCGAGCGTGTCGGCGTCCTGGAAGTCCTCGGCGGCGTACACGCGGATCGTCCCGTGCCGGTATCGTCCCGCCGCCGCGCGGAGAACCGCCGACCGGCCCGAACCCCGTTCGCCCGAGACCGCGATCCAGTGACCGTCCCCGACGTGCTGGACGATGCGGTCGCATGCCTGACGCCACGACGAGCTGCGTCCGACGATCCCCGGCAGCACCGAGGGTTTCGACGATCGGCGCTGCGGTGGGGCGGAGGTGACCGAATCCATCAGGTGGACATGGAAGACCGCGACACCGTCCTCGGCGTGGGAGAACTCCGTGACCGGTGCCAGCCGAACCGAACGTCCGCTGGGCAGCGTGTTCACCCGACGCCCCGCCGCGACCTCGAGGGTCTGATCGACGGCGTGCTCGAGCATCGACACCTGATCCTGGGGGTCGATGCTCTGCCGGAGGCGTCGGTTCATCAGGACGACGTCGGCGGCGATGGCGAGGACCATCATCTGGGGCGCGCGCCGGCAGGTTGCGAGATAGGCGGAGAGGAGCCGGGATTCGCGTTCGCTGGCGTTCGCCAGCATCTGCTGTTCGATCTGCACGGTCGCGGACTTGGCCAGCGACAACAGCAGGGAACCGCCCTCCTGGACCCACCCGGTGAGATCGAGGGCGCCGACGAGTCCGCCGGAGAAGGGATTTCGGATGGGCACGCCGGCGCAGCTGAGCCGGGCGAGGCACCCCGCGTAGTGCTCGGCACCGGTGACGAGGGTGGCCTGTCGGGTTTCGAGGGCGGTCCCGATCCCGTTGGTGCCGGCGTGCTCTTCGCTGTAGCTGTAGCCGGGGGCGAGTGACACGGCGTCGAGCTGGCCGAGGAGCTCGCCGCAGCCGGCGGCGCGGGACAGCACCACGCCGTCCGGCGAGGTGAGGATGATGCTCACCGGCTCGGCCGACAGGTCCGCGGCGAGCTGGTCGAGCACCGGCCGGGCCGCGGTCATCAGCGGACTGTCGGTGTTCGGCTCGCGCACGAACGGGAGTTCCAAGCGGTCGGTCTGCACGTTGAACGAGCGCGAGCGGCGCCACGAGGTGGAGATCGCGTCGCGGACGGCGCCGGACATGCGATCGTCGACGACGCCGTCGTCGCTGAGGAATCTCTCCCTCGCCCGAGCCACGTGGGCGACGGGTTCACGAGACTGGTCTGTTGGCTTGGGCTTCACCTGGACCGTATCTCTCTACTGTGATGCAGGTCTCATTCCAGGGCAGTGTATCGGACAAAGCAACGTTCACGCGTGTGAACGAACAGGTGTTTTCGTCCGAATTCGTACTGGTCAGGGCTTGATACGGACAGCCGGAAGTGGGCCGGTCGCGATCCACGCCGAGAACGAATCTGCAATCGCGACCGGCCCCCGTCGCCGCTGCAGCGACGACGTCCCCGCCGGGGTCTGGGAGGGGTGGGCTAGTAGATGTTGGAGGGCCGCACCATCCCCTCGGCGAGATCGCCGAATCCGGGGGCCTCGATCGCACCCGGGTGCGTGAAGACCTCCTCGACGACCGCCGTCTCGGTGGTGATCAACAACGCGGCGATCGAGGCGGCGCTCTCCAGCGCGGCCTTGGTGACCTTGGCCGGGTCGATGACGCCCTCGTCGAACATGTCGCCGTAATCGCCTGTCATCGCGTTGAATCCGTGGCCCAGGGGCAGGCCGCTGACGACCTTGACCACTTCCTCGCCGTCGAAGCCGGCGTTGGTGGCGATCCAGAACAGCGGTTCGGCCATCGACCTGCGGACGACGCCGATTCCGGCCCCTTCGTCACCAGCCACGTCACCGAGCGCGTCGAGAGCCCGATGAGCCTGTGCCAGAGCGGTTCCGCCGCCGGAGACGATGCCGTCCTCGACCGCCGCCCGCGTCGCGGCCAGGGCGTCCTCCACCCGGAGCATGCGTTCCTTCAGTTCGACGCTGGTCACGCCGCCGACGCGGATGACCGCCACTCGGCCGGTGAGGCGCGCGATCCTCAGCTCCAGGCTGTCCCGGTCGGCGTCGATCCGCGCACGTGCGTGCTGCGCCTCGAGTTGCGCGACGCGGGCGTCGACGAGGGTCTGGTCGCCCCGTGCACCGACGATCGTGGTGAAGTCCTCGGTGACGGTCACTCGGTCGCACTGTCCGAGGTGTTCGAGGGAGACCTCGTGAAGTTCGAGGCCGGTGTCCTTCGCGATCACGTGACCGCCGAGGGCCACGGCGAGATCCTCGAGTTCGGCGACGCGGCGATGACCGAAACCGGGTGCCCGGACGACCACCGACTGCATCGTCTTGTGCATGTTGCCGCCGACGAGCAGCTGCAGGGCGGGACCGTCGACGTCCTCGGCGAGCACGAGGAGCGGACGGTCGGCGCGTTTGGCCGCCTCGACGCTCGGCATGATCTCCTGCACCGAGGTGATCTTCTTGTTGGTCAGCAACACCACCGGGTTGTCCAGAACCGCTTCCATCCGTTCGGGATTGGTGACCATGTATCCGGAGATGTAGCCGTGGTCGAACTCGATGCCGTCGACGACATCCACCGACAGACCGAGGGTGTCGCTCTCCTCGGTGGTGATGACACCGTTGCGGCCGACGTATTCGACCGCGGCGGCGATGGCCGAACCGATGACCTCGTCGTCACTCGCGGCCAGGGTCGCGATGCGTTCGAGATCGCTGCGGCCCCCGAGGGCGACGGACTGTTCCGACAGCGCGTCGATCACCGTCGCGATCGCCCGTTCGATACCGCGGCGCACCCGCATGGGATTGGCACCCTGCTCGACGGCGCGCAGACCTTCGCGAACCATGGCCTGCGCCAACACGGTTGCGGTGGTGGTGCCGTCACCGACTACCCCGTTGGTCTTCATCGCCACTTCCTTGACCAGCTGTGCGCCCATGTTGGCGAACGGATCGCGCAACTGGATCTCGCGGGCGATGGTCACCCCGTCGTTGGTGATGGTCGGTGGGCCGGTGAGCTTCTCGAGGACCGCGTTGCGGCCCTTCGGTCCCAATGTCACCTTGACCGCGTCGGCGAGTGCGTTCACTCCTCGCTCGAGCCGCAGTCGCGCTTCGGCGTTGTAGCGCAACTCCTTGGCCATGGTTGTCCTGCCTTTCTGTGGTGTTCTCGGCTGTGTGATCTCGGCTGGGTAATACGGAGGCCCCTACCGCTCCCTGAGGTGCGAGGAGCGAGGGCGGCGGCCCGCCGTTCGCTCCCTGAGGTGCGAGGAGCGAAGCGACGAGCCTCGAAGGGTCAGGGCACAAGAATCGCTCGACCGCGTACGCGGCCGGCGTCGAGATCGTCCAGTGCCTGCTGGAAATCGGCGAGGGCGTAGGTGCTGGTGTGCAGCTTGACCTTTCCCCGGGCGGCGAGGTCCATCAGCTCACCGAGGTCGTTGTAGGAACCGACCAGGTTGCCGATGAAGTTGATCTCGGTGGAGATCACGTCGATGGTGGGGACGTCGATGTTCTCGCCGTAGCCGACCACGAAGAAGCTGCCGGCGCGGCGCAGCATCGCGGTCCCTTCGGCGGTCGCCCCGCCCTCGCCGACGAAGTCGAGCACGGCCTCGGCGCCGTGTCCGCCCGTCAGGTCGAGGACCTGTTGCACATGTGTTCCGTCGGCGACGATGCCGATCTCGGCACCCACCTGTTTGGCGAGTTCCACCGCATCCGGGTTCCGGTCGACGACGACGATCCGCAGGGCGGAGATCGCGGCGAGGACCTGGATTCCGATGTGCCCCAGACCTCCTGCGCCGATGACCACGCAGGTGTCGCCGGGTCGCGTCATCCGTGCGACCTTGGCGGCCGCGTGGTACGCGGTCAGGCCGGCGTCGGCGAGTGCCGCCACGTCGGCGGGTTCGAGGGAGTCGTCGATCCTCACGACGCTGCGCGCCGTGGTCTTGAGGAACTCCGCGTAACCGCCGTCGGTGTCGATGCCGGGGAACTGGCTGTTCTCGCAGTGGACGTCGTTGCCGAACCGGCAGGCCCGGCAGAGTCCGCAGGTGATCAGCGGATGCAGGATCACCTTGTCCCCGACGGCGACGTTGGTGACCGCGTCGCCGATGGCCTCCACCCAGCCTGCGTTCTCGTGACCGATCGTGTAAGGAAGTGCGACACCGCTCTTCGCCTCCCACTGGCCCTCGAGGATGTGCAGGTCGGTGCGGCAGACACCGGCGCCGCCGATCCGGACGATGACGTCGTGCGGCCCGGTGATCTCGGGGGCCGGGACCTCGTTGAGTTGCAGTTTGTCGTGGTAGCCGACGACCTGGACTGCGCGCATGGCTTACTCCTGTTCGCTTCGGGGGTGTGCGCGAGGGGTTTCGCGGAGGTTGGTGATGACCGGGCCGCTGGCCCCGTCGCATTGGTCGTCGTCGGCATAGCGGGTGGCGAGCAGACCGCGGCAGAAGTGGCTGTTGCCCTCCATCGAGATGCGCACGGACCGTGCGAATCTCAGCCGCATCGGGATCTGGTCGGCCGGCAGCGCGTGCCCCTCCTCGTCGACGACGACGAGGCTGTTGGGGCAGATGCTGAGACCCAGCTCCATCCGGCGTCGCAGGAGCGCCGCCTTGTGGTGCCCGCGTGGCAGGTCGCGCAGCGCCAGCCGATCGACGTCGGCGACCGTGACCCGCCCGGCGGCGATCTCCGCGGCCACACAGCGTTCCATCGCAGCGGTGTGGGCCTTGCGCTGGAAGGTCAGACGCAGCTCGTCGAGGCTGTCGAGAGCTTCGACGCCGAAGGTGCCCTTGTACCCGGCGCGGGCGTCGAGTCCGGCGTTGATCTTGTCGCTGTCGTGGTGATCGTCGAGCAGCACCCGGACCTGGCCGACGCCGTTGACGTCCTCGAGCGCATCGAGTGCGTCCGATCCCATCAGGTAGGCGAAGTTGGGCGAACAGAACGACGTCGGGAGCCGTAGGTGCACGGTCACCCCCGCCTCGTCGATCAGGATCGACCGCACGAACTTCAGTTCGGTGATCGGCTGGTCGAGTTCGGGATCGAGGACGGTGTCGAGTGCGGCGAGGACGTCGTGCTCGAGTGCCGTGTCGGTGACGTACCCGGGATGGGGAGCGACCGCGGTCATGCCGTCACCGCATCCTTCGCGCCGGCGGCCACCTCGACTTCCGGATCGCCCGCGCTGGTCGGGAGCTTGAGTTCCTCGGGGACCTCGATGTGCGGGTACAGGGCCGCCGCGTTGAGACCGAGGATCTTCTTCTTCTGCTCCACGGTGATCGGCGCGTATTCGGTCATGTCCTCCGGGATCTGGAAGTCGACGAACCGCTCGACGAGCCACTGCGGCGTCCACAGTGCGTAGTCGCTGGCGAACAGGATCTTGTCCTCACCGATCCAGTAGAGGAGTTCGCCGATGATCTGGGCGAAGTAGCGGGGACGGGTGTGGATGAACGGGAGGGCCACGGCCAGACCGCCGAACACGTTGGACTCCTGGGTGGCGATCCAGCAGAAGTCCTCGAGCCGCGGCAGACCGACGTGCTCGATGATGAAGTTCAGATCGGTGTAGTCGGTGGCCACCTTGTCGACGTCGGCCACATCGAAGGCGTCCCGGTCGAGTGGTCGGATGGTGGGGCCCTTGTGGATGTGGACGTTCTTGATGCCCAGCTTGATGCACTCCTCGAGGTAGCGGCGCGACCATGCATCGTCGAGCTTGTAACCCCGTGAGTCCCCGAACCATTCGGCGGTGTAGAGCTTCACGCCCTTGAGGTTCATGATGTCGGCGTCCTTGCGGAGCTGCTCCAGGCCGGCCTCACCGTGACGCGGATCGTAGGCGTGGTTGTAGGTGAGCAGCCCCGGGTTGTCCTCGCACAGCTTGAGCGAGTCGTCGACCTGGGCGAAACCGTTGACGTAGAAGTCCTTCAGGATCGTCGCCTGGAAGATCGCGTGATCGGCCGGGCCCTCCTCGAACAGGTCACGCATCAGCCGGTCGGGACCGTAGTAGGTGTAGGTGTCGTAATCCCAGACCTCTTCCTCGGGACTGAGATTGCGGTGGTAGTCGTAGAAACAATCGATGAACTGCTTGCCGTGGATGTTGCGCTGATTGGATTCACGGGCGTCCCAGAGGTGGACGTGTGCGTCGACGATGAAGTACTTTTCGCCATTCTTCTCGTACATCGATGACTCCTTGATCGTTCTCGGTGGAAGCGGGCTGCATCCGATGGGGTTGGCGGGGATCGAGAGTTGTTGTCGGCGGGGGATTTCTGGGGTGCGTCGTGGCCGCCGGGGGGGGTT
>NZ_JAJQJP010000048.1:0-25482 GCF_021245825.1 Gordonia metallireducens | reverse complement strand
CGGCATCGACGCCGCCCGCCGCGAGCACCGCGTCACCGCGTGCCGGGATCACCCCACCGGTGGGCCCGGCCGGCGCGCCGCCGATGGGCCGCCGGCCCGGGGCCGAGAACGACGACCAGCACAAGGCTGCGCCCTATCTGCACAACCGGGAGCACGGCGCGGAGATCGTCGGCGATCTGCCGCTCGTCGGGCCGCCGGTCATCGGCGACTGGATTCCCAGAGGGGCTTCGGCCCCGTCCGAGACCCCTGCCTTCCGGCCCGCGCCGGGGGAGGCGCTCACCCTGCCGGATCGTTCGTCGGACACCTTCGACGCGGGTACCGGCGGCGGCGACACATCGTTGCCGGACACGCGGGGTCGAACATGTTGAGCCGGGTCGACCGGCTGCCCGGGGGTGTCGCCCGGCTCGCCTCTGCCGTACCGGACGAGGACATCACCCGGTGTCTGCACCTCCTCGTCGCGACGGTGATGGACGTGACGGGTGCGTCGACGCCCGAGGTCCGCGACGTGATCCGGCAGTGGCGCCAGCAGGGCAGCGCCGACCCGGCGGGCGTGGGTGCGTTGAGAGTCGTTGCCGCGCAACATGACTTCGACTCGTTCGCGCATCAGCGCCGCGGCGACGTCGGCGCCCAGCTCGACTGCTTCCGGCGTGCCCGGGCCCTCGACTGCGTCCTCGCGGCCATGTCGGTGACGACGACGGCCGAGGCACCGCGAACGGCCCTACGAGAGGCGGCCTACGAGGCTGCCGCGGCCCTCGGCGGCAGCGCGGGCGTCGTCGGTGTCCTCGCCGACTTCGTCGCCTGAGTCACGCCGAAAGCATGGGTCACGCCAGGCCGAAGCTGTGCTCGACGGCGCGGTTCCACTCGGCGTACAGGCGGTCCCGTTCCTCTTCGGCCATCGTGGGCTTCCACCGCTTGTCCTCGGCCCAGTTGGCGCGGATCTCGTCCTCGCTCTCCCAGTACCCCACGGCCAGGCCGGCGGCGTAGGCCGCACCCAGCGCGGTGGTCTCGTTGACCACGGGACGCACCACGGGGACGTCGAGGATGTCGGCCTGGAACTGCATCAGCAGCTCGTTGACCACCATCCCGCCGTCGACCTTGAGTGTGGACAGTTCCATGCCGGCGTCGGCCTGCATCGCCTCGATTACCTCGCGGGTCTGGAAGGCGCTGGCCTCCAATGCCGCCCGGGCCAGGTGGCCCTTGTTGACGAAACGGGTCAGGCCGACGATCACGCCGCGGGCATCCGAGCGCCAGCGCGGTGCGAACAGACCGGAGAACGCCGGGACGAAGTACGCGCCGCCGTTGTCGTCGACCTCCGCGGCGAGCTTCTCGACATCCGACGCCACCGGGAAGAGGCCGAGATTGTCGCGCAGCCACTGGATGAGCGACCCGGTCACGGCGATCGATCCCTCGAGCGCGTACCGCGTCTGCTGGTCACCGATGCGATAGCAGACCGTCGTCAGCAGGCCGTGCTCGCTGAACACCGGCTCGGTGCCGGTGTTGAGCAACAGGAAGTTCCCGGTCCCGTAGGTGTTCTTGGCCTCGCCGGGGTTCAGGCAGGCCTGACCGAAGGTGGCGGCCTGCTGATCGCCGAGGATGCCGGTCAGCGGGACGTCGGGCAGTGGGCCGTTCCCGCGCAGCGATCCGAATTCGCCGGACGAGCTGCGGATCTCGGGCAGCATGGACATCGGGATGCCCATCGCCTCGCAGATCTCCTCATCCCAGCTCAACGTCCGCAGATCCATGAGCATGGTGCGTGAGGCGTTGGTGACGTCGGTGACGTGCTGCCCGCCGTCGACACCACCGGTCATGTTCCATGCGATCCAGGAATCCATTGTGCCGAAGCACAATTCACCGGCCTCGGCGCGTTCGCGCAGACCGTCGACGTGGTCGAGCAGCCAGCGGACCTTCGGGCCGGCGAAGTAGGTGGACAACGGCAGACCGGTGCGTTCGCGGAAGCGGTCGACGCCGACGTCACCGGCGAGTTCTTCGCACACGTCGCTGGTGCGGGTGTCCTGCCAGACGATCGCGTTGTGGACCGGCTTCCCGGACTCGCGGTCCCAGATCACCGTCGTCTCGCGCTGATTGGTGATGCCGCAGGCGACGATGTCCTTGGCGGTCAGCTCGGCCGAGGCCAGCGCGGCGGCACCCACGCGGCGGGTGTTGCGCCAGATCTCGGCGGCGTCGTGTTCGACCCAGCCTGCCCGCGGGAAGATCTGTTCGTGTTCGAGTTGTTCGACGCCGACGACGCGCCCCTTGTGGTCGAAGATCATCGCCCGGGTGGAGGTGGTGCCCTGGTCGATCGCCGCCACGTATTTGCCTGAACTGCCCACGCCGTCAGTGTCGCACGCTGTGGTGCGGCCCGAGATCAATTAGGCTCGGCGAACATGAACACCGAGTTCAACCCGGACCGGCCGGCGGACATGGGCCCGCTCTACCGAGCCGAAGCGTGGCGACGTCTCGGTGAGGAACAGTTCGACGTCGTCGTGATCGGCGGCGGGGTGGTCGGCGTGGGTGCCGCACTCGACGCCGCCACGCGCGGTCTGCGGGTGGCGCTGGTCGAGGCCCGCGACATCGCCTCGGGGACGTCGAGCCGGTCGTCGAAGATGTTCCACGGCGGCCTGCGCTACCTGGAGCAACTCGAATTCGGGCTGGTGCGTGAGGCACTCAAGGAGCGCGAGCTCTCGCTGCGACTGCTGGCCCCGCACCTGGTGAAACCCCTGCCGTTTCTCTATCCGCTGACGCAGCGGGTCTGGGAGCGCCCGTACGTCGCGGCGGGAATCTTCCTCTACGACCGCATGGGCGGCGCGAAATCGGTGCCCGGGCAGAAGCATGTGACCCGCTCGGGTGCCCTGCGCGTGGCCCCCGCGCTCAAACGCAGCTCGCTCATCGGCGGAATCCGGTACTACGACACGGTTGTCGACGACGCGCGGCACAGCCTCACGGTGGCCCGCACCGCGGCCAACTACGGCGCGGTCATCCGCACCTCGACGCAGGTGACCGGTTTCCTCCGCGAATCCGACCGTG
Organism: Gordonia metallireducens; assembly: GCF_021245825.1. NCBI lineage: Bacteria > Bacillati > Actinomycetota > Actinomycetes > Mycobacteriales > Gordoniaceae > Gordonia > Gordonia metallireducens. Next base: position 22,458 of record NZ_JAJQJP010000048.1, on the reverse strand, counting down.
TCCTCGGGGTCCGCGTGCGCGACACCGAGAACGGCGACGTCACCGAGGTGCGCGCCCACTGCGTCATCAACGCCGCCGGAGTGTGGACCGACGAGGTGCAGGCATTGTCCAAGCAGCGCGGACACTTCAAGGTGCGCGCGTCGAAGGGCGTGCACATCGTGGTCCCGCGCGACCGGATCGTCAGCGAGACCGCGATCATCCTGCGCACGGCCAACTCGGTGCTGTTCGTCATCCCGTGGGAGACGCACTGGATCATCGGCACCACCGACACCGACTGGAACCTCGACCTCGCGCATCCGGCCGCCACCCGGGCCGACATCGACTACATCCTCGAACGCGTCAACGAGGTGCTGGTCACCAAGCTGAACCACGACGACATCGAAGGCGTCTACGCCGGCCTGCGCCCGCTGCTGGCAGGTGAGGACGACGAGACGTCGAAGCTCTCGCGCGAGCACGCCGTCGCCACAGTTGCGCCGGGTCTGGTGTCGATCGCGGGCGGCAAGTACACCACCTACCGGGTCATGGCCGCCGACGCCGTCGACGCCTGCAACGACTTCATCCCCACCCGGGTGGCGCCGTCGATCACCGAGCGGGTGCCGCTGCTCGGTGCGGACGGCTACTTCGCCCTGATCAACCAGTGCGAGCACCTCGGGCAGCGATACGGCCTGCACCCGTACCGGATTCGGCGGCTCCTCAACCGCTACGGCTCGCTCATCGACGACGTGCTCTACTACGCCCAGGAAGACCGTTCGCTGCTCGCGCCGCTGGCCGCCGCCCCGCAGTACCTGCGCGTCGAGGTGGTGTACGCCGCGATCGACGAGGCCGCCCTGCATCTCGAGGACGTCCTGGCCCGGCGGACCCGGATCGCGATCGAGTACTCACACCGCGGCGTCGACTGCGCCGACGAGGTCGCCGACCTCCTCGCCCCGATCCTGGACTGGACCACCGAGCAGCGCGACTTCGAGGTCGCGACCTACATCGCCCGGGTCGAAGCCGAGGTGGCCTCGCAGCAGCAGCCCGACGACGACTCCGCCGACGCGCTGCGCGCCGCCGCCCCCGAGGCGCGGTCGGAGATCCTGGAACCGGTGCCCGTCCCCGAGTGAGATCGTCGGACCCACCGGTTCGGTGACATTGTGTCCCGGACAGGTGGGTCGTTGGTCTCTGTTCGATCCCACTGTCCCGCGGCAGGATCGAGAGTGGGGGAGAGAAGGGACTGGTCATGACAGAGACTCCGGTTCAGGTCCTCGGCCCGCACGAGGCGTGGGAACTGCTCGGCTCCGCCGAGTTGGGTCGTATCGCGTTGAGCGTCAACGGTTCACCCGATATCTTCCCCGTCAACTATCATGCCGCGGACGGCAAGATCACCCTGCGCACCGGCGAGGGGACGAAGCTCTCCGAACTCGTCGTGAACGACCGGGCGGCGTTCGAGACCGACGCCCACACCGACACCGGCGGCTGGAGCGTCGTCGCCAAGGGAACGGCCCGCATCCTGACGTCGTTCGGCGACATCGAGGCGGCCGACAAGCTGCCCCTGCGTCCGTGGATCGCGACGGTGAAATACAACTACGTGGAGATCGCCGTCGACGAGATCACCGCGCGCCGCTTCGAGTTCGGTCCCGAGCCCGAGCGGTATCCCGTCTGACGCCGCTTCGCAAACCCACCCTTTTTCGGCAAACCCAGCACCCGGGCAGGTGCTGGGTTTGCCGAGGAAGGGTGGGTTTGCGTGTCAGGTCTGGCAGCGCGGGCACCAGTAGATGGATCGATCTCCGCCGGTCGACGGGATCTCGCCGCGTCTGATGATCGTCGCGCACCGGCGGCACAGTTGTCCCTTGCGGCCGTACACCCACATTCGTCCGTTGGGTGACGTCTGGCCGGTGGTCGTCCGGGCCGAGCGCATCCGGTTGGCCCACAACAGGCGTCGGCTGAGGTCGACCATCGGACCGAGATCCACCTCGCCGACCGGGCGTGTAGGGAGAACGCCACGGAGATAACAGATCTCGCTGCGGAAGACGTTGCCGACGCCGGCCATCAGCCGTTGGTCGAGGAGTGCCGCGCCGATGGTCTGCTCCGGGTCGGCGGCGAGGCGTCGGATCGCCTCCTCGCGGTCGAAGTCGTCGGCCAGCAGGTCCGGGCCCAGGTAGGCGAGGGCAGCGTCCGGGTCGGCGAGCAGTTCGAGCGTGCCGAGGTCGAAGCCGACCGCCTCGGTGTCGTCGGTGCGGAGGACGGCGCGCGCCTGATAGGCGGGGCGGCGCCACTTCTGGCCCCGGCGATGGACGTGCCAGACACCTTCCATCTTGAGATGCGAATGGATGCTGAGCGCGTCGCCCGCACCGGGCTCACTCTCGCCGACGTCGATGAGCAGATGCTTGCCCCGCGACCGGACGGAGACGACGGTCCGTCCCGACAGGTCCGACGTCGCCAGCGACGGTATACGGAACTGCGTCGAGGTGAGGGTGTGTCCCGCCAACCCTTGACGCAGCCGGGCGGCCGCGGCGAAGACGGTGTCGCCCTCAGGCATGGGTTCCGTACCGGAGTCGGATGCCGCGCGGGGTCGTGGCGAAACCGGCCTCGACGAGGACCTTGCCGAAATCGGTGGCGCGCACCGGCTCCGAGTCGATCTGGTCGATCGTCAGCCGGGAGATCCGGCCGGCGCGTACCAGGGCCACCAGCGCACCGGCGGCGGATTCCAGCGACGGGATCGAGTCGGTGAACGTCAGCAGCGTCTTGCCGCCCCGCTCGACGAAGCACACGAGGTCGCCGTCGACGAGCACCACCAGGGCACCAGGCTTGCGGCCCGGGCGGTGTCCGGCGTCGGCGTCGCGGGATCGTGGCCACTCCAACGCCGCACCGTACGGGTTGGCCGGGTCGGTGGCGGCGAGGATGGTCGCCTCGCGCGGTGGCTTGCGGTCGGGGAGAGCGTGACGCCGCAACTCGTCGACGGTGGCCGGGGAGGCGAACTGTGCGCCGCCGAGACCGTCGACGTAGTAGCCGCGGCGGACCTGGCCGTTGTCCTCGAAGACGGTGAGTGCCTTGTAGACCCGGGCGAAACCGCCGGTCACCTCTTCGGCGACGACGCTGCCGCGCGTGATCACTCCGTAGCGCGTGAGCAGTTGGTCGCACAGGGCCTGTGTGGCAATGGTCGAGTCGATCTCGGGTCGGTCCAGCGCGAACCAACGCCCGCTCGCGGTCGGCGACACCGGCGGTCCGGATGCGTGCTCGGTCAGGTATCGCGCGGACAGGCGGCCGGCGCGGAGCCGGGGTGCCCGACCCCGGGCGCGGTGCGCGGGCGCCGACCGTGGCGTCGTCGGGTTGCGCCGCGGATGCAGCAGTGCACGGACGGGCGCGAACGTGTCGTTGCTGACCTGTCCCGCCCAGACCAGGTCCCAGAGCGCCGACTCGATGTCCGCGGCCGGCGTCGTGGTACCGGTGCTGATGTCCCCGGCGATCTGCGGGAATCTCAGTGCACCACCGGGTTGCAGCGCGGTGGTGATCGCGTCGTGCACGGTCGTGGTGTCGATCGTGTCGGCCTCGGCGATGGTGAAGGCGGCGACGTCGGCCGGGTGCAGGGCCACCCAACCGTCGGCGTTGCCGATGCGGCCGTGCCCCGACCACACGACCTCGCCACTGCTCAGCAGTTCGTCGAGCATGGACGGGGCGTAATCGGAGACACGCGCGGGCAGGATCAACGACTCCCAGGCCGACGCCGGCAGCGGGTACCCGGCCAACTGGTCGATGACGGTCGCGACGCCGTCGATCCCGCGCAGCTGGGTGCCGGGCGAACCGTGCTGCCATTCCACGAGGAAGCGGGTGAGCACCTCGGTGCCGACCGGCGCGACCTCGGCCCGGCTCGCCGCGAGCGACCCGCGCCGGATCTGACCGAGGACGTCGGTGTGACACCACTGGGTGGTCGGTGACGCGCCCTGAGCCGGATCGGCGGTGCCGGTCTCGGGCAGGAAATCGCCTTCGACGACGCGCCGTTCCGTGGCCAGGCGGGCCAGGGTGTCGCGGACGACCGCGGTGGCGATCCCAAGGGACGCCGCCGCGTCGGTGACGGTGAACGGCCCGTGGGTGCGGGCGTAGCGCCCGATGAGATCGCCCACCGGGTCGGGTACCGGCTCGAGGTAGGCGGCCGGGATGCCCATCGGCGCCGGGACCCCGAGGGCGTCGCGCAGCCGTGCGGTGTCGTCGATAGATGCCCACAGCGCGCGCCGGTTGTGGTTGATCGAGATGATCTGTCCGCTGCGGTGCAGGTCGGCCAGCACATCGGCCACTGCTGCTTCTCCCCGGTATCGTTCCCCCACCTCTTCGGTGGTCAGGGGTCCGAGCCAGCGGAGCAGGTCGACCACGTCCTCGGCGTCACGCGCCTGCCGCTCGGGGGACAGACGTTGCAGGCGGGCGATGACCTCGGCGATGACCCCGGGGTCGAGCAGTTCGCGGAGATCCACCCGGCCGAGCAGTTGTGCGAGGAGGCTGGTGTCGAGGGACAGTGCAGCCGCCCGGCGTTCGGCGAGTGGAGCGTCGTCGGCGTACATGAAGGCGCCGACGTAGCCGAACAGCAGCGACGCCGCGAACGGCGACGGACTCGGGGTCTCGGTCTCCACGACGCGAATGCGGCGTGACCGGATGCGGCCGAGCAGATCGAGCAGTGCCGGGAGGTCGTACACGTCCTGCAGGCACTCGCGAACCGCCTCGAGCACGATCGGGAAGTCCGGGAACTTCGATGCGACGGAGAGCAATTGGGCGCTGCGCTGGCGCTGCTGCCAGAGCGGCGCGCGCCGGCCGGGATCGCGCCGCGGCAGAAGCAGTGCGCGAGCGGCACATTCGCGGAACCGTGACGCGAACATCGACGAGTCGGCGAGGCCGTCGGTGACGAGCTGCTCGACCTCGTCGGGATCGAGGAGGAATACGTCGGCACCCGGGGGAGCGTCGTCGGTGTCGGGGAGACGCAGGATGATCCCGTCGTCGGACGCGGTGGTGGCGCCCTCGATGCCCAGCGTCGCGAGGAGTCGCTGGGAGATGGCGCTCGCCCACGGCGCGTGGACGCGCAGGCCGTAAGGCGAGTGCAGGATGACGCGCCAGTCGCCGAGTTCGTCGCGGAACCGTTCGACGACGAGCGTCCGGTCGGTGGGGAGGTGACCGGTCGCCTCGCGCTGCTCGGCGATGAGGGTGGCGAGGTTGGTGCGGGCGTTCTCGGTGAGTCCCAACCGTTCGGCATGGGTGTCGAGCTTGCCGGGATCGGCGATGGCCCCGGTGAACGCACCGATCGCCGCACCCAGTTCGGCGGGCCGCCCGATGGCGTCGCCGATCCAGAACGGCAGCCGGCCGGGTTGCCCGAAAGCCGGCGACACCAGGACGCGGTCGTGGGTGATGTCCTCGATGCGCCAGCTGGTCGCGCCGAGGGCGAACACGTCGCCGACCCGCGACTCGTAGACCATCTCCTCGTCGAGTTCGCCTACGCGCGTTGACTTCTCGCCGACCATGAAGACGCCGAAGAGCCCGCGGTCGGGGATCGAGCCGCCGGAGGTCACGGCGAGTCGTTGGGCGCCTCGGCGTCCCGTGATCACGCCCGCGTCGCGGTCCCAGTTGACCCGCGGCCGCAGTTCGGCGAACTCGTCGGAGGGGAAGCGCCCGGCGATGAGGTCGAGGGTCGCGTCGAAGACCCCGCGCCCGAGATCGCGGTAGGGCGCCGCGCGGCGCACGACCTCGTACCAGTGGTCGACCTCGAGATCGTCGACGGCGGCGGCTGCGATGGTCTGCTGCGCGAGGATGTCGAGGGGGTTCTGGGGAACCTTGATCTCCTCGATCGCGCCGTCGAGCATGCGGCCGACGGTGACCGTGCAGTGCAGCAGGTCGGTGCGGTGTTTGGGGTAGAGGATGCCCTGGCTGATCTCGCCGACCTGGTGGCCGGCGCGACCGATGCGCTGCAGGCCGCTGGCCACCGACGGCGGGGCCTCGACCTGGATCACCAGATCGACTGCTCCCATGTCGATGCCGAGTTCGAGCGAGCTGGTCGCCACGACGCAGGACAGGCGACCGGCCTTGAGGTCGTCCTCGATCTGCGCGCGCTGCTCCTTGCTCACCGAGCCGTGGTGCGCCCGCGCGAGGACGGCCTCGGCACCGGAACTCGCACCGCTACCCATCACGAATGCGGGAGCCCCACCCGCGACCGTCGGGTTGGCGGTGGCCTCGGTCGTGACGCCCTGCCGCTCCGCGTGGATCTCGTTGAGCCGAGCGGTCAGTTTCTCGGCGAGGCGCCGGGAGTTCGCGAACACGATGGTCGCCCGGTTGGCCTCGATCTGGTCGACGATCGACGCCTCCACGTACGGCCACAGCGACCCGGCCGTGGGGGAGAAGGCGTCGTCGAGCTCGGCGGAGTCCGCACCCTCGGGGCCGGGTGCCGGCGGGATGTTCGCCATGTCCTCGACCGGCACGTCGACGCGGAGATCGAAGGTCTTGTCGGCCTTGGGCTTGACCACCTGGCAGGGCGCCGACCCGGAGAGGAACCCGGCGACCACCTCGGGCGGCCGGACGGTCGCCGACAGTCCGATCCGCTGCGCGGGCTTGTCGAGCAGCTCGTCGAGGCGTTCGAGGGTGAGTGCGAGGTGTGTGCCGCGTTTGGTCGCGGCGACCGCGTGGACCTCGTCGACGATGATCGCCTCCACGTCGGTGAGGCTCTCCCGTGCCGCGGAGGTCAGCATGAGGTACAGCGACTCCGGCGTGGTGATCAGGATGTCGGGCGGGGTCTTCACCAGCGCGCGGCGGTCGGCGGCCGAGGTGTCGCCGGAGCGGACGCCGACCGTGATGTTCGGTTCGGGGAGGTTGAGTTCCTGCGCCGCGCGCGTGATCCCGGTGAGCGGTGCGCGCAGGTTGCGCTCGACGTCGACGGCGAGGGCCTTGAGCGGCGAGATGTAGACGACCTTGGTGCCCGGACGGCGCTCACCGGGGTCGGCGGCGAGTCGGTCGAGCGCCCACAGGAATGCCGCGAGGGTCTTGCCGGAGCCGGTCGGGGCGATGACGAGGGTGTTCGCTCCGTCGGCGATCGAGGTCCAGGCGCCCTTCTGGGCTGCGGTCGGCTTGGTGAACGCTCCCGTGAACCATCGCCGGGTGGGGGCGGTGAATCGATCGAGAACAGAGGGGCGGGGCATCTATCCACTATGTCTCACATGTGTGACAGGTCGGGGTATACAGTCGACACACGCCTGTACGGGGAATCCGGTGAGAATCCGGAACGGTCGCGCCACTGTGAACGCCGACTCGGGGACGCGGTCGAGGGATTCGACGGTGCCCCAGAGAAGACGTGAGTCAGGATGCCGTGCCGGCGGTATCTGATCCACAACTCTCCGACGCGAGATCGGCGAAAGGACAATCCCATGACGGGTCCCCGTACGTCCGAAGCAGTCAAACCCTCTCCGCGCGCCCTGGCGGTACCGAATCTCTCGGTCGCGAGCGCAGCGCTCTGGCTGAGCCTCACGGTCCTCCTGGCCGGGCTCGCCTACTACTTCCTCGGCTACGACCAGGGGGTCGTGTCGGTGTTCGGCGAGAACACCTATGTGCACGAGTTCGTGCACGACTCCCGCCACTTCCTCGGCTTTCCCTGCCACTGAGTCGGCCTGACCGAAGAGGTAGGGACAAGTTCACATGGAGAAGAAATTCATCGGCGCAGGTCTGCTCTCGGGCCTGATCGCCGGAATCATCTCGTTCGTCTTCGCGCGGTTCTATCTCGAACCCGTGGTGTCGAAGGCCGTCGACTACGAGGGCGAGCGCTCGGAAGCCGAAGAGGCGCTGGCTCACGCAGCCGGCGGTCATTCACACGGCGAGGGTGGTGAGGTCTTCACCCGCGCGATGCAGGAGAACCTCGGCGCCGGAGTCGGCAACCTGGTGTTCGCCCTGTGCATGGGGGCGTTCTTCGCAGTTGCCTTCACCGTGCTGTGGAGCCACCTGGGCAATCGGTATCCGGCCGTCGACGCCCGGGCGGTCGCCGGGGCCCTCGGGGCGATCGGTTTCGTCGCCGTCTTCGGTGTGCCGTTCTTCGCCTACCCGGCCAACCCGCCCGCGGTCGGGGACGACGACACGATCGGGGAACGGACGGGTGCATTCCTGACCGTCACCATCGTGTCGGTCGTGCTGATGATCGTGGCCGTCGTTCTCGCGCTGTGGCTGCGGCCGCGGATCGGCGGACTGGTGTCGGCCGTGGTGGGCGGCGCCGCGTACGTGATCGCGGTCGGCATCACCATCGCGCTGTTGCCGACGTTCAGCGAGGTGCCGGAGCCGGTGCGCAACGACGCCGGCCAGATCGTGTTCCCCGGCTTCCCCGCGGACGTCGTCGCCGACTTCCGCGTGTACACGATCACCAACCAGGTCATCCTCTGGACGGTGCTGACGGTGACCTTCGCGCTGGTCCTCGGCGCGATGGCGCGGTCGGAGAGCCCGGCCACCTCCCGGACGGTCGACGCCGCCCAGAGCTGAGCGCCTTGATTCATGCAGATCATCACCGCCGGGCGCACCGGTCCCAACCGATCGGTGCGCTTCGGCGGTGAAGCGCCCCTCGACGACCGCGGTCGCCGCGACATCGAAGCGTTGGCGGCGTCGGTCGTCGGGGCCCTGACCTTCTGTGGGCCGGAACCCGCGACACTCGAGAGCGTCCGGCTCCTGGGCGGTCGCCCCGAGATCGACGAGGAACTCCGCACGCTCGACGTCGGAACCTGGGCGGGATCGGCGCCCGAGGAGATCGATCCTCGCGAGCTGGCGGTCTTCTTCACCGACCCGGCGGCCCGGCCCCACGGCGGCGAGAGCGTCGAGGAGTTCGTGATGCGGGTGCACGACCGGCGCAACACCCTGAACGCCGACGTGGCGACGGTCGTCGTGGCGATGCCTGTTGCACAGGCACTTCTGTGTGACGACGCCGCGGGGTACTTCCGGGTCGAGGTCCGGCCGGCGACCTCCTACTTCTGGCCGGCCCCTGAGAATTCGCCCTGAAGAAACAGATCCGCGGGGACGTACCTAGACATCGCGAGTGACTCCTGACACAGTTGAGTCGGCAAAACTGAAACGTGTTCGCCCCCGGCGGGCACTGTCTGGGGAGAGTGACGATGTTCGAGTGGTCCGAAGAAGATCTGATGGTGCGGGACGCGTTGCGCGCGTTCATCGACAAGGAGATCCGACCACATCTCGACGAGCTCGAGTCCGGCGTGCTGCCTCCGTACGACATCACCCGCAAGCTGCTCTCGACCTTCGGGGTCGACGCGATGGCCAAGGACGCGCTCGAGAAGGAACTCGAGGCAGAGGCCAACGGGGAGAAGAAGAAATCGTCCGGCGACGGCGGCGGTATGAGCGGCTCGATGTTCATGATGGTCAACATCGAACTGGCAGGTGTGTGTCTGGGACTCGTCGCCTCGCTCGGTGTGAGCATGGGCCTGACCGCCTCGACGATCCGCGGCAAGGGCACGCTCGCACAGAAGAAGCGCTGGCTGCCCGAGCTGGTCACCATGGAGAAGGTCGGCGCCTGGGCGATCACCGAACCCGACTCGGGGTCCGACGCCCTCGGCGGCATGAAGACCACCGTTCGCCGCGACGGTGACGACTACATCCTCAACGGCCAGAAGACGTTCATCACCAACGGTCCGTACGCCGACACCATCGTCGTGTTCGCGAAGCTCGACGACGGCAGCGGCACCCCCATGCGTGACCGCAAGGTGCTGTCTTTCGTCCTCGACAAGGGCATGCCGGGCCTCACACAGGGCAAGCCGTTCAAGAAGATGGGCATGATGAGCTCGCCCACCGGTGAGCTGTTCTTCGACAACGTCCGGGTCGGCAAGGACCGTCTGCTCGGCGAGACCGAGGACACCGGTCAGGATTCGCGCGGTTCCGAAGGTGCCAAGGCCGGTTTCACCGCCGAACGCGTCGGAATCGCCGCGCTCTCGCTCGGCATCATCAACGAGGCCCAGCGCCTGTCGATCGACTACGCCAAGACGCGCAAGCTGTGGGGCCAGGAGATCGCCCAGTTCCAGCTCATCCAGCTCAAGCTCGCCGAGATGGAGATCGCCCGCATCAATGTGCAGAACATGCTCTTCAGTGCGATCGAGCGGGGCAAGGCGGGCAAGCCGCTGAGCCTCTCGGAGGCGTCGGCGATGAAGCTCTACTCGTCGAAGGCCGCCACCGACGTCGCGATGGAAGCCGTCCAGCTGTTCGGCGGCAACGGTTACATGGCCGAGTACCGGGTCGAGCAGCTCGCCCGAGATGCCAAGTCGCTCATGATCTATGCCGGCAGCAACGAGATCCAGGTGACCCACGTCGCCAAGGGACTCCTGCGCGGCTGACCTACGCGTTTCATCGCTCGAAACCGCGCTCAGAGCGGTTTCGAGCGATGAACTGGTTAGCGCCGGTCGGCGTCAGTACTCCGCTCTGGGATTCCAGGTCGAGACGGCCCAGATGACGACCACGTCGAGTGCGATGACCAGAATCGACCACCACGGGTAATAGGGCAGCCACAGGAAGTTCGCGATGATGGACAGGCCGGCGATCACGATGGCGGTGAACCGGGCCCAACCCGCCCCGCTGACGAGGCCGGCGCCGACGATGATCGCGATGGCGCCCAGCACGATGTGGATCCATCCCCACGTGGAGATATCGAATTTGTAGACGTATTCGATGCCGCGGACGAACACCTCGTCCTTGGCGACGGCGGCGATCCCCTGCGCGAGTTGGACGACTCCGACGACGATCAGGATGATCGCGGCGCCGATGGACGTCCCCGCGGCGATTCCCTGCTTGGCAGACAGGGTTCCGCGCTCTTCGCCTGGTGCAGTGTGTGTCATGACGCCCTCCTCTGGACTGTGGACAGTGAGGAGTGTGCGACTCGCCGAGAGGAATCGCAGGAATTCCGGAGAACTGTTCGGTATCTGGTCCCGAAATGAACTCTCAAATGAAATGAGTTGGGCGCCAACTCGTGAGGAAACGAGACCCGGGTTTACCGATCATTTGTCGGATGTTTGTCGCACCATTACGTCGGTTCTTTCGCAATGGCTTCGGGATGCGTGAGACGCCAGATCCGGTCCCTCGACATCGGCGTCTCGTACGGGCGGACATCGAGGGCCCGACGGATGGCGTTGGCCAGTGCGGGCGCCACCGGGTTGAAGGGTGACTCCGACATCGACTTCGCGCCGAAAGGACCGAGCTGGTCGGCGGTTTCGGCGAAGTACACCTCGGTGAACGGGATGTCCGCCATCTGGGGGACACGATAGGTGCGGAACACCTTGGTCACGGGTGATCCGTTCTCGAGCATGATCTCCTCGAAAAGGGCGGCGCCGATACCCTGTGCGACACCGCCTTCGACCTGACCGCGACACTGCTCGGGGTTCATCACGGTGCCGGCGTCGGAGGCGTGGACCGACTGCAGGATCGCGACGGTACCGGTCTCGGTGTCGACCGCCACCCGGAAGGCCTGCACATCGAATGCGATGGAACGCATCTCGCCCCGTTCCTCACCGATGGCGACGGCGCGCGGACCGTCCGGGAACCGCACGCGGTGGCGCTCGTCGACCGCGTCGATCAGTTCGCGGAATCCGATCAGCCGATCGCCGGCCACCGCACCGTCCGGACGCAGATCGACGCGTTCGGCATCGACGCCGGTGAGTCGGCGCGCGGCGTCGACGAGCGTGTCGCGCAGCGCGAGGGAGGCGCCGTACACAGCTTTTCCGGCGACGGTGGTACCCGCAGAGGCGAACGCCCCGGTGTCGTGTGGGACGGCGTCGGTGTCCCCGTGCCACAACGAGACCCGGCCCGGATCGGTCGACAGCGTCGAGGCGACGATCTGCGTGTGCACCGTCGTCGTACCGTTGCCGAACTCGCAGGTACCGACGCCGACATGGTAAGCGCCTGTGGAGTCGACGGCGACGGTGACATCGGCGAAATGACCGCGCGGGGCCATCGTTGCGATCGCGGAGATAGCCATCCCCTCACCGACCCGCCATCGCGGGGCGGGCGGGACGACGGCGCCGTTGCCGCGGCGCAGAGCGGATTCGGCGAGGTCGAGGCACTGGTCGAGACCGTAACTGCCGTACACCAGGTCGACCTCGGGGTCGGGGCGCGCGATGAGGAGCGGATCGCCGTCGGAGACGGCATTGCGTCGTCGGAGTTCGAAGGGGTCGATGCCGAGTCGGACCGCGAGTTCGTCCATCGCCGATTCGACCGCGAAGATCACCTGGCCCAGGCCGTACCCGCGGAAGGCGCCCGACGGCGGGTTGTTGGTGTAGACGGCCTCGGCGTCGATCCGCTTGACCGGGCAGTTGTACACCGAGACCGATTCGGCGCACGCATGGAACATGACGCCGATCGCGTGGTTGCCGTATGCGCCGGTGTCGGAGAGCATGTCCACACGGAGGGCGGTGAGCCGGCCGTCGTCGTCGGCGCCGAGATCCACGGTCACGCGCATGGGGTGGCGGTAGGTCGTCCGGGTCATCTCGTCGGTGCGGGTCATCTCGTACACGCAGGGTCGGCCGGTACGCAGGGTGGCGACCGCGGCGAGATCCTCGGTCAGCATCTCCTGTTTGCCGCCGAATCCGCCGCCGACGCGGCCGCTGAACACCCGGACCTTCTCGGGCGGAAGGTCGAGGAGTCGCGCGACTTCGTCGCGCACCAGGAACGGGACCTGCGTGCTCGTGCGGACCACCAGACGACCGGTGGCATCAGTCCAGGCGATCGAACCGTGGGTCTCCAACTGGGCGTGGCTGACCCGTCCGGTGCGCCAGGTTCCGTGCACGGTCGTCGACGACGCGGCGAGCGCTTCCTCGACGTCGCCGCCGAACCCTTCGTGGAAGGTCGCGACGATGTTCTGATCGGCCGCCACGACACGGTCTTCCGGGGTGCGGTCCGGATGGAGAACCGGGGCCCCGGGGGAGCGTGCCTCCTCGGGGTCGAAGACCGCGGGAAGCTCTTCGTAGTCGACGCGGATCAGCGCCGCGGCCTGTTCGGCGATCCCTGGGGTCGCCGCGACGACGGCAGCGACGCGTTGCCCGACGAAACGCACGATGGGATCGAAGACCAGTGTGTCGTCGGGATCTTCGAGGCGGTTCTGGTGGCGCCCCGTGGAAAACCTTGGCGTCGAGACGTTTTCGTGGGTCAGGATCGCCTCGACGCCGGGGAGGGCGGACGCGTCGCTGGTGTCGATGGACAAGATGCGTGCGTGTGCGTGCGGCGAACCGAGTAGGTGGATGTGCAGTGCACCCTCGACTGGGACGTCGAAGGTGTACGCCTCGGTGCCGGTCACGACGCGTCGGGCCGCCGGCGGGCACACCGAGGTGCCGACCCCTGCGCTGCTCTCGCCGTTCGTGCTCCCGCCTTGGTACGGCCCATCGGACGCCACGGCGTTTCCGATCGCGTCCCTGATGGAGCGATACCCGGTGCAGCGACAGATGTTTCCCTTCATCCGACGCGGCAGGTCGGGGAGGTCGTCCGGGGTGAGGGTCGAGGCGGTGACGATCATGCCTGCGGTGCAGAACCCGCACTGGAAGCCGAAGTTGTCCACGAAGGACTGCTGTACCGGGTGCAGGTCGTCGGGGGTGCCGAGGCCGGCGACCGTGGTCACCGACTTTCCGGCGATACGCTGTGCGGGGAAGATGCAGGAGTGCACGGGCTGTCCGTCGACGAGGACCGAACACGCACCGCAATCGCCTGCGTCGCAACCCTTCTTCACCTCGAAGTGGGCGCGCTGGCGCAGGAGCATCCGAAGGCATTGCCCAGCAGCCGGTTCGGCCTCGATCTTCTCGCCGTTGACCTCGAACTCCATCGTCCTACCCCGTCCCGTCGAGCTCGACGCGGATCTCGTCGGCGAGAACCGCCGACACCCCGCGGCGCCAGTCTGCCGATCCCAGCGGATCGGTGTAATAACCGGGGGCGGTGACGATGTCGTGACGCAACCGGTCCGCGGTCGGCGGGCGGGGATACCGCAGCACCGTGGGCCATTCGGTGGCAGCCGTGATCCCGTACACCGTCGTGCCGTCGGGATCGATGCGGCCGGTCACGACCGCACCCGAGCGGCCGAGGTCGGCCAGGGCGATCTTGCGGAACCCGGTGACGGCGGCGAGTGCGTGCGCGGGGAAGTCGACGGCCCGCAGGACCTCCCCGGGGCCGAGGACGTTGATGCCGTTGCCGATCACCAGATCGGCGACCGGGACGTCGCGATCGGCGCCCCCGGGATGCCAGATGTGTGCCGTCGCGTCGAGTGCCACGCCGAGGGAGACCATCGACGCCGCTGCGAAGGAACGGCAGATGTTGCCGCCGACCGTGGCCATGTTCCAGATCTTGAACGACGCGAGAAGGGCGTTCGCGCACTGGGCGAACAGCGGATGGGCGCGGAATCCGGGACGCGGCGGCAGCGCGACAAGTTCGGCGATGGTGCAGGTGGCGCCGATACGCAGACCGCCGTCGGGCAGGTCTTCGACCGACTGCCAACCCATTTCGCTGAGGTCGACGAGACCGGTGGTGGCCGGCTGGGGTTCGGAGAAGACCCACGTGCCGCCGGCGACGAGCTGCTCGCCGGGTGCCGGGAACACCTCGTCGCGCGAACGTGCGAATCGGTACTGGGTGACGGCGGTGAGATCCATCAGCGTGCCTTGTCGAGCAGGCGGCGGTGCTGCGTCGCGACGGCGGTGGTCATCTGTTCGGTGTCGATCGTGAGCAGGTCGCCGGCGGCGACCACCTGTCGGCCCTGTACCCACGACGCCTTGATCGGTGGGATCGCTCCCAGGACCAGCGCGGCCACCGGATCGTCGATGTCGCAGTGGGCGACGGTGGACAGATCCCACAGTACGAGGTCGGCGAGCTTCCCGGGTTCGATCGACCCGATCTCGTCCTCCCGGCCCAGCACCCGCGCACCGCCGCGGGTCGCGAGCTCGAGCGCGGTGCGGGTGGTCAACGCGGTCGGACCACCGCGCGCGCGAGCCATGAGGACGGCCTGATGCGCCTCCTCGAGCAGTCGTGCGGACTCGTTCGACGCCGCGCCGTCGACCCCGAGTCCGACGGGTACCCCGGCGTCGACGAGGTCCCGGGTGCGACAGATCCCGTTGCCCAGGCGGGCATTCGAGGTGGGGCAGTGGGCGATGCCGGTGGAGGTGGCCGCCAGGCGGGCGATCGCCGCATCGTCGAATTCCACTCCGTGCGCGAACCACACGTCGGGACCGACCCATCCGACCGACTCCATGTACTCCAGCGGCGTCGAACCGAAATGCTCGGCACAGTAGGTGTTCTCGTCGACGGATTCGGCGAGGTGCGTGTGCATGCGGACGCCGAGTTCGCGGGCCAGGACCGCTGATTCGCGAAGTAGGTCGGCGGTCACGGAGAACGGCGAACACGGCGCGAGCGCGATCCGCAGCATCGAGTCGCGGGACGGATCGTGCCACCGCGCAACGGCATCGGCACTGGCGGAGAGGATCTCGTCGATCGTCTGGACCACGGTGTCCGGTGGCAGTCCGCCGTCCTTCTCCGACAGGTCCATCGATCCGCGGGTGGGATGGAAACGCAGCCCGATCTCGCCGGCGGCGGCGATCTCGGCCCCGAGTAGATCGCCACCCTCGCGCGGGAACACATAGTGGTGGTCGGTGGTGGTCGTACATCCCGACAGCGCGAGTTGGGTCAGCCCGCCCAGGGCGGCGGCATGCAGGGCCTCTTCGTCGATCCCGGCCCAGATCGGGTAGAGCGTGGTGAGCCACTGGAACAGCGTGTGATCGGCCGCCAGCCCCCGCGTGATCCACTGGTAGAGGTGATGATGCGTGTTCACCAGCCCCGGCGTGAGGACGCATCCGCGGCCGTCGACACGGATGGCATCGCCGGCGTCGATCGGCTCGGTGGACACCGCGACGATCGTCGAACCCTCGACGAGCACCGACGCGCGGGGCAGCTCCCGACGCTGCGCGTCGACGGTGAGGACGGAGGCGTTCTCGATGAGCGTCGCTGAGGGCACGGCGTCACGCTACGTGGATCGGACGGCCCGCGCATCTCGATGTGCCGGTCGTTGCAGACGGGTGGCCGCGATCGGCGAGGTCCGGTGTCACACCTGGGTTTCGGTGAGTCCGCGCCGCGCCGGGATGGCCAGTGCGACCACCGTGGCGACCACGCAGGTGGCCAGCGCGATACCGGCGGCCCACAGGTAGCCGTCGCTCGCCGGAACCGCGATCGTCGAACCACCGGGGCCGGCGACGGCGATCATCGACCACGTCAGGAGCATGCCGACGACCGCGGATGCGGTGGAGGTGCCGATGATCCGCATCAGGGCGTTGACACCGTTCGACTCGCCGGTCTGCTCGACGCTCACCGACTGCATGATGAGTGCGGGCATCGCGGAGTAGGCGATGCCCAGGCCGGCGCCGATGCAGCAGGCGATGACCAGCATGTGGATCCAGGTGAGCGACCAGGGGCCGGTCAGACCCACGATGAAGACGATGTACCCGACGCCGATGATGACGCCACCGAGCGCGAGGGAGATCCGCGCGCCGAAGATGGCGTTGATCCGTCCGCTGATGTGCGAGAACACGAACATCACCAGACCGCTCGGCGCGAGGATCAGGCTCGCATGGACCATGTCGTAGCCGAAACCGTTGGGACTGTTGGTCGGCGCCATGAGCAACTGGATCGGGATGAGCTGCATCGCGTAGAAGGCGAAGCCGGTGGCGATCGAGGCCAGGTTGGTGAGGAGCAGAGGGCGCTCGCCGAGGATTCGGAGATCGATCAGCGGGTTGTCTCGACGGAGTTCGACGAATCCCCAGACGGCGAGTAGCACCACGAACCCGGCGAAGCAACCGAGGGTGAGCGGGTTGCCCCAGCCCCACACCGCGCCCTTCGACAGCGGCAGCAGGAGGCAGATCAGCACGCCGGTCAGCCCGACCGCGCCGAGGAAGTCGAAGCGCCCGCCCGATGAGGGCGTGGTCGACGGGAGGGTGAGAGCGACGCCCACCGCCGCAAGGGTCGACGCCGCCGCACAGGACCAGAACAGGGCGTGCCAGCTGACGTGCTGCGCGATCGCCGCGGCGAACGGCAGACCGAGGGCGCCGCCGATGCCGAGGGAGGCGCTCATCGTGCCGACGGCCGAGCCGAGGTAGCGCGCCGGGACGATGTCGCGCATGACACTGATCCCCAGGGCCACGATGCCGAACCCGAGGCCCTGGAGTCCGCGCCCGAGGATGAATACCGGGAGCGAGGTCGCGAGCGCACAGGCGACGGAGCCGAGTGCGACGAAGCCGAGGCTGCCCAGGATGGCGAGCCGTTTGCCGTACATGTCGCCGATCCGGCCGCCGATCGGGGTGGCGACGGCGCCCACCAGCAGGGTGATGGTGATGGCCCAGGTGGTGTTGGACGCGTCGGCCTTCAGCAGGGTCGGCAGCTGCGGGATGAGCGGGACGATGATCGTCTGCATCAGGGCGACGACGATGCCGGCCAGGCAGAGCACCGCGACCGCCGCACGGGGATGCGTGTGCTCGTCGCCCGCCGCCGCGGAGGTGTCGGGGTGCGGCTTCTCCTCGCCCTGCGATCCGTTCGTCTCGGTCCTGCTCGTCACTCGTTCATCCGGCCCGTCGTACTCATGTGTGGTTCACACCTCCGAACGGCCAGAGTATCCCGGCGTCCTCGGGAGAGAACGTTTGCGTCCCTTCCCGGGACCTTCGGGGCGTAGCGGTTTCAGCGGGCGAGCAGATCCGCGCCGGACACCAATTCGGGCCAGCGGGGCGTCACGCCGTCACCGGAGGAGATGCCGCGCACCCGCCGCATGATCCACGGCCCGAGGAAGGTGCGCGCCCACTCGGCGTTCTGTCGACGCTGTTCGCGACGGGTCAGTTCGGCGGCGGCCTCGAGCTCGACGGGGGTGATGTCGTGCTCCACACCGAGCAGATCGAGGACCTCGGCGGCCATGCGGGTGTGGCCCAGAGGAGACATGTGCAGGCGGTCGGTGTCCCACATGCGGTAATCGTCGTAACCCTTGAGTCGCCAGTAATCGAAGACGACGACGCCGTGCCGTTCGGCGACCTCGCGGAGCAGTTCGTTGTAGATGGCGATGCGGCCGCGCAGCTTGCGGAACACCGGGGCCCAGCCGGTGTCGTAGGCGGTGAAGACCACGACCGTGGCGCCCGTGGCGACCAGCTTGCCCAAGGCCTCGTCGTAGCGGGCGAGCAGCGCGTCGAGATCGATCGACGGGCGCATGATGTCGTTGCCGCCGGCGTAGAGGGTGACGAGGTCGGGGTTCATCGCGATCGCCTTGTCGAGTTGCTCGTCGATCACGGCGTCGAGCAGGCGGCCGCGGATCGCGAGGTTCGCGTAGGAGAAGTCTTCGTTCTGTGCGGCGAGCTGTTCGGCGACCCGATCGGCCCATCCACGCAGACCGTTGGGCCGGGTCGGGTCCGTGTCACCGACGCCTTCGGTGAACGAATCCCCGAGCGCGACGAAGCGTGTGAAGCCCACGGTGTTGACCTCCCGGTCTGTCATGACTGATCTGGGGTCGACGCTAGTTGTGGGCGACCCGCCGGGCCAAAGCCTGCGGCGTGGGTCACTGCCGCGCGGGACGGGCAGGCCGACCCGTATTGCGGAAATCGGACCGATTAATTCGCAATCCGGATTCCGGTACGAGCGAATTTCGACAGAGCGATCGGTCGGTATTCGACCGTATTTCGCGTTGGTGATCTCTCACCTTGCCCACCTGCGGTGAGAGCGTTACACAACGCCCGCGCAATCTGTTCCGGTTACTTTGTCCGGCAGTCTGTTTCGGTGCGATTCGGGGAGGTCGTGGGGGGTGCTCGGGGTGGGTTGCGGCGTGAGTAGGATCACGTGATGTACTTCATTGGTCCGTCAAGTGAACGGGCCGGCGACAATTCGACGAAAATGCCGCTGCGGGAGAAAAGGGAACACCCGATGTTCGACAAGGTTCTGGTTGCCAACCGAGGTGAGATCGCGATCCGTGCGTTCCGCGCCGCCTACGAGTTGGGGGCGCGCACGGTCGCGGTGTACCCGTACGAGGATCGCAACTCGGTGCATCGCCTGAAGGCCGACGAGTCGTATCAGATCGGTCTGCCGGGCCACCCCGTGCGCGCATACCTGTCGGTCGAGGAAGTGGTGTCCGCAGCGGTGCGGTGCGGCGCCGACGCGATCTACCCCGGCTACGGATTCCTGTCGGAGAACCAGGGCCTCGCCGCCGCCTGTGCCGAGGCCGGGATCACCTTCGTCGGGCCGAGTGCGGACATCCTGGAGATGACCGGCAACAAGGCCACCGCGGTGGCCGCGGCCAAGGCTGCGGGAATCCCCGTGCTGGCGAGTTCGGAGCCGTCGTCGGATCTCGACGAACTGCTCGCCGCGGCCGAGGACATGCACTTCCCGGTCTTCGTCAAGGCCGTCGCCGGCGGTGGCGGACGCGGCATGCGTCGCGTCGACGAGCGTGCCGACCTGGCCGAGGCGATCGCCGCCGCATCGCGTGAGGCGGAGTCGGCGTTCGGCGACGCGACGGTGTTCCTCGAGCAGGCCGTGGTCAACCCGCGCCACATCGAGGTACAGATCCTCGCCGACACCCATGGCAACGTCATCCACCTGTACGAGCGCGACTGCAGCCTGCAGCGTCGCCACCAGAAGGTCATCGAGCTCGCGCCGGCCCCCAACCTCTCGGACGAGCTGCGGGAGAAGATCTGTGCCGACGCGGTGGCCTTCGCCCGTCACATCGGTTACACCTGCGCGGGCACCGTCGAGTTCCTCCTCGACGAGCAGGGACGCCACGTGTTCATCGAGATGAACCCGCGCATCCAGGTCGAGCACACCGTCACCGAGGAGATCACCGACGTCGACCTGGTGAGCTCGCAGCTGCGCATCGCGGCGGGGGAGTCCCTCGACGATCTCGGTCTGTCGCAGGAGTCCATCCGTATCCGCGGCGCCGCGCTGCAGTGCCGCATCACCACCGAGGACCCGTCGAACGGCTTCCGCCCCGACGTGGGTCGGATCACCGCCTACCGCAGCCCGGGCGGCGCGGGTGTCCGCCTCGACGGCGGTGCCAACCTCGGTGCCGAGGTGAGCGGCCACTTCGACTCGATGCTGGTCAAACTGACGTGTCGTGGACGGGATTTCCCGACCGCGGTGCGCCGTGCCCGGCGCGCGGTCGCCGAGTTCCGCATCCGCGGTGTGGCGACCAACATCCCGTTCCTGCAGGCCGTGCTCGACGATCCGGACTTCCGTGCCGGTCGGGTCACCACCTCGTTCATCGACGAGCGCCCGGGTCTGCTGACCCAGCGCGTGTCGGCCGACCGCGGTACCAAGATCCTGTCGTACCTCGCCGACGTGACGGTCAACAAGCCGCACGGTGAGCGGCCGACCACGGTGTACCCGCGGGACAAGCTGCCCACCGTCGAGCGCGCCGTGCTCGCGTCGCCGAAAGACGGTTCGCGGCAGCGTCTTCTGCAGCTCGGACCGGAAGGATTCGCCCGCGATCTGCGGGAGAACCCGCGTCTGGGCATCACCGACACCACCTTCCGTGACGCACACCAATCGCTGCTCGCGACCCGCGTGCGCACCACGGGTCTGGTCAACGTCGCGCCCTACGTCGCGGCACTGACGCCGGAACTGCTGTCGGTGGAGTGCTGGGGCGGCGCGACCTACGATGTGGCGCTGCGCTTCCTGAAGGAGGATCCGTGGGATCGCCTGGCGCAGTTGCGTGAGGCGATGCCGAACATCTGCCTGCAGATGCTGCTGCGCGGCGCCAACACCGTCGGATACACGCCGTACCCGACCAAGGTCACCACGGCCTTCGTCGAAGAGGCCACCGACGTCGGCATCGACATCTTCCGGATCTTCGACGCGCTCAACAACATCGACGCGATGCGTCCGGCGATCGACGCGGTCCGTGAGACGGGGACCGCGGTGGCCGAGGTGGCGATGAGCTACACCGGTGACCTGTCGTCGCCGTCGGAGGACCTGTACACCCTCGACTACTACCTGCGTCTGGCCGAGCAGATCGTCGAAGCCGGTGCCCATGTGCTCGCCATCAAGGACATGGCCGGTCTGTTGCGCGCCCCGGCGGCGACCAAGCTGGTCACGGCTCTGCGCAAGAACTTCGACCTGCCGATCCACGTGCACACCCACGACACCCCGGGTGGTCAGCTGGCCACCTACATGGCGGCCTGGCAGGCCGGTGCGGACGCGGTGGACGGTGCAAGTGCCGCGCTGGCCGGCACGACCAGTCAGCCCCCGTTGTCGGCGATCGTCGCGGCGACCGCGAACACCGACCGCGACAGCGGCATCGACCTGGCTCGCGTCTGCGACCTCGAGCCGTACTGGGAGGCGCTGCGAAAGGTCTACGCGCCGTTCGAGTCCGGGCTCCCGGCCCCGACCGGCCGCGTGTACTCGCACGAGATCCCCGGCGGTCAGCTGTCGAACCTGCGTCAACAGGCCATCTCGCTCGGTCTGGGCAACCGGTTCGAGGCCGTCGAGCAGGCCTACGCCGCAGCCGACTCGATGCTGGGTCGCCTGGTCAAGGTGACGCCGTCGTCGAAGGTCGTCGGTGATCTGGCGCTGGCACTGGTCGGTCGGGGGATCACCGCGTCGGACTTCGCCGCCGACCCGAGCTCCTACGACATCCCCGACTCGGTGATCGGATTCCTGCGCGGCGAACTCGGCGACCCGCCCGGTGGCTGGCCGGAGCCGTTGCGCAGCCTTGCGCTCGAGGGCCGCGCGCCGGCGCCGGAGATCAAGCAGCTGACCGCCGATGACGAGGCGATCCTGGACAAGCCCGGCCGCGACCGTCAGGTGCGTCTCAACCACCTGCTGTTCCCCGGCCCCGCCAAGGAGTTCGAGGAGCACTACGAGACCTACGGTGACACCTCGCGGCTGTCGGCGAACCAGTTCTTCTACGGTCTCCGGTACGGCGAGGAACACCGCGTCAACCTCGAGCCCGGCGTGGAACTGATGATCGGTCTCGAGGCAATCAGCGAACCGGACGAGAAGGGCATGCGCACCGTGATGTGCGTGCTCAACGGTCAGCTGCGTCCGATCGCGGTCCGCGACCACAGCATCGACTCCGCGGTTGCCAGCGCCGAGAAGGCCGATCGCGCCAATCCGAAGCACGTCGGGGCGCCGTTCGCGGGCGTCGTGTCGCTGTCGGTCGACGTGGGCGACGAGGTCGCCGTCGGCGCGACGATCGGCACCATCGAGGCGATGAAGATGGAGGCGGCCATCACCGCACCCGTCGGCGGCAAGGTCACGCGCGTCGCGATCGGCCCGGTCACCCAGGTGTCGCCGGGGGATCTGCTCATCGAGATCGGCTGACCTTCGGCCCCTTCCGCGGTTTCGCTCACGGGTTCCGTTCCCGCTCACCGAAACTGGGTGAGCGGGAACGGAAGTCGTGAGCGCTCAGGCGATGATCGTGTCAGCCCGTGACCGCGTCGTGGCGATCAGTTCCGCGTTGGGGGCGTCGACGGTGGCGATCCATGCGCGGGCCTCGGCTTC
>NZ_JAJQJP010000047.1:0-76968 GCF_021245825.1 Gordonia metallireducens | reverse complement strand
CCGCACGACCGTCCATCGGACGGTCCGAGACGAGAGAGAAAGGGCCTGCCATGTCTGATGCCGGATCCACCGTTCCCGGAAGCACCGCCGTCTCCGGCGACACCGTAGAAGAAGGGCAGTCACTGGACGTCCGACTCGCGGGTGATCGGGGTCAGGTCGATCCGGCCGATGTGGTCGCCGCCGACGCCGCGGCGCGCGAGTTCGTCGCGCGCCACGAGCAGGCCGCGCACCGCCCGCAGGGCGAGGAGATCGGCCGGGCCCTGGTCGTCGTCGTCGACGACGAGGCCGCACACGGTGAGGACCAGCGCCTGCTCGGCCCGCTCGTCGGTGAACTCCTCGCGGAGGCGGGATTCCATGTGGACGCCGCCGTCGTCGTCTCCGGCGACGAGGTGGAGATCCGGAACGCTCTGAACACCGCCGTGATCGGTGGCGTCGATCTGGTGGTGTCGGTGGGCGGCGTGGGCGTCGGCGCCCGGGACGTGACCCCGGAGGCCACCGAACCGCTGCTCGACCGCCGGCTTCGCGGCATCGAGGAAGCGATCCGTAGTTCCGGACTCGCCGCCGGAGCCACCGACGGTGGACTTTCGCGCGGGCTGGCCGGAATCTCCGGGCAGACCCTGGTCGTCAATTTGGCCAATTCCCGCGCCGCGGTGCGCGACGGAATGGCGACGGCCGCGCCTCTCGCGAAGTATGTGATCGAGTCGATCAGCGAGTTCTGAGTGCCTGCGGCGTCGCGCGGCGGGAAAGCAAGAGCAGCGCTGGGGATCTCGGCGCCGACAAGGACGATCGACCGACTGGAAATAGGACGTTCTCTGCGATGACGGGTGACCGAGGCGACGCCGAAAAACCTTCGATGAGCAGCAGCGATGACGCCGCTGCACGTCGCGCTGCCCGGCGCGCGAAGCTCGATTCCGTCTTCGGGGACGACCTGCCGGAGATCACCAAGGATGAGTGTGGCGAAGATCACAAAGGCCACTCTCAGGATTGGTTCGAGGCCCAGCGTCCGCCTCATTACGAGTGAAATGCGAGAACCCGCACATAGCCGCATCAGGGTGTTTATCTGTCGTTAACTTTGCTCCGGCGATAGATCGCGTATTCGACATTTGTGATGGTGCGAGGCAGCTTTGTGACACGGCTGAGTCCAGCTGTTGCCCGTTCTGAGACCGCTCCGATAACGTTCGCGACGACAACGCTCGGCGCCCCAGTGTCGGGGGCTGAGGGAAGTCCTGCGATCTGTCGCGACTGACAACGCAGCAGTGACCAGGAATTCGATGGATTCTTAACGTCCGCTGAGACATGCGTAAATGCATGCTTAGTGGTTACTGTGTGGAAACCCATCGACGTCGAGGGTCATGACTTGCGGGTGTGAATACATTCCGCAGGGTAACAGCCGAATCCTGTGAGAGGGAACGAATGAGCAAGTTCAGCAAGCTTGGGCTGCGCCGCGCCGCGGGCGCCGTCGCGATCGCCTCGGCCGCGGTCGTGGGCCTGGCCGGCATGGGCGCCGGTGATGCGGCAGCAGGAAAGCTGGCCAACGGATACAAGAAGGCCTCGGGCATCGACGGCGAATCCATCCAGACGTGGCGCACCGGTGAGTTCGCACTCCCGGCCCCGTCGGTCGCCAACAACGGTGCGGGCCGCTCCGCGGTCGTTTCCGGTGTGTACCAGGCCAAGGCCAGCAAGGGTGTCTCCGGTAACCTCGCCGTCAAGCTGCTCGTCGGCTGCCAGGTCGACATCACCGGTCTGTCGGGTGGATTCGGTGCCGGCATCGACTTCCTCGGCAGCGTCGCCAACGCCACCGGTGCGGTCAGCATCCCGCTGTCCCCCGGGCAGGTCGCCGTCGTCGACATCACCGACAAGGATCTCGCCGACAACGGTCAGGCCGCGATCCAGCTGTCGCAGTTCGAGGTCTCCGTCCAGCAGTGCGGTGGCTACGCCTCCGCGCGCACCATCACCAAGGTGATCGGCGCCAAGGGCTACAGCACCGACGACGGCAAGGTCAGCGGTGAAGGCTCCCTCATCCAGTCCACCCTGTACGGCCAGCCCTTCAGCCTCAACTGACTCTGGCGCAGATAACTAGCACTTCCTGACTTATCTGCCCAGCGCAGATTGATATTCCACGAAGGGGAATCATGAAGAAGAACATCACGCGTCGCGTGGTTGCGGCTGCCGGTCTCACCGGCGCCGTCGCGATGGGGCTGACCAGCTTGGCTGCTGGTGGCGCCACCGCAGGTCCGCTGCCGGGCGGCACCGTCACCCGGACCCTGGTCGACGGCACCCCCGTCACCGTCCAGCTCTTCGACGAGTTCGTCAACGTCCAGCGCGCCGTCACCAACGTCCAGACCAGCCGTGAGGTCTGGGTCTCGGGCAAGGTCAAGGTGACCGTCGGCGGCAAGGCCGAGGGCGGCTCGGTCAACGCCGGCTACCTGGTCGGCTGCCAGGTCAACTTCGGCGCCAGCGCCGAGGGCGGCGCCGGCGTCACTGCCGATTCGGCCGGTGGTGCGCTGAGTTCCGCCGAGGTGGGCGCAGGCTTCACGCTCGGACCGGGCCAGGCCAGCTACTTCCCGATCATCGAGACCACCTCGGGCACTGACACCGCGTACAGCGACTACAAGGTCAACTCGTACTCGTTCAAGGGCAAGTCCGGCGGCGTCGTCTACAGCCAGGAGAAGTTCGGCATGGACGGCTGCGCGGGCTACGCCTCGGCGAAGGCCAAGATCAAGGTGACCGTCAGCACCGACGCCGTGAAGGGTGTCATCACTCTGTACGGCAAGCCGTTCAGCATCGGCTGATCGTCTAGCTGACACTCAGCATCACCACCGCGGGGTGGGAATCCGACTCGGATTCCCACCCCGCGGTGTTTGTTTCGGTGGGGGACGGCTGTCCGGCGCCTGCCGATGTTCTGTGAGACTCCTGTGATCGGCTGTCGGGCAAGGGTTTCCCCAGGTTCGCGCGCTAGCCTCGGCGTCGGCGGTGGGGATGCCGTCGCTGGGAGAGTGGCAGATGATGCACGATGTGGACGAGACGACCGCAGACGGGCAGGACCCCGGGCATCCCACTGCACTGTCTCTCCGGATGGCCATCCGTCGTTTCCGCCCGCTGCTCACCGGCCTGAGGTGGCGACTTGTCGCCGCGATCCTCTGCTATCTGGTCCACGTCGCGACCACGGTCGTCACCGTCGCCGTGTTCGCCCACATCGTCGACGACGTCCTCATCACCGGCGATCTGTCGGCCCTGCTCGAGCCGATGATCGTCTGGATCGCCGCGTCGCTCATCGGTGCGGCGGCCTCGTACGGGGGAGCGGTGCTTACCGGTGGGGTCACCGAGAAACTCCTCCTCCGGCTGCGCGACCGCTTGTATCTGCACACGCAACGACTCGCGCCGCATGCGCGCCACCGGTTCGGCACGGGAGATCTCGTGTCCCGCAACACCTCCGACGTGGAAGCGGTCGACAGTCTGCTGTCCTCCGGAGTGGTCACCGCCGCCGTCACCGTGGTGAGCCTGATCGTCTACGCCGTTGCGGCATTCGTGACGCAGTGGCAACTCGCGCTGACCGCTGCGATCCTCGCGCCCGTATTGTGGCTCATCGCCCGACGATTCGGCGTCATCGTCAAACGAGCGTCACGCAGAGAACGATCAGCGGCCGGCCGGATCAGTTCCCTGGTCGCCGAGGGCGTCGCCAACGCGCCGGCCATCCAGGCGGCCGGTCAACTCGACCGAGACCGGCGCAGAGTCCGACGACAGAGTCGACGATGGCGGGACGCCCGCATGTCGGAGATCCGTGCCGACGCGGCATTCTCCGAGGCCGTCACCGTCGTCGAGGTGCTGTGCATGATCGCGGTGGTCGTCCTCGGGGCCTGGCAGATATCGGCCGGCACAGCAGAACTGGGCACGCTGATCGCGCTGACCGGTTATCTCGGCTACCTGTATCCGCAGATCCAGACACTGGGCGGACTCGTCGTCGACGTCACGGCGGCCACTGCAAGCGCCGAGCGGGTCGCCCAGGTGCTCGACGCGCCGGTCGGGGTCGCGGAGACGCTCGACGGCGATGACGTGCCGCCGGGCCCGGTGGCGTCGGCGGTGAGCCTGACCCTGGACGGTGTCTCGTTCGCCTACCCGCAGACGGATTCGACGGTGCTCGACGACGTGCAGCTGGACATCGAAGCCGGCGATCTCGTCGCCATCACCGGACCCAGCGGCGCCGGCAAGAGTACGTTGACGTACCTGCTGTTGCGCTTCTACGACCCGGTCGCGGGTGCGATTCTGCTCAACGGCAACGACATCCGGACCATGGACGCCCAGACACTACGTGCGCACATGGCGGTACTACACCAGCGTCCCGCTCTGATGAGCGGTTCGATCGCCGAGAACATCGCGTTCGGGCGCACGGATGTCACGCGTGAACAGATCGTCGCCGCCGCGGACCTGGCCGGTGCGACGCCGTTCATCCGGACGCTCCCCGGCGGGTTCGACGCCGCGGTCGTCGAACGCGGGGACAACCTCTCCGGCGGACAGCAACAGCGAATCGCGTTGGCCCGAGCGTTCTTACGGGACGCACCCCTGCTGATCCTCGACGAGCCGACCACCGGACTCGACGCCGAAACCGTCGACGAGGTGCTGGAACCGCTCGCGCGGTTGGCGTCGTCCCGCACGACGGTGATGATCACCCACGATCCTCGGGTCCTGGCGATCGCGGACCGGCGGATCGAGTTGCGCGACGGACGATTTCACACCATGGCCCCGGCCGCCTGAGCCGGCCTGCCGACAGGTCCGCCTGAGCCAGGCTTCGCCGACAGCGCTACCTGGGCAACGACACGAGCCCCTGCCGCGTGAGGCGGCAGGGGCTCGTCGTCGATGTGTCAGCTACCGAAGAACCAGGGGAGCTTCTGGGGACGGGCCTTGGGGCGCGGCGGCTGCTTGCGCTGCTGCGGACCCGGCCGACCGTTGCGCTGCTGCGGCTTGCGGTTCTGGGGCTTGTTCGGCATTCGTCCATCCTTGTGTCGAGTTCCGCACCGGGTGTCATCCCGGGCGGGCCGCAACCTCTCTGTGCGACGAATCCCAAAGTAGGAGCGCAATCTTGGGATACGGATGGTGCGCGCTGTCAGCCTCCTGGGAGTCGACGGACCCGACAAAATGGTTTCGGCCCCCGCCGATGTGGCGAGGGCCGAAACCGTGATCGAGATACTCAGCGCGAGTGGCGTCCCGGAGCGTCCGGACCGTCACCCGGGAACTGCTCGCCCGGGTACTGCTCGCCGGGGTACTGCTCGCCGGGGTACTGCTCGCCCGGGTACTGGGAGCCGGGGGGAGGGTAGTTGCCCGGAGGCGGGTAGTTACCGGGCGGCGGGTAGTTGCCCGGAGCCGGCTGCGGTGTCGGGTACGGCTGGCCTCCCGGGCCGCCGGGCTGG
The DNA here is from genome assembly GCF_021245825.1 of Gordonia metallireducens. Classification (NCBI taxonomy): domain Bacteria; kingdom Bacillati; phylum Actinomycetota; class Actinomycetes; order Mycobacteriales; family Gordoniaceae; genus Gordonia; species Gordonia metallireducens. The sequence continues at coordinate 71,563 of NZ_JAJQJP010000047.1, read as the reverse complement.
CCCTGCGGCGAGCCGTACAGCGGCGACGCCTGCGGTCCCGACTGCGAGGGGCCCTGATGCGACGAGCCCTGCTGGGACGGCTGGCCCGACTGCGGGGGAGCCGAGATGCGCTGCGTGGTACCGGCACCCGACGGCGACTCGTACGGCGCGAGCGGACCCGACTGGGGTGCGTATGCCTCGCCGGCCGGCGCAGCCGGCTCGGACAGGTGTGGCGGCAGGTCGCTCTCCGCCTCGGCCTTGGCTTTCGACGTCCCCTCCGGATCGAGCAGATCGCGGATCTCGGTCAGCAGCGCGACCTCGGTGACCTCGGACTTCTTGCCGAAGCCGCCCAGCTCCGCGAGCTTGTTGTACGGCAGGATGATGATGAAGTACACGACCGCCGCGATGATCAGGAAGTTGATGACGGCGGTGATCACGCTGCCGATGTCGACGAAGGTCGAGCTGTTGTCGGTGATCTGGAAGCCGAGTCCCTGAGCGGCATCCGAGCCGACCGGGATCGCGTTGATGATCGGCTGGACGATGCCGTCGGTGAACGCGGTGACGATCGCGGTGAAGGCTGCACCGACGATGACTGCGGTAGCCAGTTCGACGACGTTGCCCTTGAGTATGAAGTCCTTGAATCCCTTGAGCACGGTGTGCGGCCTCTCCTTGGTCTTCCGCTCTTGTTTCGGTGATTCGGTCTCAGTCGGTGCAAATCCGACATTTGCTGTGCGAACTCGTACTACCCTATCCAGGATCGTGAACGATCCGATCCATTTGCCTTGAATCTTCCGGAGTGTCGTGGCTGAAGGCTGCTGTCATGTCCGATTCGGCATCCGTCCGGTGCAGGGCATCAGCGCGTGAATTCAGTGCAGGACCACGGCCAGTGAGGAGTCCAGCCCGGCAGCCGCTACTCGATGCGCCGCAGCGACATCCATCGCGAGAAGAACCGGTGCCACCGTGCTGCGACCGGCGGGGAAGCCGGTCGGCGAGTCCTGGCCCGTGTGCATCGCCACGACGGCGCGTCGGGCGAGAACCTCCTCGGAGTCGGTCAGGACGTCGACCACGTCACCGGGTCTAAGCAGCGACGTGACCGCCTCGTCGGACAACCGGACCGGTACGAGGCGCGCGTCGTCGACGCCGGTCAGGTCGGCCGGCAGCCGCGAGGACAGCAGCCTGGTGTCGGTCAGTATCTCGCCGGTACGAACCCGTCCGGTGACGGTCCGCCCGGCTGCGAGCTCGGTGTCGGAGATGGCGCCCGCGGGAACCGTGCTTCCCGCGACGAGCCGAGTAGCCAGATCATCGGCGGCGACCACCTGCCCCGGTAGCAGATCGCGAGCCGCGACGAGCACTTCGAACTCGCCGTCCGCTCGGGTCCCGGCGAGAGCGATCACGGCGGCCGCGACGACGAGGGCAACCGCGACGAGGCGTCGGACCGCCAGACTGCGCATCCACCCGGGCCGCAGTGCGGAGCCGAGCCGATCGCGGAGGCGTGGGCCGAGTCGGTCGAGCGGAAGCGACGTCCGGGTGGGTGGCATATGCGGACTGTAGGGCGCTGACCACTCCGAACGCGGGTCCGAGGTATCGCTGTGGACCGTCCGGTGGTGGGTGGCCGACTGTCCACAGTCCGCCGTCGTGAGAGTCCTCGGATAGGGTTACCGAGGAACAAATCATGGTGTGCCGGGAAGTCTGGTCGGCCGTTGCCCGGTCCCGGGTGGCGTGATGTGGGCATGCGTGTGCCCTGCGAACAGAGGAGCTTCATGACGGACCTGCCACCGACCGACAAGCCGACGGATCAGCGACCGCCGAGTCACGCCGAATCGCACGCTCCCGGGCGGCGTGACCGACTCAGGCAGTGGGCCGCGCTCGACACCACCAGCGGTGTCCTACTGCTCATCGCCGGGGCCATCGCCGTCGTCTGGGCCAACTCGCCGTGGCGGGAGAGCTACGCGTCGCTGCTGCACACCGAGGTCGGACCCGACTTCATGCATCTGGATCTGTCGCTGGCGCACTGGGCCTCTGACGGACTCCTGGCGATCTTCTTCTTCGTCGTCGGTGTGGAGCTCAAGCACGAGTTCGTGGCCGGCGGCCTGCGCGATCTGAAGCTCGCCGGGGTGCCGATCGCCGCAGCAGTGGGCGGCATGGTCACCCCTGCACTCTTCTACGTGGTCGTCGTCGCCCTCGGCGACCCCGAAGGCCTTCGCGGCTGGGCGATCCCGACCGCCACCGACATCGCCTTCGCGCTCGCCGTCCTCGCGATCTTCGGTCGCGGCCTCCCGATGCCGTTGCGGACGTTCCTGCTCACGCTGGCCGTCGTCGACGATCTGCTCGGCATCGTCGTGATCGCGACCTTCTACACCGACGAGATCGACTTCGTCATGCTCGGCGGCGCACTCGTCGTGGTTGCCCTGTTCGCCGTCCTGGTGCGGGGCTCGTGGCGGCTCTGGCCGCTGTTCATCCCGGTCGGCGTCGTCGCCTGGGCCCTCATGCACGCATCCGGCGTGCACGCCACCGTCGCGGGTGTGCTGCTCGGCTTCGTCGTGCCCGCCGTCGCGATCCGTGGTGAGAAGATCCCGCGCACGGAACGGCTCGACGAAGCGGTGCGCCCGTACTCGGCGGCCATCGCGCTCCCGGTCTTCGCGTTCGCTGCCGCAGGCGTCACCGTGATCGGCGGCGAGGGATCGATCGTGCAGCCCGTGTCGATCGGTATCGTTCTCGGACTCGTCGTCGGCAAACTCGTCGGCGTTCTCGGATCGACCTGGCTGATGACGAAGTTCACGCCGCTGCGGCTTCCTGATGCCATCGGTATCCGGGACCTGTTGCCGATCGGCATGCTCACCGGCGTCGGATTCACCGTGGCCCTCCTCATCTCCGAACTCAGCTTCGAGGGCGGATCCGACGACCACGCCGCAGCAGCGAAGGCGGCCATCCTCGCCGGCTCGGTCATCTCGGCGGCACTCGCCGCGATGCTGTTGCGCTGGGACGCCCGCCAGGCACGTGATGCCGACATGAACCGTGACAACATCCCCGACATGAACCGCGACGTCATCGGCGGATAGCCACGGCAGTGGACGAGAAGAGCCCGGGACCGTGGGGTCCCGGGCTCTTTCGTCGTTCGGACGGCTTCGTCGGCCGGAAAGCCGATCGGCTCAGGAGCTGGTGATCTCTTCCTTGGGGCGACTGTTGGCGTCGGGGTCGTAGGTCTCCCAGAACGTCGCACCCACGATGCCGAGTGCGACCGGGTCGAAGATCGGGTCCTTGCCCTGCTTCTTCTGCCGTTCGTAGTCACGCAGCGCCTTGAACGCGGGCTGCTGCAACACCAGGATGCCGAGGATGTTCAGCCAGGCCATCAGGCCCACGCCGATGTCGCCCAGCGTCCAGGCGTCCTCGGCCGTGGAGACCGCCCCGTAGGCCACCGAGATCAGGATCGCGGCCTGCAGGAGCAGCGTGAGGTTGGCTCCCAGGGTGCTGCGCAGTGGGCGGATGTAGATCGTCGACGACTGGCCCATGAGGAACCGTAGGTTCGTCTCGGCCATGTAGTAGTAGGCGATGATCGTGGTCAGGCAGAAGAACGCGAGCGAAATGGCGACGAACGTCGAGCCCGCGCCGCTCCACATGCTGTCGAATCCGACCTGCACGAAAGTCGGGCCGACACTCACATCGCTGGGCAGCAGACCACCCTCGCCGAGGACCGCACCGCTGGCGCTCTCACCTTCGAACACCCGGTACGCGCCGGTGGTGATGATGAGGAAGCCGGTGGCCGAGCAGACGAACAGAGTGTCGATGTAGACCGCGAAGGCCTGGACGAAACCCTGTTTGGCCGGATGGGAGACCTCGGCGGCGGCAGCGGCGTGCGGGCCGGTGCCCTGACCTGCCTCGTTCGAGTAGATCCCGCGCTTGACGCCCCACATGATCGCGGCGCCGATGATCGAGCCGAACACGGCGTCGGTACCGAAGGCGCTCGAGAAGATCAGGCGGAACACCTCGGGGATCTGCGAGGCGTTCGTGAAGACGACGACCAGGGCGAACAGGATGTAGCAGACCGCCATGAACGGCACGACGATCGAGGCGAAGGTGGCGATGCGCTTGACGCCGCCGATGATGACGAACGCCAGGACGATCACGATGCCGATCGCGACGGCCCAGTCGGCGACGTCCCAGGCCTGGCTCATCGCCACGGTCATGGAATTGGACTGGATGCCGGGCAGCAGGATGCCACATGCGAGCACCGTCACCGCCGCGAAGACGAGGCCGTAGACCTTGAAGAACTTCGAGGACTTGGTGTGGGCGAATGCCTTGCTGAAGTAGTACGCCGGTCCGCCGCGGTATTCGTTGGTCAGCGGGTCACGCGTCTTGTAGATCTGGCCCAGGGTGCATTCGACGAACGAGGTCGACGCTCCGAGGAACGCCACGAGCCACATCCAGAAGAGCGCACCCGGCCCGCCGAAGGCGATGGCGGTGGCGACGCCCGCGATGTTGCCGGTGCCGACGCGACCGGCGATGGAGATCATCAGCGCCTGGAACGAGGACACCCCGTCCGGTGAGCTGTGTCCGTGGATCATCGCGCGGATCATCTCCGGGATGTGGCGGACCTGTAGGAATCGAGACCGCAGTGAGAAGAACACGCCTGCGCCGAGGCACAGGTACACCAGCGGATCGCTCCAGATGATGTCGTTGAGTTTGGTGAGAAAGTCGGTCATCGCACTCCAGTGAAGGTGTTGGCTGGCGTCGTCGGGACAAGCGGTAGTTTGTCAGGAGAACGACCGCTGCGTGACCGACGTGAGAAAACACTTTGCCCCAATCCGACCGGATCGTCTCGACGAGGTCGGGAAAAGGCGGGATCCGAGTCCTCGATCTCCGGCGAAACCACACCCGATTAGCACTCGGAATGAGTGAGTGCCAGAATCGGTTACACTTGTCAGCGTTTACTGACTTTCGGAGGTTCAGGTGCCCACCTACTCATATGCCTGCACGGAGTGCGACAACAAGTTCGACATCGTCCAGTCGTTCTCCGACGACTCGTTGACCGAATGCCCGCAGTGCACCGGTCGCCTGCGCAAGCTGTTCAACTCGGTCGGCATCGTGTTCAAGGGGAGCGGTTTCTACCGCACCGACTCGCGATCGGGGTCGTCCTCGACGGACACCTCGTCGTCGTCCTCGTCCTCGGACAGCTCGTCGTCGAGCGGCTCCTCGTCCTCGTCGGATTCGTCGTCGTCGGGCTCGAGCAGCAGCACCACCAAGAGCGACAGCAAGGCCGCCACGCCCGCCTGACGGGTCGCGCACAACTTCACAGCCGAACCTGGGCAGGATCGCCTCCGGAATTCACCGGACGGACCCGCCCAGGTTTTGTTGTCTCAGAACCTGTCTTCGATCAGCCCAGCTCCTGGAATCCGCCGCCCGGGGTGAGCACCCAGCCGACGGCGACGTCGTGATCGCCGGCGGGCAGGGAGTCGACGAGCTCCTCGTCGTAGACGACGGCCACGAGGTCCGCGGACAGCCCGACGAGGGTGCGGTCGTAATACCCGGCGCCGCGGCCGAGACGGACCCCGGTCTTGTCGACCGACAGGGCGGGGATCAAGATCACCGACGCCGCGCGGATCGCGGGCACACCGAGACGGTCGTGGGTAGGTTCCAGCAGACCCCATCGCCCCGGGGCGAGAGAACCGGGACCGGTATAGCGGGCCCAGTCGAGTGGGGCGGGTTCGCCGTCCGGGACCACCGGCAGCAGCACCGTCACGCCCCGGTCGAGAAGAGCGTCGAGCATCGCCGTCGAACCAGGCTCGTCGCCGACGGGCACATAGGCGGCGACCGTGACGTCGTATTCGAGGCGGAACGGGCAGGTGTGTATCCACTCGGCGAGGTCTTCGGCAGCCCGCTCGCGCGCGGCCGCCGTCATGGTCGACCGACGCTTCGCGGCTTCCTCTCGCCGCTGGTCCTTCAGGGTTCGCACGACGCGACCGTCCTTCATGCCGTGGGTGGCTCGCCGACGCCCGAACTGTATCGGACCTCGACCCCGGTTCGGGTGAGGTCTGAGTCACTGCTGTCTGTCCGGCCGCTCGGGGACACCTGTCCTAGGGTGGTTCCATGACTGCGTCCAAAGATGGCTTCAGCGAGTACGAATCGGTACCCAACACCCCGCCGATCCCGCGCACCGCGGTGGTCCCGGCTGCCGGGCTGGGGACGCGCTTCCTACCCGCCACCAAGACGGTGCCCAAGGAGCTGCTGCCGGTGGTCGACACCCCCGGCATCGAGCTGGTCGCAGAGGAGGCCAAGTCGGCCGGCGCGGAGCGGCTCCTGATCGTCACGTCGCCGGGCAAGGACGGCGTCGTCGCGCACTTCGTGAAGGACCTCGTCCTCGAGAACACCCTCGCCAAGCGCGGCAAGGAGGCGATGCTGGCCAAGGTCCGCAAGGCGCCCAACCTGCTCGAGGTCGCCTCGGTCGTCCAGGAGAAGCCCCTGGGCCTCGGCCACGCTGTCGGGTGTGTCGAGGACCGCCTCGACGATGACGAGGACGCCATCGCCGTTCTGCTGCCCGACGACCTCGTCCTGCCCGGTGGCGTGTTGGAGGTCATGGCGCGCACGCGCGAGCGTCGTGGCGGTTCGGTCCTGTGTGCGATCGAGGTCCCCGAGGACCGCATCAGCGCCTACGGCGTCTTCGACGTCGAGCCGCTGCCCGACGCCAACAACCCCAACGTCATGAAGCTCAAGGGCATGGTCGAGAAGCCGGAGCCGCAGGACGCGCCGTCGAATCTCGCCGCGGCCGGCCGCTATATCCTCGACCGCAAGATCTTCGACGCGCTGCGTCGGATCAAGCCGGGCGCGGGCGGCGAACTCCAGCTCACCGACGCCATCGCTCTTCTCATCGAGGAGGGTGAGCCCGTGCACGTCGTCGTCCATCGCGGCACCCGCCACGACCTGGGCAACCCGGGCGGCTACCTCAAGGCCGCCGTCGACTTCGCGCTTGACCGCGACGATTACGGCCCTGATCTGCGGGAGTGGCTCGAGAAGCGTCTCGCCGAGAGCTGATCGTCGGGGCTTCCGCGCGCCTCGGCCGTTCCGGTGTGCGGGCCCGATACCGTTTGTCTGTGGTGTATCGAGCAGTGCGGGTGTTTCGAGCAGTGCGGGAAGTGCGGTGAGATGCGGTCGGTCGAAGATCATCTGACGCTCGTGACCGCCGCCGCGGTGGCGCCGCGGCCGGTGCGTGTCGCGATCTCCGAGGCGCAGGGTCTGATGTGCGCGGAGGAAGTGGTCACCGAGCATCCGATGCCGGGTTTCGATCAGGCGGCCATCGACGGTTACGCGGTGCGTGCGGTCGACGTGGCCCTGGCCGGCGTTCTGGCTCCGGAGGATCTCGAGGAGTTCGATCCGAACGGTGCCGAACTCGTCGACCTCGAGGCGGGCGAGCCCATGATCGTGTCGCTGCCGGTGGTCGGGGAGGTGGGCCCGGGGTCGCGCACCCCGACCCGGCTGCAACCGCGCCAGGCCGTGCGTGTGGAGACCGGTGCGCCGATGCCGACGCTCGCCGACGCGGTGGTGCCGCTGCGCTGGACCGACGGCGGCGACCAGAAGGTCAAGGTCGGTCACGGTGTCGAGAGCGGCAATTACGTGCGCCGGGTCGGCGACGACGTCCAGCCCGGTGACGTCGCGGTCCGGGCCGGTGCGATCATCGGTCCCGCCCAGGTGGGTCTGCTGGCCGCGGTCGGACAGTCCCGTGTGATGGTGCACCCGCGTCCGCGTCTGTCGGTGATCTCGGTCGGCAGCGAACTCGTCGACATCGACCGCACGCCCGGACCGGGACAGATCTACGACGTCAACAGCTATGCGCTCGCCGCCGCCGCGCGCGACGCCGGCGCCGATGTCAACCGGGTCGGCATCGCCGAGCGCGACGCCTCCCGCATGCGTGAGGTCGTCGAGGCGCAGCTCATCCGGTCCGAGATCGTGGTGATCTGCGGCGCGGTCGGCGGCAGCGCGTCGAAGGCCATCGCGGACGCCCTCGCCGACCTCGGTGAACTCGAGATCGTCCGCGTGGCCATGCACCCCGGCTCGGTACAGGGTTTCGGCCGCCTCGGTCGCGACGAGGTGCCGACTTTCCTGCTCCCGGCGAACCCGGTGAGCGCGCTGGTCACCTTCGAGGTGATGGTGCGCCCGCTGATCCGCATCGCGCTGGGAAAGCGGCAACCGATGCGGCGGGTCATCAAGGCACGCACCATCGGGCCGATCGCGTCGGTACGTGGTCGCAAGGGGTATCTCCGCGGGCAGCTCATGCGCGACGAACGGACCGGGGACTACCTCGTCCAGGTGCTCGGTGCGTCGCCGACCGGCTCGTCGCACCTGCTGGCCGAACTCGCCGAGGCGAACTGTCTGATCATGGTCGACCCCGAGGTCGAGGAGATGAGTACCGGCGACGAGGTCGAGGTCGCCTTCCTCGCCCAGCGCGGCTGACCCCGTCGAGACCCTTGATGCGCCTAAACTGACTCATCGTGTTCAGGTGGTTGAGCGGAAGCGGGGGCAGCCCGGGTTGGCCGGCGACCCTCGGTCCGCTGCGCACCAAGGCCGGGACGGTCACGTTGCGCCCGGTCAAGGTCCGCGACGGCAAGACCTGGAGCGAACTGCGCATCCGTAACCAGAACTCGCTGTTGCCGTGGGAACCCACCGGTGTCGGGAGTTGGGCGGACCGCCACCAGCCTGCGTCGTGGCCGCCGCTGTTCGCGGTGTTGAAGTCGGAGGCCAAGCGGGGCACCATCCTGCCGTTCGTGATCGAGCTCGACGACCAGTACGTGGGCCAGCTGACGGTCGGCAACATCCAGCGCGGAGCTGTGCGCAGCGCGTGGATCGGCTACTGGGTCGACAATGCGCACGCCGGGCAGGGCATCGCGACGGCGGCCGTCGCGCTCGGCGTGGACCACTGCTTCGGACCGGTCGGACTGCACCGCCTCGACGCGACGGTGCAACCGGCCAACGAGGCCTCCCAGAAAGTGTTGAAGAACATCGGTTTTCGGCAGGAAGGCCTGCTGGTCCGGTACATGGACGTCAACAAGCGGTGGCGCGACCACATGCTGTTCGCGTTGACGGCCGAGGAGGTCGTCGGGTCGGCGACCGAGGCGCTGGTCCGTTCGGGTCGGGCGTCCTTCCACTGACGCGTCGCAGCGCCGCCCGAAACAGTTGACGATGCCCGAATCCGTCGGTGCCGCCGAATATGCTCGCGGCATGACTGATCTCGAAATCGTGGTTCGCGGTAACGCGCGCGGTCGGTACGCCCCGGAACGCGGCGTGATCGATCTCGCCATCCATCTCGAAGGTCCCGTGAAGGCCGTCGTGTACGAGGCTGCAGTGGCACTGCATTCGCGGATCACCGGTGCTCTCGCCGAACTCGAGTCGACCGGGGCGGTGACTCGGTGGACCGCCGAATCGGTACGGGTGTACTCGTCCCGGGCCTACTCGCGGGACGGAGAGCCGCGGGACCCGATGTACAACACCCGCATTCGTCTCGATGCCGAGTTCGTGGACTTCGAGAAGCTGTCGGAGTTCATCGACACCTGGTCCGGGGAAGAGGGGGTGGCGGTCGAGAACGTTCGCTGGGACGTCCACGAGACCAGTCGCCGAGCACACGAACGCGAGCTGCGTCGGGAGGCGGTCGAGGACGCAATCGCCAAGGCGCAGGCCTACTCCGACGCCGTGGGACGCGGGCCGGTGATACCGACTCTCCTGTCCGACCCGGGCATGGTCGACCATGCCCCGTCGCCGCGTGGGCGGGTGATGAGTGCCGCCATTCCGGGATCGGCGCCGTCGCCGAGCCTCGAACTGCGGGCCGATGACATCGAGATCCGCGTCGCGGTGGACGCACGTTTTCGCGCCGAGTGACTGAGAGCGGCATGTGAATCCGCGCCGACATGGTCGCGCTCCGGCGCGTCTGCGCGGAACTGGGACTTTCGGGCCCTAGATTGTGGAGTGGCCTCGTGTGACCAGAGTGAATGAAGGGAGAGTCGCATGCCCAACTCCGTACTGTGGGTTTGTCTCGTCGCGGTCTGGCTCTTCGTGCTGGTCCCGATGGTGATCAAGGGTCGTCCCCAGATCCTCAAATCGACCGAGGCCGCGAAGAAGACGCGCTTGCTGCACCGCGGCGGATCCCGCGCGACGGCACCGTCGACCGCGCGACGCCGCTCGTCGGCCCGCCACCCGCACGACCCGTCGTGGAAGTCCTCCCGTAAGGCGACCGCCACCACCGCCGTCGTCGACGAGGTCGAGGACGACGCCGCCACCGAGACCGAGGCCGAGGACACCGACGTCACGACAAAGGTCCAGCGCGTCGTCGATGTCGAGGCGGGGAAGCCGACCGTGGAGGCCGCGGATGAGGCCGACGCCGAGGACACCGGCCTCGAGGACGTCGCCGACGAGACCGACGATGTCGAGGACGACGAAACCGCCGAAACCGCAGAGGCCGATGACGACCTGGTCGACGAGGCCGAGGAGACCGACACCGAGGAATCCGAGGCAGGGGTTTCCGAGGATTCCGAGTATGAGGACTCCGAAGAGGCCGAGTATGAAGATGAGTCGGAAGCCGCCGAGTACGGCGACGAAGCCGAGTACGAAGAGGCGGAGTACGACGAAGAGGCCGAGTACGACGACGAAGCCGAGTACGAGGACGCGACCGACGATCTCGACGAGGACGAATACGACGACTACGCCCGCGCGTCCCGGCACACCGAGGCCGAACCGCAGTCGGTCGTCGACGAACTCGAAGACGAACGGCCGGCGGAGCGTAAGCCGCAGTCCGAACGGGTTCGACGCAGCGTCTACTCGTCGGAGAAGGAACGCGAGCTGAAGTACCGCGAGCGTCAGCGGGTCACGCTGGGTCTGTTCGTGCTGTTCGTCCTGTCGCTGGTGTCGGGCTTCCTGATCGGGACGCCCGGCTGGGTCGTCACGGGTGTCGTCGGACTCATGCTGGTCGGCTACCTCGCGTACCTGCGTCGGGCGGTGAAGGTCGAGCAGCAGATCCGGGCTCAGCGACTCGCCCGCGCCAAGCGTGCGCAACGCGCGGAGGAAGAGCGTCGTCGACGCGCCGCCGCAGTGCCCGAGTTCGCCGCCGCCCCGCCGCCCCCGCGTCTGCGGCGTCCCGGTGGCGCAGTGGTTCTCGAGATCGACGACGAGGACCCCGTGTTCGACCACCTGCCGCCGTTCCAGCGTCGCCGCATGGACCGCGAGGACCTGGAGTACCGCCGGGTCGGCTGACCTCGATACGCGGCGTCCTCGCTCCGCTCGGTCGGCGCTACTCGGCCAACAGACTTCGCCGGTTGAGTAGGCGAGGAGCTCGTGCGGGGCGGTCCCCGTCGCCGGTTGAGTAGGCGAGGAGCCTGCGCGGGGCGGTCCCCGTCGCCGGTTGAGTAGGCGAGGAGCTCGTGCGGGGCAGTTCCCGTCGCTGGTTGAGTAGGCGAGGAGCTTGCGACGAGCCGTATCGAAACCCGCTTCAGCGTCCCGTGGTCAGTGACGTCTTCCCGTGCTTGTCCAGCCATGCCTGACCGCGTCTGGCGGCCGTCGAGAGGGCGAACCGCTCACCGAGGTAGGTTGCCGGCGCTCCGATGACCGGGATGTACCCGAGCATGCGGAACAGGACCATCGGCTGCGGCCGCTTCTCGAACTCGTCGTCGACGGCACGCAGCAGCTTTGCGGCATCCCAGATCCCGCCGAGCAACGACTTCTTGCGTTCCTCGGGTTCGCTGGGCAGGGGAGGACCGGATTTCGATGACACATCAGGTGTGGAGATCTCCCGTCCGCACAGGACCGACGCCAGCAGCGCGACCTGACGGCCACGGTCGGTGACCTCGTACTCGCGGGCGATCGCGACGAGCACCATCGCCTGGTTGGCGAATCCCAGGTATGGCGTGATCGGCAGGCGCTTCGCCCAGATGCCGAAGACCCCGGGGAAGGCGACCGCGGTGGTGTTGAGGGTTCCGATGCGGGTCACCCACCAGCTCGCACGCTTGTGCAGCGACCGCTCGCTCCAGCCCTTGGTGCCGGGCCAGTCGGCGACGTCGAGGAGCTTCGCGGCCGCGTGCTGGGCCTGCTCGATGCGGGAATCGGGGTGGTCGTGGTCATGGAAGGTATGACCCTTGAGGCCGAGCGGGTCGCGTTCGGCGAGCACGTCGAGAACGGGGTTGATCACCCCCACGACGTTGCTGAGAACACCGGCCAATTGCTGATCAGACATCCGAGGCACCGGCCCAGCCTAGCCATGAGTCCGGGCGTTTGGGATCCACCGCGGTGGGGCTGCTAAAGTGGCTCCCGGTTGGTCGCATGACGACCGTCCGGGGCTATGGCGCAGTTGGTAGCGCGACTCGTTCGCATCGAGTAGGTCAGGGGTTCGATTCCCCTTAGCTCCACCACAGATCGAGGGCTCCGGCATCGCCGGGGCCCTCGATTGGCGTTCTGGGTCTGTCATGCGGACGATCCGCCTGGCTCTCGCCGCGGCGACCGGCCCGAACGGCCGCGCCGGACGATCCTCACAGACGCCACCGGGGTAATGTTGAGTCATCCGGTTCGAATACCCGACAGGCTGCTGTCGGCCTCTCCGGTGTCAGACAGTAGACACCTCCACTCTCCGTCTGATGAACACGTCAGGTGGGAATGTGACCTCCGAGAACCGCAGTTTCGCTACCGTCGAAGCGGCCCGTCGATGAGCGCCCCGCCGCTCCTGGGGCCGCCCCGCGTGCGTTTCGGCGTCGATCCGTCGGCTCCGATCGGCGGCGCCTGGTACCCGTACACGGTCCAGCTCGCCGACGAGTTGCCCGGTCTCCTAGCAGCCGCACGATCGCAGGTAGGCGATGTCACCGGCATGGATGTCAACTGGACCAGCTTTCGTCGCATCCCGGGCCTGGACTCCCCGGACTCGCCGATGACGCCGCCGTTGATCACGTTGACCGCCGGCGGGGTCGACGTGACGCTGTTGGTCATCCCGCCGCGGACCGCGTCGTCGTTGGCCGCGATCCTGCTGCGTCAGGCCAGCAACACCGTCGCCCCGGACAGTCAGCTGCATTCGCTGGAATACCGTCGGGGCGAACGGATTCTGGAGCTGGCCGCGCGGTCGTTGGCTTCGCCCAAGAGCTGACCGGTCACAACGGTCTGCGTCAAACGCCCCACCCGGCGCAGACCGGTTTGTTAGCTTCCAGCCATGAGGACCTCGAAGCTGCTGTTGGGGCTGGTCGTGGCGGCGTTGGCCGGAGTGCTCGTCGCCACCGCCGCACCCGCGCGGGCCGACCTACCCGTCACCTACAACTTCCTCTCCGGTATCCCCGGAGAACTCACCAATCCGGGCGGCTCGCTGCCCGGGGCGAACGACTGGAACTGCAAGCCGTCACCCCGTCATCCCAACCCGGTCATCCTCGTGCACGGAACCGGGGGATCGCAGCAGACCAACTGGGGAACGTATGTCCCGCTGTTGAAGAACGAGGGCTACTGCGTCTTCACGACGACCTACGGTGCGATCAAGGGAGCCCCGTGGCCGATCAGCGCGATCGGCGGGATGGGCCTCATGTCCGAGAGCGCGCGCGAGCTGGGCGATTTCGTCACGAAGGTACGTCGCACCACCGGTGCGTCGAAGGTCGACATCATCGGGCACTCGCAGGGGACCGTGGTCCCGGCCTACTACGTCAAGTACCTCGGCGGCAAGGACCACGTCGGCAAGTACGTCTCGCTGGCTCCGGTCTGGCGTGGAACGACCGTCGCCGCCGCCGATGCCATCGGCCCGTTCGTCCGGGGACTCGGCGTGCGACCCGACCAGGTCCCGTTGTGCCAGGCGTGTTTCGACCTCGATCCCGGTGCAGCGTTCCTGCGCAAGGTCGCGGACGGCGGCTACTACGAGCCGGGCATCCAGTACACCAACATCGCCACCCGCTACGACGAACTCGTCGTCCCGTACTGGTACGGACTGCCTCCGGGCGGCAAGAATGTCCGCAACATCGTTGTGCAGGATGGATGTTCGGTCGACTACACCGAGCATGCGGGTATGGCGGGGTCGCGACGCACAGCGACCTTTGTGTTGAATGCGCTCGACCCGGAACACCCGCGCCGCGTGCCCTGTGAACGCGTCGCGCCGTTCACCGGTAGCCCGTTCTGAGCATCGTGCGCAGAGGTGTACGTCCCGCAGTCATGACCATCGTGATCGCGGCGGCGGCAGGGCTCGTGATCGCCGGTGTCACCTCGCCTGCGCGGGCGGCGGTTCCCCCGCTCGGACCCGACTTCGAGTTCGGCGTCGCCCAATCCGGTTTCCAGTCGGAGGGATACAACCGCGACTCGAACTGGCTGCGGTACGGCAAGCAGGGCAAGGTGGATCAGCCCGTCGGCAACGCCGTCGACTTCTACCACCGCTACGACGAGGACATCGACCGCGCGGCGTCGCTGGGCGTGGGCATCTACCGCACGTCGGTGGAGTGGTCGAGGGTCGAACCCACGCGTGGGCGCGATGATCCGGCCGGCTGGGCGTTCTACGACCGCGTGATCCGAAAGGTCGTGGACGCCGGCATGCGGCCGATGATCACCCTCAATCACTGGGTGCATCCCGGGTGGGCAGTGGATCTCGGTGGCTGGAACCGTCCCGGCATGACCGAGGACATGGTGGCGTTCGCCGCGCGGGTCGTCGACCGGTATGCCTGGGCCGACCCGCTGTGGATCACCTTCAACGAACCGACCGAATATGTTCGGCGTGAGGCCCAGTACGGCGGGCTCGCACCGCAGAACATGGGCCGGATGGCCGACGGCATCGTTGCGGCTCATCGAGCCATCTACCGGCACACCCACCGGGTGCAACCGGGTGCACAGGTGTCGTCGAACTTCGCCTACTACCCGATCGTGGGTCTGCAACCGTGGCTGGAATCGGTCTTCCCGCAACGAATGCGCGACACCCTGGACTTCGTCGGCGTCGACCACTACTACTCGTTCTCGGTCACCGATGCGTCGGTCGCCTACGGGGCCCTCGGCGAGTTCTGGAAGAGCTCGCAGGCTCCGGAGAGCATCTACTACGTCCTCCGGCACGTGGCGCGGCAGTTCCCGGGCAAGCCGATCCGCGTCATCGAGAACGGGTTGGCCACCGGCCCGGACGGTCGGCGCCCGGACGGTTACCGGCGTGCAGACCACCTGCGCGACACCGTCTACTGGCTGCAGCGCGCCAGGCAGGACGGCATCGACGTGATGTCGTACAACTACTGGAGCCTCACCGACAACTACGAGTGGGCGACTTCGACTCGCGCTTCGGTCTCTACACCGTCGACGCGCAACGCGACCCATCGCTGACACGGCGACCCACCGACGCCGTCGCCGCGTACCGGGAGATCACCCGAGCCGGGGGAGTGCCCGCCGGATATCGGCCGACGCGACTGCCGGTGCCGTGCTCGCTGGTCGACGTCACCGACAGTTGCGCCGAGCCCGCCACCGTTCGCTGAGTGTTCCGCAAACCCACCCCTTTTCGGCAAACCCAGCACCCCGACGGGTGGTGATTCTGCCGAATAAGGGTGGGTTTGCAGGTGGTCAGGCGATGCCGAGCGCGCGTAGGCCGGCGGCGGTCGCCGCGGCGAGGATGACCACGACCGCGATCGGGGCGCGAAAGATCGCCGCGAGGATGCCGACGGCGACCCCTGCCGGTCGTGCCCATCCGGCGAAGTCGTGGTCGACGAAGAATGCGCCGGTCAGGGCCACTGCGACCAGCAGTACCACGGTGGCGCGGTCCATCAGCTTCTCCGCATTCGCCGACACGGACAGGCGGTTGCGGAGTAGCGGTCCGGCCAGCCGGATCACGTAGGTGCCGACAGCGAGAACGGCGATTCCGATGCCGAGGGACAGTCCGGGGGTCATCGGGGCACCTCGCTGTCGACGAGAGGGTGGGCTGGGGCAGGGGCCCGATGTGGCAGAAGACTCCGAACGACTTCGACAGCGGCGAAACCCGCCAGCGCGCAGAGAATCGGCAACCCGGCCGGCAGGAATGGTGTCGACGCCAACGCGATGGCACCACCGACGGCGACCGCTGCCCAGGTTGCGCGCGTTCTCAGCGCCGGAATGGCAAGTGCGGCAAGCAGAGCGGGGAACGCGGCGTCGAGCCCGAGGACCTCAGGGCTCGCGACGCTGCTGCCGAGCAGGGCGCCCAGTCCGGCGCCGGCCGGCCAGCAGATGAGAATTCCCAAGCCGCACAGCAGAAATGCGGCGCGGGCACGACGCGGCTCGGATTCCGCGGTGGTCATCGCCGCCGTCTCGTCGTTGATCAGGTGCGCACCGAAGAGGATCTCCGTGAGTCCGCGTAAGTGCTTGCCCACCGCGAGTCCGTAACCGAAGTTCCTCGTGTTGACCAGAAGTCCGGCGAGGGCTGCGACGACGGGTACGCCACCGGCGGCGAGCACGCCGACGAAGACGAACTCCGACGACCCGGCGAGTACGACGGTCGCGATCAGCATGATCTGCCACAGGGCCAGCCCCGCGCTGTGGGCCGCGACGCCGTACGACGCGCCGATCACGAGTACCGACAGGCACATCACGATCACGGCGCGCAGGGTCGCCGAATCGAGTGTTCTCCAAGCCGAACGCATGACTATCATAGTGAACACACGACGAGTGTTCGTCAAGATGGACGATCGGACGGTTCAATGAACAATGCTGGGCAGGTGAACCCGAAAGAGCTGGTCGCCGCGTCGCTGAAACGCGAACGGAACCGCGCGGGACTATCGCTCACCGAGCTGGCGCGACGTGCGGGGATCGGTAAGTCGACGCTGTCCCAGCTCGAGTCGGGGGAGGGGAACCCCAGTGTGGAGACGTTGTGGGCGCTCTCGACAGCCCTCGGCGTGCAGTTCTCGGCGTTACTGGACTCGCCGGCACCGACCGTCGAGGTGATCAGATTCGGGGAGGGGCCGGTGATCCCGGCCGCTGATGCCGACTATTCGGCGACGCTGCTGTCGACCGCCGCACCGGGTTCCCGCCGCGACATGTACGTCATCCGGGCAGAGCCCGGGAAGCCGCGGGTGTCCGCGCCGCATGCGCGCGGGGTCCTCGAACATGTCGTCATCAGTGCAGGTCGCGCCCGTCTCGGACCCAGCGACGCCGCCGAGATCCTCGGCCCGGGTGACTACATCTGTTACCCCGGCGATGTCGAGCACGTCTTCGACGCATTGGAACCCGGCACGGTCGCGGTCATGCTGAGTGAGGCGTTCTAGCGGCTCGTTCCGAGTCGCGACCTCGGTCACAACAATTCGCTTCTTTCGTTACCGGCGCGTAGTGTCAATCGCAGTGATGCACCTTGATGGATGCATCTCCGCGTCGTAGAACGCCTCTCTCGCAGGTCGGGGCCCACTTAAGGTGGTCGCCGAGGTAGGACACTTCAGATGTCCACCGCCTGCCATTGACTTCATACGGCGAACGAGCCCGCGTACCCGCGTGTTCGCCATCGGCACCGACCTTTCGGCAGAGATCTGCCGCCCTGCTCGCGTGCCACGCACAGGAAGAGCTCCGCTCACATAATGACTGCTGTCCTCGAGACCCCCTCGGCCACTGCAACCCAGCTCGTCGAGACCATTCCCGCCGACACCGCCGCACCCCAGGTTTCCTTCGAATCCCTCGGCGTGCCAAGCAAATTGGTCGAGGTCCTGACATCGCAGGGCAAGGCCAACGCCTTCCCGATCCAGGCCGACACCCTGCCCGACACCCTTGACGGCAAGGACGTCCTCGGCCGCGGCAAGACCGGCTCGGGCAAAACCCTCGCCTTCTCCATCCCGCTGGTCGCCGGACTCGCCGAGATGGAGGTCAAGCGCTACGTCGGTGCGCCGACCGGCCTCATCCTGGCTCCGACCCGCGAACTGGCCACCCAGATCGCTGCTGTCGTCGAGCCGCTCGCGGCCGCCGTCGGCCTCACCGTGACCACCGTCTTCGGTGGCGTCAAGCAGACGCGTCAGGAACAGGCCTTCCGCCGCGGCGTCGACATCGTCGTCGCCTGCCCGGGACGCCTCGAAGACCTGATGCGCCAGGGCATCGTGAAGCTCGACGAGGTCGAGGTCACCGTCATCGACGAGGCCGACCACATGGCCGACCTCGGCTTCCTCCCGGTTGTCACCAAGCTTCTCGCCGCCACCCCGTCCGACGGTCAGCGCCTGCTGTTCTCGGCGACCCTCGACAACGGCGTCGACAAGCTGGCCAAGCGCTTCCTCGACAACCCGGTCCTGCACTCGGTCGACTCGGCCGAGTCCCCGGTGGCCGCCATGACCCACCACGTCTTCGAGGTCTCCTCGGCAGGCAAGGCCGATCTGGTCGCCGAACTCGCTTCGGGCACCGGTCGCCGAATCCTGTTCATGCGCACCAAGCATCAGGCCAAGAAGCTCGCGAAGAAGCTGACCGAGCAGGGCATCCCGGCGGTCGACCTGCACGGCAACCTGAGCCAGGCCCAGCGCGACCGCAACCTCGCCGCCTTCGGTGAGGGAGACGTCCGCGTCCTCGTCGCCACCGACGTCGCCGCGCGCGGTGTGCACGTCGACGCCATCGAGCTGGTCGTCCACGTCGATCCGCCCGCCGAGCACAAGGCTTACCTGCACCGCTCGGGCCGCACCGCGCGTGCCGGCAGCTCCGGTGACGTCGTCACCGTGTGCCTTCCCGAGCAGCGCCGTGAGGTCTCGCAGCTACTGCGCAAGGCCAAGATCAAGGTCACCCCGAAGCAGGTCGACGCCAAGGCCGACGCCGTCGACGAGCTCGTCGGCGAGCGCGCACCCCGCGTCTCCGCTGCCGAGCGTGCGGCCGCCGAGGCCGCTCGTGGCGGCCGGCGCGATGGTTCGCAGGGCGGTCGCTCGCAGGGTGGCCGTTCGCAGGGTGGCCGTCGCGGCGGCGGACGCCCGGGCCGCGCTCGCGGTGAAGGACGTGGCAACGGTGCCGCTCGCGGCGAGAGCCGTGGCGGCGCACGCGGTCAGGGCGGAGAGTCGCGCTCCGGGGGGCAGCGTTCCACCGACGATCGCTCGGCCGGCCAGTCCCGTTCGGCGGGCCAGTCGCGTTCGGCAGGGCAGGGTCGCTCGGCGGGTCAGCCCCGTACCGGCGATCAGCATCGTGCCGGTGGACGCGCACAGGGCGGACGCCGTTCCTCCCGCCGTCCGGCCGGTTCGCCGACCAACCGCTGAACCAACGCCCTACACAACTGAATCAAGCCCGTTGGACTAGGCGGGTAGGAACTTCGAAGCAAGCCGTGGCGCAAGCCACGGCTTGCTTCCCCATGCGAAGGCTCTTCCGGTCAGTGCAGCCCAGGTGGGGGAGAGCCGACCGTAGCCGGTCAGCAGTGCGGCTGTCGGGTCGACGCTGATGTGGACATCGGGGCGTCGGGGCTCGTCGGGGTTGATGACCAGCTCGCCGTCGGTGAATTCGTAGACGTAGCGTTCCGAACATCCGCGTAGCCGGATGTCATAGGTGGCCCGGTGTCCTGCCGCCATCGTCGTGTCCACCCAGCTGGGCAGGATCTGCTGTCGCCCGCGGACGATCATCAGCACCACCTCGGGCTCGACCCGCCAGCGGGCGCCGACCGCTCGCGCGACGTCGAAGCCGTGCACCACGAACTCGCCGATGAGGATGCCCAGCGCGGCGTCGGCGCGGATCAGCCGGTCACCGTCGAACCGCATCTTGGGGACCTGCGCGTTGAAGTGTGAGACGGCGTCGACCAATGTGTCGAGGTCGTCTCGCAGCTGGCGGGCGAGAACCGACACCTCACGGGTCGGCAGGTTTGCGATCTGCTTCGCGTTGAAGTCCGGGACGTCGATCGCCTGGCGACACCATTCCCCCTCGCCGCGCGCGAGCTCGAGAAACCGAGTCGGTGCCAGGGCAACGTGCCCCAGGCAGTCGACCAGCGTCCATCCCGGTGTATCCGGCACACGCGTCTCCGGCTCGTCGACCCCCTCGACGAGTTCCAGAAAGCGTTCCCCGGTGGTCAGCGCGGCGTCGGTGTAGTCAAACCTCGAGAACATCCCCGTCACGCGTGGTTCCTCCCCCACATGGGGCGCAAGACTACTCGTGCGTAATGCGACGTGCGACACATACTTTGGAACCGGCCGGGTTCCGGTGCCGATAGGGAACGCGCACAACGACATCCGAAGTCGAGCCGCGCTGGTCCCAGGTCTTGAGCCCAGGTTCAGGGTGCCTCGCCCAATCGGACGAACACGACACCGGCGACGATCAGCAGGCCACCGAGAAGCTGTATCGGCGCCGGGAGCTCGTCGAGGGCGAGCCAGGCGAACAGCACCGCGAACAACACCTCGGACAGGGCGACGAACGACATCACCCGGGCGCCGAGTATCCGGCCGGCCGCGATGCCGAAGGCGTACGCCATCGCGGCTGACACGACACCCAGCATCAGCAGAGGAGCCCACCAGGGCAGCGAGAGGTCGCCGATACGGACCGCCGAGGTCGACGCGGTCATCGGCAGCGCTCCGATGACTCCGGCCGCGGCGAGCGTGATCGCGCCGATCACGAGACCGCCGGCCGCGAGCGCGAGGGGCGGCAGACCGGTTCGTTCGTCGGCGGAGATCACGAAGTAGGCAGCAGCACCCACCATCGCGGCCAGAGCCCACAGAACGCCCACGACGCTGATCGAGACCTCTCCCGTCAGGTCGAGGACCAGGGCGAGGCCCGCGATCGCGAGAGCGGCCCCGAACACGGTGACGCGGGTGGGTCGCTGGGCGTGCCGCAGCCACATCCACACCAGGACCGCGACCGGTGCGGTGTACTCGATCAGCAGAGCCACGCCGACCTGCAGGTAGGTCACGGCATAGAAGTAGGCCAGCTGGCATCCCGCGACGGCCAGTAGTCCGTAGGCGATCAGCACCCACCAGGATCGGGCGGGGGATTGTGGGGGCACCGGCGGTGGCAGCAGGGGCTGTCGGTCTCGGAAGGCGAGCAACCCGGGAACCGCGAGTACGGCAGCACCCACCGCGATGCGCACGGTCACGGTCGCTCCCGCCGACCACCCGGACTCGATCATCGCCCGGGCCAGGACCCCGGAGATGGCGAAGCAGGCCGACGAGATCAGCGCCAGTGCGATACCGACGGACGGTCGGTGACCACGGGTCTGGACAGGGCCGCTCACGGATTCTTCGCGGCCACGATCGCCGCACGTACCGCTTCTCGGCACTCCTCGCCGTGAGGTTCCCCGACGCCCAGGTAGTAGCTGCCCGGACGGCCGCTCTCGCCGGCGAAGCCGACCACCGCGAATCCGTCCGGGGATTCCGGCGTCTCGATCGAGGCAATACCCAGCGGCACCGACAGCGCCGAGATCCCGCGCTTCGCCCCCGAGTTGACGATGACGAGGTGCGTCGGATGCAGGACGACGAGCGTCTGGTTCTCGGAGTCGGGGTCGACGGGGTTCGCGCGCCGGCCGAGCACTCTGCCGATCGCGGAGGTAGCGGGCGGGTTGATGCTCCGGGTGCTCCAGGCGGGAAGGTCGTCGGTGACGGTCAGTTGCCGCGAGTCGGCGTGGTCACGCAACGCCGCCGCGACGTCGGCCGGCAGAGCGGACAAATCGGCGCGCACGGTGGTGCGCTGGTATGCGGGCCCCATGGTCGATCAATCTATCGGAGAGTGCACCGGTCTCGAGATCGGTGAGCAACGACGCCACGGTCTCCGCGGAGTCGGTCTTGTTGGTCCCGATGAAGCCCGACGGTCCGCGCTTGATCCACCCGGTCACGTAGACGCCCGGCACCGGTTGCCCACCGTCCATGACCCGGCCGGCGCGGTGCGGGATGACTCCGGTCGCGTCGTCGAACGGCAGACCGGGCACGGCGACCCCGCGGTAGCCGACCGAGGTCAGCACGAGTCCGGCGTCGACGGTGGTGGTCTCACCGGTGGGTTCGATCCCGGTCACGACATCCGCATCGTCGACCGTCAGGCGGTTGCGGCCCACGACGACGCCGGTCGCGCGTCCCTCGCCACCGGTCACCTCGAGCGGGGACCCGAAGAACGCCAACCGGATTCGACGACCCTGCGGTTCGGTGGCGGCGCATTCTGCCAGGATGTCGAGCTTGGCGCGAATGGTGGCGTCGAGTTCGCCGTCCACGTGGGCGGATTCGAGATCGTCGGGATCCACGGTCACCGAGACGCCCGAATCCACGAGCCCTATCAGCTCGGGCAGGGTGAACGCGGCGTGGGCGGGTCCGCGTCGTCCCAGCACGACCACCTCGCGCACCGACGAGTCCTGCAGCGCGGCCAGCGCGGCCGGTGAGATGGACGTGTCGGCGAGTGTCGCCGGGTCGGCGACGAGGATGCGTGCGACGTCGAGTGCGACGTTGCCGTTACCGATGATCACCACGCGGTCGGTGGACAGGTCGACCTCGAGGTCGGTGAAGTCCGGATGGCCGTTGTACCAACCGACGAACGACGTGGCAGACGTGACACCTTCCTGACCGATCCCCGGCAGGTCCAGCGTCTTGTCGGTGGGGGCGCCGCCGGCCCAGATGACACCCTGGTGGCGGGACCGCAGGTCGTCGAGCGTGATGTCGCGTCCCACTTCGGTGTCGAGGAGGATCTCCAGGTTCGGGTTGCGTGCGATGTCGTCGAACAAGCGCATCACCTTGCGGGTGTGCAGGTGGTCCGGGGCGACGCCGAAGCGTGCGAGGCCGAAGGGCCGATCGAGACGCTCGTACATCGTCACCGAGACCTGGGGGTGCCGCAGCAGTTCGTCGGCGGCGTACATCGCCGACGGACCCGACCCGACGATGCCGACCGACACCTTCTCGTCGACCGCGAGCTGACGCGGACGGTCGATCGGGGCGAGCGGGAGCCGGCGCGCGGGGTCCACCGGGAAACGCGCTGCACCATCGACGGTTTCGCGGTACTGCGAGGCGTTGACCTCGGCGAATCGCTCCTGCCCCTCGGGCAGGCGGTGACCGGGGACGATGGCGCCGACGGGGCACGCGCTGACGCATGCGCCACAGTCGACGCAGGTCGCCGGGTCGATGTAGAGCATCTCGGCGATGCCGAAATCCGGCTCTTCCGGAGTGGGGTGGATGCAGTTGACGGGGCATGCGTAAACGCACGACGCGTCGCCGCAGCACGCCTGGGTGACGACGTGAGGCATGGGGTCGGTTCGCTACCTGTGGGTGAGAGGAGGGATCAGGCGGCCGTGTAGGTCGGCTCGCTGCGGAAACGCGAAGGGCGGCCGCTGATTCCGAGCGCACGCCACAGCAGACGCGACACGGGGTTCATCAGCCCGCTCTGGTCGGCGAGCATCCGGACGTCGCCGAAGACGTTGCGCAGGAAGCGCTTCGACTCCTCGGACCGCCAGAAGATGTCCTTCATGACCTCGCGCGGGACGTCGAACTCCTTGGCGAAGGAACGCGGCGGCACCACGATCGCGCTGCACAGGGTGCGCATGGTCAGCGGCAGCATGAGCGACAGCAGGAAACGCTGGAAACGGTTGCGCTGCGGGACCTGCTCGCGGATGAAGTGGTGGGCGAACGAGATGTGCCTCGCCTCTTCGGCGACGTGGAGCTGCATGACCGCGGCCATCGTCGGGTGCAGGCGGGCGCGGGTTCGCAGGAAGTCCTTCTGGATGTGGTCGATCGGCTCTTCACCGCCGAGCACGCCGAAGAAGAAGACGATCGGGAACACCGTCGAGACCAGCGGGACGAACGGCGAGATCAGGCGGTACCCGACCTTCGCGCCGGGAACGTCCATGCCGACGCGGTTCACGAACTCCTGGAACATCAGGGTGTGGTTGCACTCCTCCTTGGATTCGTGCGTGGTGTACCGGAATTCGCGTGCGCCGTTGGGGAGTTTGAAGCTGTATTGCATCAGGCCGCGGATCAGCACGGACTCGAACTGCAGGCCGACCTTGGCGACGTTGGCCTGGCGCCACATGCCGATCTCGATCTGCTTGGTCTCCGGGAGCTGCTGGTACCAGGGATGGCGGCCGATCGGGTCGACCTCGTAGGACAGGATCCATCGCGGATCGTTCTCCGTGATCGCCATGTGCGGCGCATCCCAGTCGATGTCCACGTAGGGATCGAAATTCCGGTGAACCGAGGCCGAGGACAGGTCGTCGAGTACCTGCCCGTAGTCCTGCTCGCCGCCCGTTTTGTCGTGTTCGGGAACGTAGCGGGCGGGGCTGTCGCCGGCGGTGTGCAGGGAGTTCGGATTCGTCAATGCTTTGGTCATCGTCGCGTCCTTCGAGGTGGGCCGGGCTGCGTGAGGGCTGCCACAGCGGATGACTCGAACGTATTTCGACGCTCCGCTATTTGTCAACAGTCAATGTCACGTTCCGTGGCCGAGACGCCTGCGCGGGCTGCGTCCGATCGTGCCCGGTTCATCCGCTGACCTGCCGAGACGGGCGTAATTCGATCGGCTGGTTTCACCCTGTTCCGGGCCACTCCGCGCGTTAGAGTTACCACACCGTCCCGTGCCACCCGACCCCATCGGAGGAAGCGATGTCCCGTCGTGCCCCGTACGCGCCGAGCAACCCCGGTGCGCGCGCATCGGTCCGGGGACACCGGTGAGCCGACCCCCTCAGGGACCGACGCGAATCCCCGCCCCGGGACCGTTCCCGCCGCGTGTGCCCGGACAGTTCCCGCCACGTCCCGCCGCACGACCCGGCCCCGGCGGCCGCGGTGACCTCACGCCGCAACTCGTCGACACCGACGTCTGGACCGAGGCGATGGTGGAGGCGGCGGGCATCCCGATCGTTGACGTCCCGTTCGTCACCGTCGGCTCGGGGATCGGCTCCTTCATCACCGTCGACTATCTGCGGATCTGTGGTGTCCCGCTCGAGCAGATCGCGGTCCTCGGGCCGCAGGACGTGCCGTGGCACAGCTACGAGTACCTGACCCGGGTGTCGCAGATCCCGCGCGGCGAACGACTCCGGTCGGATTCGGCCTCGACCCCCGACAACATCTGGGGGTTCCCGTCATATGCCGTCCGCGAGGCGTGGGCCGACAAGAAGATCAAGCCGCTGTGGAACGTCCTGGTGGAGCCGATCTTCGCGAACTACTACACCCCGAAGGCGGGACAGGCGTTCGAGTCGATGGAGAAGGAGTGCCATCGCATCGGCTACCCGAAGTGCCTGCACCGTGGGCAGGTCCGCATGATCCGACGCCGCGCGGGCGGCGGCTACTTCACGATCCTCACACCGCCACAAGGCAGTTCGCCGACCAAGCGGGTGGCGTTCCGCAGTCGCTGGGTGCACGTGGCCATCGGGTACCCGGGGATCAAACTGTTGCCGGACCTGCAGGCGTTCCGCGAGACCTATCGCGACGCCAGTAAGGTCGTCAACGCCTACGAATCCCACGAACACGTCTACCAGTCGCTGCAACGCAAGCCGGGTACCGTCCTGATCCGCGGTGCCGGCATCGTGGCATCGCGTGTGCTGCAACGCCTCATCGACGACCGGGATGCGCTCGGCCTGCAGACGCAGATCGTGCACCTGTTCCGCACGTATTACGACAAACCGCACGGCCCGCACATCTTCATGCGGCGCAAGGGCAGAGACGGTTGGGCCTACCAGGGCTTCAACTATCCGAAATCGGTGTGGGGCGGCCAGCTCAAGGCGCGCATGCGCAAACTCGAGGGTCACGACCGCGCCGAGGCGTACAGGCAGATGGGCGGCACCAACACCCCGGTCCGCGACGACTGGCAGGAACAGCTCGCGCGCGGACGCCGCGAAGGGTGGTACCGGGCGGCGGTCGGCAAAGCCGAGAGTCTGGTGCCCGGACCGGGCGGCCAGGGCGTGGTGACGACGGTTCGCGTCGACCCCCATGCTCCGATCCGGCAGGAGCACCGGCCGGACGGCACCTTCGAGTTGTACGCCGACTACGTCATCGACTGCACTGGACTCGAAGCCGACGTGCGCGAACACCGGTTGCTGCGTGATCTTCTCGACCACACCGGGGCGGGGATCAACCCGGTCGGCCGGATGGATGTCGAACGCGACTTCGAGCTGAAGGGCACCCGCAACGGCGACGGGAAGCTGTACGCATCGGGCAGTGCGACCCTCGGCGGGTACTTCCCGGGTGTCGACACCTTTCTCGGTCTGCAGATCGCCGCTCTCGAGATCGTCGACGACCTCGCGCGGCAGGGCTTCTGCAAGCGACTCACCCCGTGGCGTTCGACCGCCCAGTGGTGGCGGTGGATGAACAACAAGGGAGTCGACTGATGCTGCCCACCCTGTGGGGACGGATCCAGACCCGCGTGCTGGTGCTCGGCATCCTCGGCGGGGCGTGGACCGTCGTGCTGGTCCCGTTCCTGTGGCTGATCTCGTCGGGTGACCCCACCGTCTTCGAGGTCTACCGCGTCGCATTCACGGTGTTGTTCACCGTCATCGTGCTCGGCGTCGCCTGGGAGTTCGTCTACCACTTCCTGCAGCAGTTCCGCTGGGAGAAGGACTGGCCCACCCTGTTCGGTCTGCTCACCGCGATCAACGAGGGCATCGTGGTGTGGATCGTCGTCGACAAAACGGGTCTGTTGCCGGCAGAGCTGCGCCCGTCGCCGTTCGTGTTCACCGTCCAGTTCCTCACCACCTGGCTGCTGGTGTGGGTCGCGGTCAACGGCCCGTTGCGAGTGATCTTCCCGCACTGGCGATTCCGAGGAGGCCGGTTCCTGTGACCATCCCGGGTGACATCCCGAGCGTGACCCCGACGGTGACGTTGATCCCTGGTGCAGGGATCGTGATCCGCAAACCGGCGTTCCTCTGCCTGATCTCCGACACCGTGCCCGCGGCGTTCATCACCGACCTGCTCGACATCGAATCCGCGGTGTCCGTCCCGGATTCGGCACCCCGGCGGGGCCGCCACCTCGTCCGCGCGCTGGCACAACTCGTGCTCACCGCCGACGAGCAGATCGACATCGCCTTCGCCGCACCCGACAACGTGGGGATCGCGATCTTCATGTCGGGGCGAGTGTACGGCGAGACCGACGGGAAGCGGATCGGGCCGCCCCCCGGCGACTCCTACGACAAGGCCATCCCGTGGCCGTTCGAGGGACTCGGTCTGTACCTCGAGGGCACCGTCCCGGCAGAGGTCGGCGAGGAACGTTTCGACCTGGTCGACGGTGTCGTGCCCGCCGCGGGGACGTTGCTGCACACCCCGCTCGGATTGCGCGGCACCGAATTCCATCCGCTGCCCGCGTCGACGCAGACCCCGGCGCCCGAACCCGAGCCCGAACCCGAGCTGGGGCCGGAGCGGAAACCAGAGCCCGCAGCGGCGGATCCGTTTGCCGACTTCCCGTCCCGGTCGACACCACCTGCCCCGCCCGAACCCGCTGCCGGCGAACCCGATCCGACGGGGACGACCGAGCGGATGCGACCGGACGTCGCCGAACCCCTGCCGTTCACGTCGACGCCGCTCGGAGGGACGTCGGTGGGGCTACCGGACCCGGGCGAGCCTCTCCCGACGGATCCGATGCCGGCCGCACCCGTTGCCCGACCGAAACCGTTGGCCGAACCACTCGAACCGCGCGCCCCGCTGCCCAAGGAGGAGCACCAGCGTCCCGCGACCGAGGTCGTGAAGGTCGAGGCATTGCGGGCGAAGGTGCACGGAATCCGCTGCTCGCGCGGACATCTCAACCACCCGCAGTCCTGGCTGTGCGGCGTCTGCGGCATCCGGATGGATCAGCTCACGACCTTCCTGGTGGAAGGGGAGCGGCCGCCGCTGGGCTGGCTGCTGCTCGACAACGGCTTCACCTTCCTGCTCGACGAGGACCTGGTCATCGGGCGCGAACCAGGATCGTCCGGCGGTGGGCGGGCGGGTTCGCCGAAACCGATTCGCGTGCAGGACGAGACCGGACAGCTCTCACGCCGCCACGTCGAGATCCGGTTGGTCGAGTGGACCGTCCAGCTCGTCGACCTCGGCTCGGCGAACGGCACGTTCGTCGCCGACCCGAGCAGTGGGAACCGGGAGGTGCGCCTGCTCCCGCACCGCCCGCACGTCCTGGTCCCGGGGTCGCATGTGCGAATCGGAGGGCGCCACTTCATCTTCGAGTCGCACCATGCGCGGATCTGACACGGCCGGGATCTGAGATGGACAAGCACACGGTCGCGTTCCTCCTCCTGGATGTCGCGGTCATCATCGCGGTCGCCCGCGTCGGCGGGATGATCGCGCGTGCGGTGCGGCAACCGGCGGTCGTCGGCGAGATCGCGGCCGGGATCGCATTGGGGCCGAGCCTTCTGGGACTCCTCCCGGGAAACCCCGACCAGTGGCTGTTCCCCGAAGAGGTACGGCCACTCCTCGGTGGCCTCGCCCAGATCGGGCTCGTGCTGTTCATGTTCATCGTCGGGCTCGAACTCGACATGCGACTGACCCGCGGCCGTGAGCGGGCGGCGGCGAGCATCTCCGCATGCTCGATCGCACTGCCGTTCGGACTCGGTGCGGCACTGGGGCTTCTGCTGTACCCGTCGCATGACACCGTCGGCGGAGTCGGGATCGAACGGCTCGGCATGGTCCTGTTCATGGGCGTCGCGATGTCGATCACCGCGTTCCCCGTGCTGGCGCGCATCCTCGCCGACCGCGGGATGATGCGGACCGTCCCAGGCGTTTTCAGCCTGGCCGCGGCCGCGGTCGACGACATCCTGGCCTGGACGCTGCTCGCGTTCATCATCGCGATCATCGAGGGTGGCAGTCCGCTGGAGGTCGCGAAGATCGTCGGGATGACACTGGTCTACGCGGCCATCATGTTCGGGATCGTGCGTCCGCTGCTGGCCAGGCTGGTCGAGTGGCGCGACACGGCAGGACGCCTGACCCCGGACATCCTGGCGGTCATCCTGATCGGCGTTTTCCTGTCCTCGGCTGCCACCGACGTCATCGGCATCCACCAGATCTTCGGTGCCTTCATGTTCGGCGCGGTGATGCCCAGGGTCGGTGCCGAGCAGCTGCACCGCGAGATCCTGGAGCGGCTCGAACAGGTCAGCGTGCTGCTGTTGCTGCCGATGTTCTTCGTCGTGACCGGCCTGAGCGTCGATCTCGCGGGGATCGGACTGTCCGGGCTCTGGCAGCTGGGACTGGTGCTCGTCGTCGCGATCGCCGGCAAGTTCCTCGGCGCCTATGCGGGCGCTAGGGTCTCGGCGATCCCGACACGGCAGAGCGCGGCCATCGCCGTGCTCATGAACACCCGCGGACTCACCGAGCTGGTGATCCTCTCGGCAGGACGCGATCTCGGTGTCCTCAGTGACGACCTCTTCGCGATGCTCGTGGTGATGGCGCTGGTGACGACGGTGCTGACCGAACCCCTGCTGCGGCTCGTCTACCCGGACACGGTGGTGGCCAACGACATCGCCGCGGCCGAGCGTCGGGCGCTGGCCGCGGCGACCGCCCCGCGGGTGCTGGTGGTCTTGCGCGACCCCGACGGCACGGTCGAGGACCTGCGCGCACGACACCGTCGATTGCTGGACTGCGCAACCGGTTACGACGTCGTGCTGGCCGGACTGCTCACCACGACGGACAACCCGGCCGGACGTCTCGAGGTCGGCGTGCCGGTGGTACCCGATTTCGCGGCCATGGCGTCGGCCGTCGAGAAGCTGAACCTGCTCGGTGCCTCACTGACCGGAGCCGGGTCGGTGTCGGTTCTTTGTCGCTTCGGCTCGGACCCGGCCACCGACCTCGACGCGATGGCCCGCAACGCCAACGCCGACGTGATCGTCATCGACGCCGCCGACCGCGCCCTCGGCGAGATGTTGCGCGCGGCGCCGGTGGCGATCGTCGACGAGAACGCCGCGGCCGGTGCGGCACCCGGCCGTAGCGTCATCACCTGCATGGTCGCGGACAGTCGCAGTGGTCGGACCGCCGCCGTGGTGGGTGCCGGACTGGCGTTGTTCGGGTCGCGTTCCCTCACCATCGTGTCCACCGGTTCACGGCGGCGCTGGCTCGCCGACCTGCGGCCCGTGATCGATCGCGGTGTCTGGGTCTCCCTCGTCGAGCCGAAACGTCACCGCGGCGAGAACGCCGCCTTCACCGTCGCCGCCGCCGACGACGACCCCACCCACGAGCGTGGTCCGGACATTCCCGTGACCGTCGTCGACAACACCGGGACCAGCGAGGAAGCACTGGGGGACCGGATGTCCACGCTGTACGCCGAGGCGACGGCATCGGCCGACCCCACGCCGAGCGCCGGCAGCGGTTCCACCACGTCATCACCAGAGAGGCACTGACATGGCCACAGTCGAGATCCCGCGACAGCTCGCGGATTTCACCGTGCTCCAGAAGCTCGGAGTCGGCGGCAACGGAACGTTCTATCTCGCCGTGCCGCCCGCGCGCCTCGGCCTGGCGACCGATCGCGTGGTGGTCAAGGTGTTCAGCGGGGTGTGCAGCGACGACGCCTACCGTCGCGGCGTCCGGGAACTGCGGGCGTTCGCCGCGGTCGCCTCGCCTTACCTGGCCGGTCTGTACGACGCGGTGCTGCAGGGCCAGTTCATGTATGCGATGGAGTTCTTCCCGATGGGATCGCTCGGCACACCTGCGCGTCCGCTCAGCCGGGACGAACGTCTGGCCGCGGTCGCCGACGCGGCGCGCGGTGTCGACGCCCTGCACGAGGCCGGTATCGCCCATGCCAACATCACCCCGTCGAGCATCATGGTGACCGAGACGGGCGGCAAGATCTCCGATCTCGGTCTCGCCCGGGTGCTCGCGGCCGACGAGCCGATCACCAGCTTCGCCCAGCCCGGGGCCGTTCAGTACATGGACCCGGCGCTGCTGGCCGGTGACGTGCCGTCCCGTGCGACCGACATCTGGTCTCTCGGAGCATGTCTGCATCGTGCGCTCACCGACGAAGGGGTGTACGGCGAGGTGCCCGACGCCCAGCCGCTGCTGGCGATCCGGGCCGCCCTGTCGACGCCACCCGCGCTGTCGGAGAAGCTCGATCGCGACGAGCGCACGCTGATTGCCAATTGTCTGGCGCTGGCCGGGACCCGGCCGTCGACCGCGCTGCAGGTGGCCGAACGGATCGACGCCCTGCGGGGTCGGTGAGAATCGTTGCCGGTCACCCGAGCGGAGCCGTGCGCCACCAGCCGTCGAGGATCTGCCGGCCGGAATGGCCCGGCCATGTGGTGATCACGGTGTACGGCTCGCGCACCGGCTCGACGAAGTTGGTGACCACCCAACCGTCGGCGAGGCTGTCGCGGCTCGACGATGCGGGACCGTCCCGCCACTGGATCCTGTCACCCGGGTAACCCTCGAGCGGTGCGGTGACGCTGTCCCGTGCGCCGGGGGCGGAGGTGTGCCAGACGACGTAGGTGACCTGCTCGGCGTCGGAGCAGGAGATGGCGTCGAGGCCGTCGCGGAACATGGCCCGGCAGGACGCATCCCGCCACCCCTCCTGGTCGGGGGAGTCGGGCAGCAGTCGTGGGAAGGCATCGGCGATCGGTGCGACCGTCGACGGCCACGGCGGAGGCGCGTTGCGCGCGCCGAGGACGATCACCGCACCCACACAGACCGCGACCACGACGAGCGCCACGAGGACCGGTGCGAGATCCCGGCGTCGTCGCGCGGCAGCAGATTCGGAAGCCGTACCGGCAGAACGGAACTCGCAATGGGGACGACGCCCGGGGCGGCCGGCGACGATCTCGGTCGGCCGATCGGGACTTCCGACGGGGTGGAAGACCCGCGGTGCCGGGTCGATCTTCTCGGTCGGTGGCTTCCCCTCGGTGTGGGTGAGGTGGAGGGCGAGGTCGGCGGCCCGGACGAATTCGGCGCAGGTTCGATACCGGTGATCGGGGTCCGGATCGAGAGCTCTTGCAAGGACGGAATGGAAGGCGGGGGAGACGTCGCCGGAAACACGGTGCCGGGCAACCGATGTGGTCCCGGTCAGGAGTTCGACGAGCGTGCGCCCGAGAGCGGCCACGTCGGAGTCGGGGTGCGGGGTGTCCTCCCCGTCCGCGGGTGGCGTCAGGCCGAACCCGCGCAGCGTGACCGCACCCGGGGCGGTGATGTCTGATGCGGTGATGTCGGACGCGGGATCTCTGCCGGTCGTGATCAGGATGTCGGCGGTGGTGACGCCGCCGTGCACCAACCGTCGGCGATGGGCGGCATCGAGTGCCTCCCCGACCGCGGCCACGATCCGCACGGCCAGGTCGATGTCGATGCCGTCGGGATGGCGTCGGAGGAGTTCGGCCGCGTCGGTGGTGGGCACCGGCGACGTGGCGACCCACAGCCGGCCGTCGGTGAGACCGTGTCCGGCGATCCGCGCGATGGCGGGATGCCTGATGTCCGAGGCCGATTCGTTGGAGTGGGCGAACCAGCTGCGGAACCGCGCATCCGCGGAACGCGCGGGCTCGACGACGGTGAGCACGACGGGGTCAGGGGGCGGCCGACCAGGGGAAGGGGGAGTCGGCGCCACCGGGACCGCGCGACAGGTCGTGCCGACCTCGGATTCCCGGAGGATCCACTCGATGCGATGCGCGGCGACCGCCGACCCCGGAACGATCGAGCCGTGGGCGGGTGCAGCGCCGCGGGTGACGTCGAAGGACACGCTTGGCTCCCTGTGGTGTGAGAGCTCGGATTCTACCGGCCTACGGCGGCGCTATTCGGTGTTCGACTCGAACAGCACGGGAGCGGAATTGAACAGCATCACGATGAAGAACACCAGCAGGAACCAGGCCCCGCCCTGCCACATCTGCCACCGTCCACCGGATTTCCAGACCCGGTAGGCACGCACCAGCATCGCGATCGCGCCGAACAGTACGACGACGGGTGAGGCGATGACGAGCACGTTCTGCACCGAGTCCGACGCTCCGAGTCCGACGAGGAGAAGGCCGAGTCCCAAGACGACGGTGATGGCGACGTGGGTTACGATCGCACGAAAGTCGTTGGAGTTCTGCGGAGTCGGGGAGGTCATGGTGACCACCACGTTACATGCCGGGCGTGAAGGACTTAGTGCTCATTGATGCCGACAGTTCCCGGGAGCAGGATGGAGGTCGAGGACCCGGCCTCCACCAGGCGGTCGTGGCCAGAGGAGATGAGCCCAGAGGAGATGACAGACATGAACGCGATACTCGTCGGCGTGGACGGTTCGGACGCGGCCAACGGCGCGGTGCGATGGGCGGCCAAGGCCGCGGCGGCGGAGGGTCTCGATCTCAAGATCGTCGGCGCCTACGACGCGAGCACCAGCGACTACGCCCCCGGCCTGATCATCCCGCAGGACGTCGTCGACGCCATCCGGCAGGACGCCTCGGATGCCGTGCATGCCGCGAACAACGTCGCCAAGGCAGCAGCACCGAACGTCAGCGTGACGACGTCGATCGTCGACGGTGACGCGGCGCGCGTGCTCCTCGAACTGGGCAGGGACGCCGCGATGATCGTCGTCGGCACCCGCCGGCTGGGCAGCGTGAAGGGCCTGTTCCTCGGCTCGGTGAGCATCAACGTGGCAGCCCACGCACACGGGCGAGTGGCCGTCGTCGCCGCGGAGGGCTCCGACACCGGGCCGGTCGTGGTCGGCGTGGACGGTTCGCCGATCAGCGACGTGGCCGTCGCCGAGGCGTTCCGGCAGGCGTCGCTCCGCAACGCCCCGCTGGTCGCGGTCCACACCTGGACCCCGCTCGACGCCGACGCCCTGCACGGGTACGGGATCGGGCCCGACGAGGTCGAGCGGATGACCCAGGACGCGGTCGAGGTGCTCGCCGAGCGGCTGGCCGGGTACGCGCAGGATTACCCGGACGTCCGGGTGGAACGCCGCGTGCTGCCCGAGGAGCCGGCGAAGGCGCTGCTCGACACGGCCGGCGCCGATGCCCAGCTCGTCGTCGTGGGCAGCCGCGGACGCGGCGGATTCCGCGGACTGATGCTCGGCTCGACCAGCCAGAAGGTCATGCACAACGCCGAATGCCCGGTTCTGGTGGTGCGCAACTGACCGGGGCGGTGCCTACCATCGACGCATGACGCTGAAGAGACTCGAGCTCTCGGTCGGGGAGCTCGCCCAGCGGGCGGGCATCGCGCCGTCGGCGGTTCGCTTCTACGAGGAGCAGGGCCTGATCTTCAGCCGGCGGACCGCCGGCAACCAGCGGCGCTACCACCGGGCGATGCTGCGCCGGGTCGCGTTCATACGGGCCTCGCAGGTCGCGGGCATCCCGCTGTCGGTGATCGGCGAGGTACTCGCCGAACTCGGCGATCACGAATCCCCGTCGAAGTCGATGTGGGAGGCGGCGTCGAAACGCTGGGTGGACGACATCAATCACCGCATCTCGCTGCTGGAGAACATGCGCGACATGATGGGATCGTGCGTCGGGTGCGGGTGCCTGTCGCTCGGCGAATGTCACCTGCTCAATCCTGGAGACGAACTGAACAAACTCGGTCCCGGCCCCCGTCGCCTCATGACCGAGTGATCGGCGTCCCGCGATCTCGGCGGGAAGACCACCGGCGGTAGGGTTGCGGCATGGCTCGACCGTCGCGCGTGGCGCTGGCTCTGGGAAGTGGCGGCGCTCGCGGGTACGCGCACATCGGCGTGATCGCCGAGCTCGAGGCACGCGGATTCGAGATCGTCACCGTCGCCGGATCATCCATGGGTGCGCTGGTCGGGGGCCTGTACTGCGCGGGCAAACTCGACGACTACGTCGACTGGATCTCGGGCCTGTCGCAGCTCGACGTCGTGCGGCTCCTCGACGTCTCTCTCACCAAACCGGGGGTCATCGGTGCCGAACGCATCCTCACCCGCGTGCGGGAGATCCTCGGCGACACCGTGATCGAGGACCTGCCGATCCCGTTCACGGCCATCGCCACCGACCTGTCCGCCGGACGTGCGGTGTGGTTCCAGCGCGGCAACCTCGCCGATGCCCTGCGTGCCTCGATCGCGATCCCCGGGGTCATCAGCCCGCACGAGCACAAGGGGCGACTCCTCGCCGACGGAGGCATCCTCGACCCGCTGCCCGTCGCGCCGACCTCGGGCGTCCCCAGCGACGTCACGATCGGCGTGATCCTTGGCTCCGACGGTGGGCCCGAGACGGGTGCCAGCCGGCAACCGAAGGCGAAAGGCCTGCTCCGACGCAATGTCGCGCCCATCCTCGACAACGAGTTCGTGCGCTCGGTGCGGGACCGGTTCGGATCGGAAACCGGCGAGCTCGCGGGGTCCGGGTCCTCGAGCGCCGAGTCCCCGAACATCGAGTCCGCGAACATCGAGCAGGTGAACACCGAGCAGGTGAACACCGGGGCCGCCACCGACGGCGCCGACCAGGTCGCTCCGGCTGCCGTCCCCGACGAGGAGGGTGCGGTCGTGGTCGACACCGCCGCGGTGTCCCCGGAGACCACCGACGAGCCCCAACGGATGGGTCGCGTCGAGGTGCTCAGCCGATCCCTCGACATCATGCAGGAGGCGCTCACCCGCTATCAGGTCGCCGGCTATCCGCCCGACGTGCTGATCCGCGTGCCGCGTCGTGCGGTGCGCACCATGGACTTCCACAAGGCCACCGAGATGATCGATCTCGGCCGCGAACTCACCGCGAAGGCACTCGACGATCTGCCCGAGCTGCCATGAGGCAGATCCCTCGCGGCATCTGGGTGCTGCTGTCGGCCAACGTCGTCATCGCACTCGGTTACGGCTTCATCGCGCCTGCCCTGCCGAGTTTCGCTCGCGCGTTCAACGTCTCGTTCACCGCGGCCACCGCGGTGGTGTCCGCGTTCGCGATCATGCGACTGCTGTTCGCACCGGCGGGCGGACGACTCGTGTCGGTCTTCGGCGAACGACGCATCTACCTGACCGGACTGCTCATCGTCGCAGCCAGCACGCTGGCTTGTGCTTTCGCACAGTCGTATTGGCAGCTGCTGGTCTTCCGCGGTCTGGGCGGCATCGGGTCGACGATGTTCAGCATCTCGGCGATGGCGTTGCTGATCCGGATGGCGCCCAGCGACATTCGCGGTCGAGTGTCGGGCCTGTTCTCCGCAGGGTTCCTGATCGGTTCCATCACCGGACCGCTCATCGGTGCCGCGCTGGTGGGTTTCGGCCTGCGCGTGCCGTTCGTCGTGTACGCGGTCGCCCTCCTGGTGGCGTCGGCGGTCGTGGCCACCCAGTTGCGCGAGGTGATCGCCCCGGACCAGTCCGAGGGGCCGACAGCCGGACTCATCGGTTTCCGGACCGCCCTGCGGGACAGCGCCTACCGGGCCATCCTCGCGTCGAACTTCACGCAGGGCTGGGCGTCGATGGGCGTGCGTGTCGCGGTGGTCCCGCTGTTCATCACCGAGGGGCTCGGTGCGGGCGCGGGGATGGCCGGGATCGTGCTGGCGGTCTATGCGGCAGGCAACGTCCTCGCGATCCTCGTCGCGGGCAGGCTGTCCGACCGGTTCGGTCGCCGGCCGATCATGCTGCCGGGCCTCACGATCACCGTCGTCGCCACCATCGCGCTCGGTTTCTCGCCCAACGTCCCCGCCGCCCTGGCATTGTCGGTGCTCGCCGGCGTCGGGTCCGGGTTGTTCGCGCCCACCCATCAGGCCGCACTGGCCGACGTCCTGGGCAACCGCCAGCAGGGCGGGTCGGCGCTCGCCGCATTCGGCATGTCCTCCGACCTCGGCGCGGTGACCGGGCCGGTGATCGTCGGGTTCGTGGCCGATCGTGTCGGCTTCGGTCCGGCGTTCGTGCTGACCGGTGTGGTCGCGTCGATCGCCCTGGTCACGTGGTTGTTCGCCCGGGAGACCGCGCCGGCGATCGTCGGTCAGGGCCCGACGTTCACCCACGATGAGGCGACCGATCGGGACGGAACGAATTACGGTTGAGCGATGACGCGTGACGGGCAGCAGGACGCTGCAGAGGGGTCGGCTGCAAAGGGGTCTGCCGCGACCGGGTGGGACTATGCACTGGGTGCCGATTCCGAGGTGGGCACGCTGCGTGCGGTGATGCTGCACCGCCCCGGGGACGAACTGCGACGCCTCACGCCGCGCAACAACGATCAACTGCTGTTCGACGGGATTCCCTGGGTCGACCGAGCGCAGGAGGAACATGACGCGTTCGCCGCGGTGCTGCGGGATCGCGGGGTCGACGTCTACCTGCTCGGCGACCTGCTCACCGAGACGATCGCGCACAGCGGGGCCGCCCGCATCCAGGGCATCGCGGCCGCCGTCAGCGCACGCCGTCTGGGGACGCATCTCGCCGAGGATCTCGCGAGACACCTGCGGGGGCTCGCGCCCGCGGATCTGTCGCACGTCCTGACGGCCGGGATGACGTTCGACGAACTGCCGATCACGCCGTCGGCGGAGCGGTCGTCACTGGTGCGCCGGATGCATCACGGCCCGGAGTTCGCCATCGAGCCGCTGCCGAATCTGCTGTTCACCCGCGACAGCTCGTTCTGGATCGGTTCGCGGTTCGCGATCACGTCCCTCGCACTTCACGCGCGGGCACGCGAGACGTCGCTGACCGACCTCATCTATGCGCATCACCCCCGTTTCACCGGTGCGCGGCGCGCCTACGAGTCGCAGGTCGCGCCGGTGGAGGGCGGTGACGTGCTGCTCCTCGCCCCGGGCGTGGTCGCCGTCGGGGTGGGGGAGCGCACCACGCCGGCCGGTGCGGAAGCGCTGGCGCGCAGCCTCTTCGACGATCACCTCGCCCACACCGTGCTCGCCGTGCCCATCGAACAGTCGCGTGCGTTCATGCACCTCGACACCGTTTGCACCATGGTCGACACCGATGCCGTGGTGATGTACCCCAACATCCGCGACCACATGTCGGCGTTCACCCTCGTCCACGACGCGGACACCGACGCCGTACACGTCACGGGGGAGCGGCCGTTCGTCGAAGCGGCCGCCGAGGCGATGGGTATCGGCAAGCTCAGGGTGATCGACACCGGCCTCGACCCGGTGACCGCCGAGCGTGAGCAGTGGGACGACGGCAACAACACCCTCGCTCTGTCGCCGGGGGTCGTCGTGTCCTACAACCGGAATGTGGAAACCAATCGTCGCCTGCGTGATTCGGGTATCGAGGTCATCGAGATCGAGGGCCGCGAACTCGGCTCGGGTCGTGGTGGGCCCCGGTGCATGTCGTGTCCGCTGGCGCGGGACCGGCTGTGAGGGGCCGACCATGAGCTCATCGCTGTTGGACCATCTGACGGTGGACCCGGCATCGGACCGGCCACCCTTCGAGCAGGTGCGGCTCCGGATCATCGAACTGATCGCGGACGGCACGCTGCTCACCGGTGATCGCCTGCCGACCGTCCGGGCACTCGCCGCGCACCTCGACCTCGCCCCCAACACCGTGGCGAAGACCTATCGCGAACTCGAGGCGGGCGGTGTCATCGAGACCCGTGGACGGTCGGGTTCGTTCATCAAGGCGGGCCGGCACGATGCGCACGACGCCGGTTTCACCGCGGCGTCGAGCTACGTCGAGACCGCCCGTGACCTGGGTCTTGACGACGAAACGATCGTCGCTCTGGTCGAGCGCGCGGTGCGCGCGACTTGAAATAGCGGTACCGACGTTGCTTGGGTGGACTCATGACAAGTGAACAGAATGTGCCGTCAGGCCGTGCGCAGGACTCCTCGCGCGGACCTGTTGGGGGGAGTCGGCCCGCACGACCACGCCTGGATCCCGTGGTCTTCTCGGTCACTGCCCTCATCGTCATCGCCTTCGTCGCCTGGGGTCTCGCCGACAAGGACGGCCTCAACTCGACCAGTTCCGATGTCCTGGGGTGGATCACCACCAACCTCGGCTGGTTGTTCATCCTGTCCGCGACCGGCTTCGTCATCTTCGCGGTGTTCCTGGCGGTGTCCAAGTACGGGCGCATACCTCTCGGCCGTGACGACGAGGCACCGGAGTTCCGCACCGTCAGCTGGATCGCGATGATGTTCAGCGCCGGAATGGGTATCGGCCTGATGTTCTTCGGCGCCTACGAACCGCTCTTCCACTTCGTCAGTCCGCCACCGGAGATCGGCGCCGAGGACGTCCGCGCCGCGATGGCCACCACGATGTTCCACTGGGGATTCCATCCCTGGGCGATGTACGCGGTCGTCGGATTGGCACTGGCGTACAGCACATTCCGGCTGGGTCGCACCCAGCTGATCAGCTCGGTGTTCGAGCGCCTGTTCGGCCCGAAGGTGTCCAACGGTCCGGCCGGTAAGGTCATCGACATCCTCGCGATCTTCGCGACGCTGTTCGGTACCGTCGCGTCGCTGGGTCTCGGTGCGCTGCAGATCGGTTCGGGTCTGGACAAGATCGGCTGGGTCCACGAACCCACGAAGCTCCTGCTGGTCGGGATCATCGCGATCCTCACCGCCGCGTTCGTCGCCTCCGCGGTCTCGGGTATCGCCCGCGGCATCCAGTGGCTGTCGAACATCAACATGGTGCTGGCGGTCGTGCTGGCGGCCTTCGTCTTCGTCGTCGGCCCGACGATCTTCATCCTCAATCTGCTGCCGACCACGCTCGGTGCCTACTTCACCGACCTGACGACCTTCGCCGCCCGTTCGGATGCGACGGTCGCAACCGAGGCCGGAGAGCAGTGGCTGGCCGACTGGACGATCTTCTACTGGGCATGGTGGGTGTCGTGGACCCCGTTCGTCGGCCTGTTCCTGGCCAAGATCAGCCGCGGGCGGACCATCCGCGAGTTCGTGATCGGCGTCATGGTGGTCCCGACGACGGTCTCGCTGGTCTGGTTCTGCGTATTCGGCGGTACCGCGATCCGGGAACAGATGACCGGGGTGCTGAACTTCGACGCGGCGAACGACGCCAGCGAGGACACCTTGTTCGACGTTCTGGCGAATCTGCCGTGGACCGGTGTCGCGTCGGCGCTGGTGATGATCCTGGTGGCGATCTTCTTCGTCTCGGGTGCCGACTCCGCCTCACTGGTGATGGGGACGCTGTCCCAGCGCGGCGCGGAGGAACCCTCACGCCTGATCACGGTGTTCTGGGGTGTGCTCACCGGCGTGGTGGCCGCACTGCTGCTGGCCATCAGCGGCGACGATGCCCTCGACGGCATCAAGACGATGGCGATCATCGCGGCCCTGCCGTTCGTCCTGGTGATGATCGGCATGTGCCTGTCGCTGTACATGGATCTCCGGCACGATCCGCTCATCGTGTCCCGCACCGTGTTGACCGCACGCGTCGACGAGCATGTCCGGGAGCAGGCCGAGGCCATCGCCACCGGTGAGCTCGACTCGATCCACGCCGACGCCGTGCGGCACCTGGAGATCATCGAGCCCGACATCGTCGAGCAGGCCGGACTCAACGGCGACGGGGCGACCCCGGCCGTCGACAAGGACGGTTCACCGGCCTGACGGCTTACCGAGGCACTCTGGCGGCGGCGCTCAGCCCCAACTGGGCAGCCAGATCTGCTGCCGCCAGAGTCCCGGCGAGATCGGGGACGCGGTGAGGATCGGCCACAGCCACACGAAGTTGGTGACGACCAGCGCCACGTAGACGGCGACCACGATGATCGACAGCACCCGGCGCTCGGGCCGGGCGCGGGCCGTGGTCGCCGTCGAGCGCAACAGATCGCCGCAACACAACGCGAGGCCCATCGCCAGGAACGGGGCGAGCGCCGTCGCATAGAAGAAGTACATCTGGCGGTCGAGGGCCAGGAACCACGGCAGGATGCCGGCGCAGTAGCCGACGACGACCGCGGCGTAGCGCCAGTCGCGGCGGACGATCCACGACCACAGCCCCCACAGCAACATCGGCAGGGTGAGCCACCAGAGGGCCGGGGTCCCGATCAGCATCTGGGCGCGGACGCACTCGCCCGTGCCGCACTGGTCGGGCCCGTTCTCGAGGGCATAGAGCATCGGCCGCAGGCTCATCGGCCAGGTCCACGGCTTGGACTCCCAGGGATGCTGGTTGCCCGCGGAGTTGGTCAGGCCCGAGTGGAACTGGAGAATGCCGGACTCGTAATACCAGAGCGAACGCCACGCCCCGGGCACCCACGAGAAGGTTCCGCCGGTCCCGATCGCGTTGCCCTCGGAGTAGCGGTAGACGGCGGTCTCGCTGTTGAACCACGGGATGTAGGTCAGGAAGTAGATGACCACCGGCATCACCGCGAGGCTCGCGCCGGCGGGCACGACGTCGCGGACAAGCGTGCCGACCCACGGACGCCGCACGTGGTACGCCCGGCGGGCCGCGACGTCGAAGCCGATGGCGAGGGCCGTGAAGAAGATGACGTAGTAGACGCCCGACCACTTGGTCCCGCAGTTGAGCCCGAGCATCACACCGGCGGTGAAGCGGTACCAGCGGAAACCGAGGCGCGGCCCGAACGGACTGTCGTCGATCCGGCCCTCGAGGTAGACGCGGTACATCCGTTCGCGGACCTGGTCGCGGTCGGCGACGAGCGCGGCGAAGGCGGCGACGATGAACAGGGCCTGGAAGATGTCGAGCATCCCCATCCGGGACTGCACGAACAGCACACCGTCGCAGATCGCGAAGATGCCGCCGATCGCACCGACGAGCGTCGACCGCGTGAGCCGCCGTACGACGCAGTAGACGAGGACGACGATGAGGACACCGGAGATCGCCGGTGCGACCCGCCAGCCGAGCGGCCCGTATCCGAAGACGGCCTCCGACGCGGCGAGCATCCACTTGCCCACCGGGGGATGCACCACGAGCCCGTAGGCCGGGTTGTCCTCGATCCAGTTGCCGCCGGTGAGCACCTGCCAGCCCTGCGGGACGTAGTGCTTCTCGTCGAAGACCGGGGTGCCCTTGTCGGTGGGGTGACTCAGATTCCAGAACCGCGTCAGGCCGGCGATGAGCGTGATGACGACCCCGACCAGAAGGCCGCGACCCCGATCCGGGGCGCCGAACAGCGGGGCCGGGACCTCCGGTCCGAGGCGGGGCGGCGGGACCACGGCGGGGACCGGGACACCGGCGGGCACAGAGGTGTCACGCGCGGCGGTGATGGTCACCCGATCGATCCTAGTGGGCCCTCGTAAGCTGGCTGACGATGAATGCCGCCGAGCCCGACACGCACCCCTTCGACGACTCCGCACCCGACACCGGGACGACCGGACGGCTGGTGCTGGCCGCCACACCCATGGGGCAGGTCGGCGACGCGTCGCCCCGGTTGCGGGAGGCCCTGCAGACGGCCGACATCGTCGCCGCCGAGGACACCCGCCGCACCCGTGCGCTGGCCGCCGCGCTCGGCGTCGAGATCGGCGGCCGCGTGGTCAGTTACTACGACCAGGTGGAGGCCGCGCGTACCCCGGGGCTCGTCGAGGCGATCGCCAACGGTGAGACGGTCCTGCTGGTCACCGACGCCGGGATGCCGTCGGTCAGCGACCCCGGCTACCGGGTCGTGGTGGCTTGCGCGGAGGCCGGTCTGCCGGTGACGGCTCTACCCGGCCCGTCGGCGGTGACGACGGCACTCGCGGTGTCGGCGCTGCCGTCGGAGCGGTTCTGCTTCGAGGGGTTCGCGCCGCGCAAGCCGGGAGCGCGCGCGGACTGGCTGCGCGAACTCGTCGCACAGCCGCGCACGGCCGTCTTCTTCGAGTCGCCGCACCGGCTGGCCGACACCCTGGCCGCGGCGGCCGACATCCTCGGACCCGACCGGCGTGCCGCCGTGTGCCGGGAGATGACGAAGACCTACGAGGAGGTCCGCCGCGGCGGCCTGGCCGAACTGGCCGACTGGGCGGCGGGCGGCGTCAGGGGCGAGATCACGGTGGTGATCGCCGGCGCGGTGGCCGCCGAACCCGACATCGAGCAACTCGCCGA
Source organism: Gordonia metallireducens (assembly GCF_021245825.1). NCBI lineage: Bacteria > Bacillati > Actinomycetota > Actinomycetes > Mycobacteriales > Gordoniaceae > Gordonia > Gordonia metallireducens. The sequence continues at coordinate 29,026 of NZ_JAJQJP010000047.1, read as the reverse complement.
CCGCGCCGAGGAACTGGTGGCCGGCGGGATGCGTCTCAAAGACGCCTGCGCCGAGGTCACGCAGGGCTCGGGTGCCTCGCGGCGCGACGTCTACCAGTCGGTTCTCGATAGGCGTCGAGCTGATCCGAGCTGACCCGGAGCTCGACGCGCGGAGCCAGCCGGTAGGGCCGGCTCGAGACGAGCGCACCCACGACGCGGCGTAGCCGCGACAGCTCGGCACGCACGCTGACGGTGTGGTTCTGGTCGCCGAAAAGCAACTGGCTCAACTGTTGTGAGGTCAGGCCCTGGTCGCCCGCGTCGGCGAGCAGCAGCAGGATCTGCGCGTGGCGCCGCGTGAGGACCGTGCGCCACGGGTCGTCGTCGCCGGTGACCGTGATCGTCGGCTCGCCGTCGAGGTCGAGTTCGGCGATGACCGGGCCCGAGGGGCCCGCCGGACGCACCAGCCAGCCCGTTCCGAGCCGTTCCACGACGCACATCCCGAGTCCGGGTACGAACTGACGCATGTCCTCGGTCGGCGCGGCCACCCGAACCGGCGGCGTGCACCCGCGGCCCTCGGCCACCCACCCGTCGTCGTCGATGAGCAGACCGGGCCCGTGCAGACCGGCCAGCTGGGCGGCCCCGTGATAGCGGAGGTCGGCGAGAGTGCGCTGGTGGGCGAGAGTCACCTCGTGCTCGCTCAGCATGGCCAGGGCAGCCGTGAACGCGGAGACCGCGGGCTGCATCTGCATCGCCGGGCCGGCGAGTCCGGCGACCGCGATCATCTCGCCGGTGCGCGGGTCGTGGACCGGCGTCGCGGTGCAGTACAACCCGTGCAGCGATCGGCTGTAGTGCTCGGGGCCGAAGAGCCGGCTCGGCCGCCGGTTGCGGATCGCCAGGCCCACCGCGGTGGTCGCGGCGGAATCCTCGTCCCACCGGCTCCCCTCCACGAGTCCGAGACGGTTGGCCTCGGGGATCACCGCGCGCGAGCCGCCGCGCCACAGCATCACACCGTCGGCGTCGAAGATGCCCAGGGCCATCAGCGGGTCGTCGGCCGACTGGGCGAACACCCGCTTGAGCGAGTCCACCGCGTGACGGAGCGGATGGGCCGCCCGGCGGGCTTCGAGCTCGTCGCGGTCGATGCGGCCGCGATGGTGATCGTCGACCGTCGAGGGATGGTCCCCGGCCTGTACGCGGCTCCAAGACTCGGCGACCTCGCCTGCGAATCCGGGAGGCGGCGTCGCACCGGACATGATGGCCTCGCGGTCGCGATTGATCTCCCGGACGAGCTCCGTGAGATCGGTCGTCGCCTGGATGGACAGAGTCATGTACGAAATATTACCGAAATCAACGATCAAGTCCGGTATTTGCGATGCCGCAGCGTATGCAGTCAATTGTTAGCGACGATGCTGGCAGCCTTGTCGAGACATTCCTGCCACTCGTTCTCCGGCACCGAGTCGATGGTGATGCCACCGCCGACGCCGAGTCCGAGACGGCCGTCCGGCGCGATCTCGACCGTTCGGATGGCCACATTCAGATCGAGGGCCCGGTCGGGTCCGGCGATGCCGATCGCCCCGCAGTAGACGCCGCGGGCGTCGTGTTCCCAGTCGGCGAGCAGTTCCATCGCGCGCAGCTTCGGGGTGCCGGTCACCGATGCGGGCGGGAAGGCGGCGTCGAGTACGGCGTCGTTGCCCGTGCCGGGCCGCACGATCGCCTCGACCCGCGAGACCAGATGCCAGACGCCGGGCGCGGGCACCACCGACAGGAGTTCCGGCACCCGCACACTGCCCGTGACGGCGATACGGCCCAGGTCGTTGCGGACGAGGTCGACGATCATGATGTTCTCGGCGACGTCCTTGGCGGAGGCGGACAGCGCGTCGGGGTCGGCGTGTGCGGGGAGCGTTCCCTTGATCGGTGAGGAACTGATGATGTTGCCGGTACGACGCAGGAAGGTCTCCGGCGAGAGGCTTGCCACCGTGCCCCAATCACCTTGCAGAAAAGCGGCTTTCGGAGGTTTTGTGGCGCCGGCGAGGTCGGTGAAGAAGTCCACCGGGTCTCCCGACAGTGTGCCGGTGAACCGGGTGCACACGCATGCCTGGTACACCTCGCCGGCGCGGATCGCCTCGAGACAATGCTCGATCGCGGTCAGGTGCGGGGCGTGCGCCGGGGGATGCCAGTCGGTGGTCGTGGGGCGCCCGACGCCGGGGTGCGGGGCGTCGAGCACCGCGTACGCCCAGTCCGGGATGCCGGTGCCGAGAGTCGACCACTCGCCGTCGCGGAGGACGAGGACACCGTCGGTGAGGCCACCGGCATTCACCGGCAGCACCGACTCCTCCGCGCGCACCGGGAAGCCGAGGTGGCCGAGCCAGAAGCGGTCCGGGTCGTCGGGCGGGGGGCACCCCGGGACGATCTCGATAGTCGGCGCGATCACCGCGTCGGCGTCGAACCAGTCGCCGATCAGCGCCGCGGGCGGCGGGAGCTCCCGGGTGAGGGTCTCGGCGTGGAGAGCCCGGAGTGCATCGAGCGCGGACGCGGCCATGTGTGGCGGGGTCGGTCAGTTCTCGTAACGCGGGAACACGGGAGACGGCTTCGGCAGCGCGGTCCCCGCCGCGAGGCGGGTGGTGACGGCGCTGAACTGACGGTCGTCTCCGACCGCGAGCAGGTCGAGGATCTTGTTCGACGACTCCGGCATCACCGGCTGGCTCAGCACCGCGACGATGCGCACCACCTCGGCGCACACGTAGAGCACGGTGCCGGTGCGGTCGAGGTCGGTCTTCGCGAGCTTCCACGGCTCCTGCGAGGAGATGTACCGGTTGGTCTCGGCCAGAGTCGACCACAGTGCCTCGAGTCCGAGGTGGATGGCCTGGTTGTCGAAGTGCTCGCGGACGGTCCCGAGCAGCGAGTCGGCCCGGTCCAGCAGGGCCTTGTCGGTGTCGGTGAGGTCAGCGCCCGCCGGCACCACGCCGTCGAAGTACTTGCCGATCATCGACAGGGTGCGCTGGGCGAGGTTGCCGAACTCGTTGGAGAGGTCGGCGTTGATACGCGACACGATCGCGTCGGCGGAGTACGAGCCGTCCTGGCCGTAGGACACCTCGCGCAGGAAGAAGTAGCGCACCGGGTCGAGGCCGAACTCGTCGATGAGGTTCTCCGGGTCGACGACGTTGCCGACCGACTTGGACATCTTCTCGCCCTTGTTGAACAGGAAGCCGTGCGCGAAAACCCGCTTGGGCAGTTCGACGCCGGCGCTCATCAGGAAGGCCGGCCAGTAGACGCAGTGGAACCGGATGATGTCCTTGCCGATGATGTGCAGGTCGGCGGGCCAGAAACGCTCGAAGGTCGCCGCGTCGTCGGGGAAGCCGACACCGGTCAGGTAGTTGGTCAGCGCGTCGACCCACACGTACATGACGTGCTCGGGATGGTCGGGGACCGGGACACCCCAGTCGAACGTCGTGCGCGACACCGACAGGTCGGTCAGCCCGCCCTTGACGAAGCTGATGACCTCGTTGCGCCGGACGTCGGGGCCGATGAAGTCCGGCTGCGCCTCGTAGAGCTCGAGGAGCTTGTCCTGGTAGGCCGAGAGCCGGAAGAAGTAGGTCTCCTCCTCGGTCCAGGTCACCACGTGCCCGGTGTCGGAGGCGACGCGCTCGCCGGCGTCGTTGACCTCGGTGTCGGACTCGGCGTAGAAGGTCTCGTCGCGGACGTCGTACCAGCCGGAGTACTTGTCGAGGTAGATGTCACCGCGGTCGCTCATCCGCTTCCACAGTTCCTCCGAAGCCCGCTTGTGGTCCTCGTCGGAGGTGCGGATGAAGCGGTCGAAGCTCGAGCCGAGACGTTCCTGCAACGACTGGAAGCGGTCGGAGTTCCGGTGGGCGAGTTCGGCGGTGGGGATGCCCTCGGCCTGCGCGGTCTGCTGCATCTTCTGCCCGTGGACGTCGGTGCCGGTCAGGAACCGGACGTCGAATCCGTCGAGTCGCTTGAACCGTGCGAGAGCATCGGCGGAGATGTACTCGTAGGCGTGCCCGATGTGCGGCGCGCCGTTGGGATACGCGATCGCGGTGGTGAGGTAGTACGGCCGCCCCGCACCGTACGAGGTGCCGTCCTCGGCCGTGCCGGACAGATCAGGGCTGGTCAGATCGGGTGCCATAGTGCTCCACAGAGTACCGACCGGCAGCCGCCGACAGCCAATCGCGGGTCGGCCCCGCTCAGCGGGATCGCAACGACCCGATCGCCCGCGCGGTACGGGCGACCGTCTCGTCGTCGTCGTCGCCCAGTCCGGTCAGGGCCGTCGACGCCGCATCGCCGGTGATCTCCGCCAGGGCCTGGACCAGCCGCAGCCGCACCGCCGGGTCCGGATCGGCGCCGAGGCGGTCGACGAGCCGCGCGACGATCCGGCCGTCGTCGTCCTGTGCCGCCAGGATCTCGGCGGCCTCGACATCGCGGTCACCGGCGGCGACGAGTTCGACGAGGACGTCGACCGCGGTCTCGACGCCGCGGCGGCCGAGAGTGAGGGCGACCGTTCGCCGGACCTCGGGGTCGGGGTCGGTGAGCAACGCCTCGAGCACCGCGGTGGCCCGGGCGTCGTCGATCGCCGAGAGCGCAGTGGCCGCGCGTCGTCGGACCGTCGCGTCGGGGTCGGTCACCCGGGCGGCGAGCTGGTCGAGGGCGCCCGGGGTCTGCGCCAGCGCCCAGCGGAGTGCGCCGGCGACGTTCTCGTCGGATTCGGCGAGCAGGGCATCGGTCAGCGCCTCGGCGGACAGCCCGGCGTCTCCCGCCCGCAGCGCCGCGCGCTGGCGGTGGGCGGGATGTTCGGAGTGCACCGCACGGAGCAGGCCGACCACGTCGAGCACGGCCGGCCAGTCTCCGGCGCCGGTCACCTGGATCTGTTGTAGTCGATCCAGCAATCGGGCGTCGGCGGCCATCCTGTCCCTCGTGTCCTGGATCAGCTTCTCCATCAACGTGTCCGGTGCGAAGTCCGGATCGTCGAGGGCGCGGCCGACGTCGCGCAGCGACAACCCCAGCGACCGAAGGCTTTCCACGTGCAGCAGACGTTCGATGTCGGCGTCGGAGTACGCCCGGTAGCCGCCCGTCGTGCGACCGGTCGGCCGGACGAGACCGAGCGTGTCGTAGTGGCGCAGCATCCGGGTGCTGACACCCGAACGCCGCGCCACCTCGCCGATCAGCACGGCGGACTCGAATCCTGTGCGGAGCCACCGGTGTTCGTCATCCGCGTGGCTCGCTCGAGCTCGTAGGCGAAGTCGCTGTCCGGGTCGTCGAGGATCCGGACGGTGGCCTCGGCATGCGCTCGGACGCGGGGCTCCCGGTGGCGACGAGCCGTGGTGAGCGCGTCGAGGGACGCCTCGTCCAGCGCGGCCAGCGCCCGACTGAGGCTGCGCTGCACGTCGGTCGGGTCTCGTCCGAGTTCCCGGGCCAGTTCGGCGGCGAGTGCGGGCTCCTCACCCGGCGGGACGAGAACCACCGCCGCGCGCCATGCGGTCCGCGCGACCTCGGGATCGGCGTCGTGCAGCAGATCGTCGGTGACGGCCGGCCATGCGGACCGGTCGCCGATCTTCGACAGTGTGTGCAGTGCCTGGCTGCGGGCCTGGGGCACGTCCGAGAGCAGCTCACCGACGAGCCGCGGCACCGTCACCTGTGCGGGCAGCCTGGTCAGCGCCCACGTCAGCATGTCCCGGACGAAGAAATCGTCTTCGACGCCGCAGCGTGCGATCAGGTCGTCGGTCAGAAGCGGGTCGGGTTCGGTCCCCGCCGCCATCGCCGCACGCAGACGCGTCGACGGATCGGGTGCGTGCAGTGCGGCCGTGATGGTCTGAGTCATCGTCAACACCTCCTCGTGCACCCACTACAGACCCTGTCACAGTGTCAAGGTCAAGAGGCGTGTTGCCGAGGCGTCCGTGTTTGCCGAGGTGTCGGGCCCCGCTCAGATCTCGCGGCGGTAGGGCTCGCAACCGGGAGGTGCCTTCGGCGGTTCCCGGTATTCGAGGTCGGGGATCTTCATGCTCACCGGTGCCGACGTGAGGGTGAACTTCTCGCCGTGATGCGAGAGATCGATCGGCGGTCCCGACAGCAGCCGGTAGGTGGCGTGCTCCTTGTCCACCGCGACCACGAACTTCGACTCCCGCACGATCATGCGGAACGACATGTACGTCAACCGGGTCGGCAACCGCGGCGCGAAGGTGATCTGCCCGCCGAAGTCGCGCATGCCGCCGAAGCCGGCGACACAGTCGGTCCACGCGCCGGCGAGCGCGGCGATGTGCAGACCGCTGCTGACGTTGTTGTGCAGGTCGTGTAGATCGGTGAACACTGACTCGGCGAGCAGGTCGTAGGCGAGGTCGAGGTAGCCGACCTCGGCGGCCGTCACCGCCTCGCAGCACGCCGAGAGCGACGAGTCGCGCACGGTGATCGGGTAGTAGTAGTCGAAGTTGCGGAGCTTCTGCTCGGCGGTGAACGAGTCGCCGAACAGATACGTCGCGAACACCAGGTCGGCCTGCTTGACCACCTGTTTCCGGTAGAGGTCGTAGTACGGGTAGTTCAGCAGCAGCGGATAGCGGCCGACGGACGATTCGAAATCCCAGGCACCGAGCAGCGTGAACGACTCACATTGCTGGTGCACGCCGAGGGCGTCGTCGTAGGGGATCGACATGTCGTCGGCGCATGACTCCCAGTGCGCCGCTTCGGCTGTCGTCACCCCGAACTGATCGGCGAGGTCGGGGCGTCGATGGACGGCGGCCACCGCGTCGCGCAGGTTCTGTTGCGCGGCGAGGTTGGTGAAGGTGTTGTTGTTGACGACGGCGGTGTACTCGTCGGGGCCGGTGACGCCGTCGATGCGGAATTTTCCGTTGACGTCGTGGTGCCCGAGACCGGCGAACAACCGGGCGGTCTCCACGAGAAGTTCGACGCCGCACTCGGTCTCGAACTGTTCGTCGTCGGTGGCGCGCAGGTAGCGGGCGGTGGCGTTGGCGATGTCGGCGGACACGTGCACACCGGCCGTACCCGCGGGCCAGTAGCCCGAACACTCGTCGCCGTTGATCGATCGCCACGGGAACATCGCGCCGCGCTGGCCCAGTTCGGCGGCGCGGGCCTTCGCCTTGTCCATGGTGGCGTGGCGCCAGCGGAGTTCCTCACCGGCCGCCGCGGGCACCGTGTAGGTGAGCATCGGCAGGATGAAACTCTCGGTGTCCCAAAAGGTGTGGCCGTCGTAGCCGGGACCGGTGAGTCCCTTGGCCGGGATCGCGCGCGACTGGCCGCGGGCACCGGCCTGCAGGACGTGGAAGAGTGCGAACCGAACCGCCTGCTGGAGTTCGGGATCCCCGTCGAGCTCGATGTCGGCGTCGCGCCAGAAGTCCTCGAGATAGCGGACCTGGTCGGCCTTGAGCGAGTCCCAACCGGTCTCCATCGCCATCGCCAGCGCGGCGTCGACCTGTGCGCGCAGCGCCGGGACCGAACGCCGGGCCGACCAGCCGTAACCCATGTACTTGGTGAGGGTCAGGCTCTTGCCCTTCGGCACGTTCGCCGCGATGGTGAGGCGGGCGAGGTCGCCGTCGGCGCGGATGAAGGTGTCGGCCTTGTCCGGGAAGTAGATCTCGTGATCCATGCCGGCGGCGATGTGCAGGCCGGACTGCTTGGTGTGGTGGACCAGCATGCCCCAGTAGTTGCGGCAGGTCGCGAGATCCGACACCAGCGGGGCGTCGAGCGCCGCCGCGAGACGTGGGTCGTTGCCGGGGGCCGGGACCGGCTCGTTGGCCAGTAGGTCGGACTGCAGGACGAGCTTCATGTCCTCGTCGACGGGTTCCACCTCGTAGCGGATGGCCGCGATGGTGCGTTTGGTGAACGAGACGAGTCGTTCGGACTTGATACGCACGGTACGGCCGGTGGGCGACGTCCACAGCGTGTGACGACGCAGCGTGCCGGTGCGGAAGTCCAGTGTGCGTTTGTGTTCTTCGGTACGGCCGTACCGGAGATCCATCGGCTCGTCCTCGACGAGCAGGCGGATGATCTTGCCGTCGGTCACGTTCACGACCGTCTGGCCTGATTCGGGGTAGCCGTAGCCGCTCTCCGCATAGGGGAGGCCGCGCAGCTCGTAGAAGCCGTTGAGGTAGGTGCCCGGGTGGTCGACCGGTTCACCCTCCTCGAAGGTGCCGCGTAAACCGATGTGCCCGTTCGACAACGCGAACAACGTCTCGGTGCGGCCGAGCATGTCGAGATCGACTCCGCCGCTCCACTTCAGCTGCCACGGGTGGATCTCGAACCCGTGTGGCTTGTCCGCGCTCATGCGGGCAGCAATTCGTCGAGATCGTTGACGACGATGTCGGCGCCGGCGGCGCGCATCGCCTCCGCCTGGCCACCGCCGACTCGATCGACGCCCACGACGTACCCGAAGTTGCCGGCGCTACCGGCCTGTACGCCGGAGATGGCGTCCTCGAAGACCGCGGCCTCGGCCGGTTCGACGCCCATCAGTTCGGCCCCGAGGAGATAGGAGTCGGGGGCGGGTTTGCCGTTGAGTCCACGCGCGGCGATCTCGAGACCGTCGACGCGGACCTCCACGAATTCCGACAGGTCGGCAGCTTCGAGCACTGGTCCTCCATTCTTCGACGACGTCACGACCGCGATGCGCAGACCCGCATCGCGCGCCGCGTTGAGGTATCGCACCGAACCGGGGTAGGCCTGGCCGCCGTCTTCGGCGAGGCTGACGAGGAACATGTCGTTCTTGCCGTTCCCGATCGCGGTCACGGTCGCCGGGTCGACGTCGGTGATCCCGCGCGACGCCAGGACGGCCCGCACCCCGTCCTCGCGGGGACGCCCGTCTACGTAATCGAGGTAGTCCTGATCGGTGAACTCCACGAAACCGGGCGCGTCGCCGCCGCCCGCCCGATCGGCGAGGAAGGCGTCGAACGTCTTCTTCCACGCCTTGCGGTGGAGCACCGCGGTTTCGGTGAGGACCCCGTCGAGATCGAAGAGCGCGACAGTGATCACTTCTGGCAATCCCAACACGATTCGCAACGCTACCCGCCCGAGTCGGGTAAGGCGCGATGAAGCGCGATAGCGCGCGTCAGGCGGAGCCGACCGTGTGCGCTTCGGTTGTCGGTGAACGGCCTTCATCCCAGAAACCGATCGATTCCAGCTGCGCGATCAGGCGGTCGCGTGCGTCGTCGAAGGCGGCGACGATCTCGTCCTTGATACCCGCGGTATCACCCGTGCGCAGCAGCTCGATGAGGCGTCGATGGCTGGCGACCGCGGACCGGCCCCATTCCGTGTCACTCGAATACAGCTGCAGCGGATTGTATTTGCTGGCCGAGTACTGGAACCAGGCGAGCTTTCTGCTCTCGGCCATCAGGTGCACCTTGCGGTGGAAGGCGAACTCCGCGGACAGCACCTCCTCGGCGCGGCCGGAGGCGACGGCCGCCTCGAGGTCGTCGACGAGCGCGGCCAGGTCACCCAGATGCTGCTCCAGGTCCGGGTTCTCGGCGGCATGACTCGCCAGACGCGCAGAGAGTTCGGCCTGTATCCAGAAGATGTCCACGATGTCGCCGCGGGTGAGCGTCTCGACGATGAAGCCACGGTGCAGGGCCTGCTTCACGAGTCCCTCACCGCGGAGGGTCGCGAGCGCCTCACGGACCGGGGTGACGCTGCACCCGAGCGCCGATGCCGTCTCGTCGAGCCGGACGAAGTCTCCCGGTCGCAGGATTCCGGTCATGATCCGGGTGCGCAGGTAGTCGGCCACCTCGACGGCCAGCTGGGTCCTGTGTAGTGGTCCGGGCGTCATCGACTCTTCCGTCCGTGTGCGTCGGTCAATCGACCTTAACCGCCGCAGGGTCCTACCGGCCGGTATCCGTTTCGCGGAAAACTCCGTGGCCGACGCGTGAACCCCTCTGAGACGATGGCGCCATGACTCGTCGTTTCGCTCAAGTCGATGTGTTCTCCTCCACCGGCACCGAGGGCAATCCCGTGGCGGTGGTCGTCGACGGCGGTGGCCCCGGCGCTCCCATCGCGGAGGACCGGATGGCGGCCTTCGCCCGCTGGACCAATCTCTCGGAGACCACGTTCGTGTTGCCGCCGACAGATCCGGCCGCCGACTACAAACTGCGGATCTTCACTCCCGACGGGGAGCTGCCGTTCGCCGGCCACCCGACCCTGGGTTCGGCGCACGCCTGGCTGACCTCGGGCGGCCGGCCGAAGGGGGAGGACGTCGTGCAGGAGTGCGGCGTCGGACTGGTCCGCATCCGCCGGTCGGGTCCACGGCTCGCCTTCGCCGCGCCGCCGCTGCGCCGATCGGGTCCGGTCGCCCCGGAGACCGTCGACGAGATCGTCGCCGCACTCGGCGTCGATCCGGACGAGGTGTTGGCGGCGGAATGGGTCGACAACGGGCCCGGGTGGATGGTGATCCAGGTGGGTTCGGGAGAGCGGGTGCTCGAGGTCCGCCCGGACATCCCGGCTCTCGGCGGCCACGAGGTCGGCCTGCTCGGTCTCTACTCGTCGGGCGACGTCTTCGCCGAGGTCCGCGCCTTCGTCCCGGGCATCGGTGTTCCCGAGGACCCGGTCACCGGCAGCCTCAACGCGGGGATCGCGACCTGGCTGAGGGCCACGGGGCAGGCGCCGGAGAGTTACGTCGCCGCCCAGGGTGGGGCCATCGGTCGCGCCGGCCGCGTCCACATCCACGACGACGGGGAGAACATCTGGGTCGGTGGCGACACCGCGACGGTGATCGAGGGCACAGTCGCGCTGTAGTCGGGCACGAGAGGTCGCCGGTCTGTGCCAAGGTGTTTGCCATGAGCGACGCCAGCGACGCCGCAGCCGACGCCCCTGCCGAGACCCTGAGCAACAAGGCGGCCAAGAAGCGTCGCCGGCGCGAGCCGCCGCCCGATCCGACGCCGTTGCCGGGCCTCGTCGACGCCCACACCCACCTCGCGGCGTGCGGTGGACGGGATGCGGAGTCGGTCCGCGCCATCCTCGACCACGCCCAGGCGGTCGGCGTGGACCAGGTGGTGACGGTCGCCGACGACATGGTCGACGCCCGCTGGGCGGTCGCCGCGGCGGAGTGGGACGACCGGGTCTACGCGGCCGTCGCACTGCATCCGATGCATGCGGGCGATCTGACCGACGAGACCGCCGCCGAACTCGAGCAGATGGTCCGTCATCCGCGGGTGGTCGCGGTGGGTGAGACGGGTCTGGACTACTACTGGCCGGGTAAGTCCGACGACTGCGCGCCGCCGGAGGTGCAGCACGAGACGTTCCGGTGGCACATCGACCTCGCCAAGCGCGTCGGCAAGCCGTTGATGATCCACAATCGTGAGGCCGACCGGGATCTGCTCGACATCATGGCCGCCGAGGGCGCCCCCGACACCGTGATCATGCATTGCTTCTCCGGTGACCGAAATGTGGCCCGTGAATGCGTCGACCGCGGGTACATCCTGAGTTTTGCCGGGACTGTGAGCTTCGCCAATGCCGAGGAGCTGCGCGTCGGGGCCGAACTCGTGCCCGACGACCAGATCCTGGTCGAGACCGACGCGCCGTTCCTGACCCCCCATCCCTACCGTGGCCAGCCGAATCAGTCGTACTGCCTGCCGTACACGGCGCGGGCGATCGCCGAGGTCAGAGGGATGTCCGAGGAGGAGATGGCGCGTCTGTTAGGCGCCAATGCGCGGCGCGTCTACAACATCCCTTTGCCATAATCTGGCCGGTTCGTTATCGTACTGTGATCCCGCTCGGCCAGAGCGATACATCCGGCTCTCAGCGGTTCAGCCTTGTGATGCGTATGCATCCCGAACAGCTCGGATGGGTCTTCCGGTCGCGGCGGCGCGCCTTGTTCCCGACCAGATTGTTGTGCCTTGCCTTCTCTGCCTCCCTCAGTGTCGCCCAAGTCGGTCTTCTCCAAGATCAACGGGACCGACTCCCTGCGTGCCCGCCTGGCGGTGGGAGCCGTCTGCGCGACCGTCGCCGCCGGTGGTGTCATGGGCGTCGCGATGCACAAGACCGTCACCATCGACGTCGACGGGCAGACCCGTCAGGTGTCCACGATGGCGATGTCGGTGGAGAGCCTGCTCGAGTCCGAGGGCCTCGCCCCGGCCGACGGCGACAAGGTCAGCCCGTCGCTCGACTCCGGTTTCGGCGAGGGCCAGACCATCAAGGTCAACCGTCTGAAGAAGCTCACCCTCGACATCGAGGGCAAGCGCGAGACCATCATCACCAACGCCTCCACCGTGGACCAGCTGCTCGAGGAGCGGGGCCTGGAGCACGCCGCCGAGGAAGCCGACTTCGGCACCGACGAGCTGCCCGTCGACGGCGGCAAGATCGACGTCGCCCTCCCCAAGCCGGTGCGCCTGGTGGACGGTCCGACCAAGAAGCGCCCGGTCGTCGCCGCCCACACCGTCAAGGACCTGCTGGAGGCACTCGGTACGCCGCTCGGCGCCGAGGACAAGGTCGTCCCGGCCGCCGACACCGAGGTCACCCCCGACCTGAAGATCGTCGTCACACGCATCAAGACCGAGGACGTCACCGTCACCGAGCCGGTGGCCCCGCCGGAGATCAAGAAGGAAGATCCCACCCTCGTCCGCGACCGCAAGGTCGTCGAGAAGAAGGGCACCCCCGGCGAGGCCCGCGTGACGTATAAGGTCACCAAGGTGAACGGACGAGTCGTGAAGCGAGACAAGCTGACGAGCGAGGTGGTCAGCGAGCCCGTCGCCGCCACCGTCCGTATCGGCACCAAGCCGGGTGCGCCGTACGTCCCGCCGGGCTCCGTGTGGGACGCCCTCGCGCAGTGCGAGGCCACCGGCAACTGGGCCATCAACACCGGAAACGGGTTCTACGGCGGCGTGCAGTTCGACCAGAACACCTGGGAGCGCTGGGGCGGCCTCGAGTACGCACCGCGCGCCGACCTCGCCACCCGTGAAGAGCAGATCGCGATCGCCAAGAAGACCCAGGCCGCCCAGGGCTGGGGCGCATGGCCGTCGTGCACGTCCAAGTTGGGCCTGCGCTGAACGACGACACGCCAGGCGACGCACCGCGGCTCCTCGGACCCGCGCAGATCCGCGAGCTCGCCGCCGAGGTCGGTGTCCGGCCGACCAAGACCCTCGGTCAGAACTTCGTCCACGATGCGAACACCGTGCGCCGGATCGTCGCGGCCTCCGGCGTCGGTTCCGACGACGTCGTCCTCGAGGTCGGCCCAGGGCTCGGGTCGCTGACCCTCGCCCTTCTCGGCACGGCGGGCCGGGTTGTCGCCATCGAGATCGATCCGATTCTGGCGCAACGGATTCCGCAGACCGTCGCTGAATACGCACCGGCGCAGAGCGCCGACTTCGACGTCGTGCTCGCCGACGCCCTACAGGTGACCCGCGACGACCTGCCCGTCGTACCGACGGCGCTCGTCGCCAACCTGCCGTACAACGTCTCGGTCCCGGTGCTGCTGCACCTGCTGGGACTGTTCCCCGAGATCACGACCGCCCTGGTGATGGTCCAGGCGGAGGTGGCCGACCGGCTCGCCGCACCGCCCGGCAGCCGCACCTACGGCGTGCCGAGTGTGAAGGCCCGCTACCACGGCCGCGTGAGTCGCGCAGGTGCGGTGGGACGCAACGTGTTCTGGCCCGAACCCAAGGTCGAGTCCGGACTCGTGCGCATCGAACGCACCGACGACTACCCGATCGACCCGGTGTTCCGGCAGACGGTGTTCGCCGTGATCGACGCGGCATTCGCGCAGCGCCGCAAGACGATGCGGTCGGCACTGGCCGACTGGGCGGGCTCCCCGGCCGAGGCCGAACGCCGGTTGCGCGCCGCCGACATCGATCCCGGCATCCGCGGCGAGAAACTCGACGTCGACGACTTCGTGCGCCTGGCCCGCACCGTCTGAGTTCTCAGCTCGACGCCGCGCGGAGCTTCTCCAACAGTTCCGGGGCGGCGTCCCGCAGGAAGTCGTCCTGTGTCTCGCCACCGATCTGGATGAGTGCGACGTCGGTGAATCCGGCCTCCCAGTAGGGCTTCACGGCGTCGACGATCTGGTCGAGGTCGGGGCCGCACGGGATGTTGGCGGCCACGTCGTCGGGGGTGACGTACTGGGTCGCGGCCGCGAAGCCCGCGGTGGTGCGGAGGTCGGCGTTGACATCCCAGCCGCCGGCGAACCACCGGAACTGGTCGTGGGCCCGTTCGACGGCGGCATCGCGGTCCGGGCCCCAGCTGATCGGGATCTGCCCGATGGCGCGGGTGCCCTTGCCGTCGATCGTCCCCGTGGCCGCCTGCGCGTTCCAGGACGAGATGAGGTCGGCGTTCGGTTCGACCGCGATCAGATGATCGGCCAGCGGCCCGAAGGTCTCGATCCCGGCGTCGCCCGCCACCGCGACGCCGATCGGCACGGGCTGCTCGGGAAGATCCCAGATGCGCGCGGCGTCGACCTGGAAGAACTCGCCGCGGAAGTCGACGAGGTCGCCGGAGTGCAGTTTGCGGATGATCTCGATCGCCTCGGCCAGCATGTCCTGGCGGTCGGTGACCGCGGGCCAGCCGGCGCCGACGACGTGCTCGTTGAGGTTCTCGCCCGAACCCAACCCGAGGGTGAAGCGGCCGTCGGCGAGGATCTGCAGGGTCGCGGCCTTCTGCGCGATGATCGCCGGGTGATAGCGGATCGTCGGGCAGGTCACGTAGGTCATCAGCTCGACGCGTTCGGTCGCGTGGGCCACGGCGCCCAGCACCGACCATGCGTACGGGGCGTGCCCCTGCGAGGACAGCCACGGGAAGTAGTGGTCGCTGGACACCTCGAAGTCGAAGCCGGCGTCCTCGGCGCCGACGGCATAGCGGACGAGGTCCTTGGGGCCGGCCTGCTCGGTCATCAGGGTGTACCCGAATCGGGTTGTCATCTTCAACTCCTCTGCACGGCTCTCATCGACATCGGTCACTTCGGTGTAGCCAGCGAGCCGTTCGGGTAAACGGACGGCTCACAATCGCGTCCCCGACCCGGAAGAAGGTGCAGATGACCCAGGCCAACGAGAGCGGTTCTGTCGATACCGTGCTGCTCGACGTCGACGGGACTCTGATCGACACGACCTACCTCCATGCGCTGGCCTGGATGCAGGCCTTCACCGCGCGTGATCTCACGCCGCAGTGGTGGGAGGTCCACCGCGCCATCGGGATGGGTGGCGACCGGCTCGTCGGCGAGATCTGCGGCGATGAGGTCGAGGAGTCGCTGGGCGACACGCTTCGCGACGACTGGGAGCGGCACTACCGCAAGCTGTTACCCGACGTCCGGCCGCTGCCCGGCGCCGTCGACTTCGTCCGGGGATTGCTCGACGCCGGCTACCGGGTCGCACTCGCGTCGTCGGGTAAGGCCGAATTCACCGACGCTGCACTGGAAGTGATGGGTTTCGAGCGGGACGATCTCGCGGCGGTCACGTCGTCGGACGACGCGGACGATTCG
This sequence comes from Gordonia metallireducens, assembly GCF_021245825.1. Classification (NCBI taxonomy): domain Bacteria; kingdom Bacillati; phylum Actinomycetota; class Actinomycetes; order Mycobacteriales; family Gordoniaceae; genus Gordonia; species Gordonia metallireducens. Next base: position 13,641 of record NZ_JAJQJP010000047.1, on the reverse strand, counting down.
AAGCCCGCCCCCGACATCCTCGAAGTCGCGCTGAAGGACGCGGGTGGTGGTCGGGCGATCGTCGTGGGTGACACGGTGTGGGACGTCGCGTCCGCGCATCGGCTCCCCGCCGAGTGCGTCGCAGTCCGTTCCGGTGGTTTCGCCGAGGCCGAGTTGCGCGATGCGGGTGCAGTCCTGGTGGTCGACCACGTGGGTGAACTCGCGCGACGCGGATGGCGGCCCTGAGTCGCCGCGGAGCAGCCCTGAGCGCGTATCCGCACCGGCCCGACTAGCCCTGAGCGCGTATCCGCACCGGCCCGACTAGTCTGACTCATTGTGTCGCGAACGTCGCTGTCGGTGGTAACCGACTCGGTCACCGCGCGCGCCCCGTCGAAGGTGAACCTCCACCTCGGTGTCGGCCCGCGCCGCGATGACGGCTACCACGATCTGGTCACCGTGTTCCAGGCACTGTCGCTGCACGACGACATCCGGGTGGCACGCGCTCACGAGCTGTCCGTGACGGTCCGGGGTGAGGGTGCCGGTTCGGTACCCGCCGACGCCTCCAACCTCGCGGCCCGTGCGGCGCAGGCCCTCGCCGGGTGGGCGGACCGTGCGGGGCACGTCGCCATCCAGATCGAGAAGACGATCCCGGTCGCCGGGGGTATGGCCGGCGGTAGCGCAGACGCGGCCGGTGCGCTCGTCGCGCTCGCGCATCTGTGGAAGCTCGACATCTCCCGTGACGAACTCGCCGAGATCGCCGCCGATCTCGGCAGTGACGTCCCGTTCGCCCTCCACGGCAACACCGCGTTGGGCACCGGCCGCGGTGAGCATCTGATGCACGTGCTCTCCCGCGGCGAGTTCCACTGGGTGCTCGCCCTTGCGCGCGAGGGCTTGTCGACCCCGGCGGTGTACAAGGAGCTGGACCGGCTGCGCGACAGCAGGTCCGGTGACGTCGACGGCGACGGCGATTTCCTGCGTTCCCCCGACGACCTGATGCAGGCCCTAGCCTCCGGTGACTCCCGCGCGGTGGCTCCGTTGCTGCACAACGACCTCCAGCCGGCCGCGCTGAGCCTGCAGCCGACGCTCCGTCGCACATTGCGGGCCGGTGTCGACGCGGGGGCCCTCAACGGGATCGTGTCGGGCTCGGGCCCGACGTGTGCATTCCTGTGTGCGGACGAGCAGTCCGCGGTGAACCTGGCCGCCGAGCTGTCGGGCGCGGGTGTCGCCCGCGCGGTCCGCACCGCGAGCGGCCCCGCACCGGGAACCCGCGTCCTCGGCACGGACTGACACTCTCGCGACTCCCTGACCTCGCCTTCTCGCGGGAGTCACTACAGTTGTCCGGGTGCTCCGCAGACTCCTGACCGCCGTGGTGACGTTCGTCGTCGCCGTACTCGTCGGCATCGGGTCGTTCGCGTCGACGCCGCCGTCGTCGGCCGCGGCCCCCGACAACGGATTCGTCTTCACCACCACCGATGTCCCCGACGACCAGCTCCCGTCGGCAGCTGCCGCCGGTACCCGCCTGACCTACGCGACGCGGGACCAGCGCGGCCGTCCGGCGATGGCCACCGGCGTCTACTGGGTCCCGCGCGGCACACCGCCGGCCGGGGGCTGGCCGGTGGTCTCCTGGGCACACGGCACCGTCGGTATCGCCGACGAATGCGCACCTACGAAGCACCGGCTGGGGGACGGTGTCGAGGCACCCGTGCGGGCCGCGCTGGACGCCGGTTACGCGGTGACCGCCACCGACTACGCCGGGCTGGGATCGGCCGGGGAGACCGACTATCTCGGCGGTGCCGCCGCGGCGTACTCGGTCATCGACATGATCCGCGCGGCACGGTCGGTCGACGCCGCGCTCGGCAGCTCCTGGGTGTCGGTCGGACATTCCCAGGGCGGTCACGCTGCACTGCATGCGGCGCACCGTCAACCGGCGTACGCCCCGGAGCTGCCGGTCAAGGGTGCGGTCGCGATCGCCCCGGTCTCGTCCCTGGAGAACCTGTTCGGCCTCTTCGGACCCCGGATTCCCGGGCTCGGTGCCCTGAACGTCCTGAGTGCGCCGTTCCTCTACACCCTCGCGGGCCTCGACCATTCGCAGCCGGACCTGAGGATCGGGGACTTCCTCACCGACAGCGGCAAGCGCTTCCTGGACCGGTCCCGCGCCCGCTGCAACGGCGACGTCGTCGGCGCGCTGCGGTCGGTGTCACCGGGATCGCTTGTCGCGTCGTCGTTCACGAAGGACCAGAAGTTCCGCGACGCGCTCCGCGCCTACGCCGAGGTCCCCACCGCCGGCTACCCGGCAAAGGTCACCATCGCCCACGGCATGCTCGATCCGATCCTGCCGTACCCGCTGAGCCGTTCGCTTCGGTCGTCGATGGAGCGCAACGGCACGAACGTCGACCTGAAGACCTACGCCCGCGCCAACCACAGCAGCGTCGTCGACGGGTCACTGCCCGACGTCATGACCGCGGTCCGGGAAGCCTTCGGGCGGTAGCGGTTCGACACGCCTCGTCGTAGGCTCCTCGGCTACGCGACCAGCGGAGTCTGCCGGCCATGGCGAGGTCACTCGATGGCTTCGCCGAGCTCCATCCAGCGTTCCTCGATCTCGGCGAGTTCGGACGCCATCTCCCGAATGCGTTCGGTCTCGGCGGCCAGGCCCTGATAATCGGACTGGTCGTGATCGGCGAGGGCCGTCTTTGCGTCGTCGATCTTGCTGTGCAGCTTGTCGATCCGGCGTTCCAGTGACGCCAGCTCCTTGTTCGCCGCCCGTAGTTCCGCACCGCTGAGTGCAGAGGTGGATTCGTTCGACGAGCCGCCGGAGCCCGACGCCGTCGCGGAAGCCGTTTCCTTTTGCTGTGCCGCACGGAGTTTCAGGAACTCGTCGACGCCGTTGGGGAGATGGCGCAGCTTGCCGTTCATCACGGCGAACTGCTGGTCGGTGACCCGCTCGAGGAAGTACCGGTCGTGCGAGACGACGATGAGGGTGCCCGGCCAGGAGTCCAGGAGATCCTCGAGGGCGGCCAGCATGTCGGTGTCGAGGTCGTTGGTCGGCTCGTCGAGGATCAGCACGTTCGGGGCGTCGAGCAGGATGAGCAGCAACTGCAGACGACGTTTCTGGCCACCGGACAAGTCCTTGACCGGGGTGGACAGCTGCGCACTGTCGAAGCCGAGTCGTTCGAGCAGCTGCGAGGGGGAGAGCTCCTGTGCCTTCGAGCCGGCGCCGAAGGTGTAGGTGGTCTGCAGGTCGGCGATCACCTTGCGGACCGGGTCGTCGAGGAAGCGGTTCAGGTCGTCGAGTCGCTGGGTGAGGGTGGCGACCTTGACCGTCTTGCCGCGCTTGACCTTTCCGCCGGTCGCCTCGACCGTGCCCGCGATGAGCCCGAGCAGCGTCGACTTGCCTGCACCGTTCACGCCGAGGATGCCGGTCCGTTCACCCGGGGCGAGGCGCCATTCGACTCCGTCGAGGACGTTGCGGTCACCGTAGGAGACCGACACGTCGAGGAGGTCGACGACGTCCTTGCCGAGGCGGGCGGTGGCCAGCGACTGTAGGGCGACCTTGTCGCGGACGGGCGGGACGTCGGCGATGAGTGCGTTGGCCGCGTCGACGCGGAACTTCGGCTTGGAGGTACGGGCCGGAGCACCGCGACGCAGCCACGCGAGTTCTTTCCGTGCCAGGTTCTGGCGACGTGCCTCGATGGTCGCGGCCTGCCGGTCACGCTCGACGCGCTGCAGGATGTAGGCGGCGTATCCGCCCTCGAAGGGTTCGACGATCCGGTCGTGGACCTCCCAGGTCACCGTGCACACCTCGTCGAGGAACCACCGGTCGTGGGTGACGACCAGCAGCCCGCCGGCGTTGGCGGGCCAGCGGCGCTTGAGGTGATCGGCCAGCCACGTGATGGCCTCGACGTCGAGGTGGTTGGTCGGCTCGTCGAGCGCGAGGACGTCGTGTTCGCCGGCGAGGAGCCGGGCGAGCGAGACGCGTCGGCGCTGACCGCCGGACAGGGAACTGGTGGTCGCATTCCAGTCGACGTCGCCGAGCAGTCCGCCGATCACGTCGCGGACCTTGGCGTCGCCCGCCCATTCGTGTTCGGGACGGTCGCCGACGACGGCATGCCCGACGGTCTCGTCGTCGTCGAAGCGGTCGACCTGGTCCAGGACGCCGACCCGCACCCCGCCGCGGACGGTGACGCGGCCGGAATCGGGTTGCTTGCGGCCGGCGAGCATCGCGAGCAGGCTCGACTTGCCGTCACCGTTGCGCCCGACGATGCCGATCCGATCGCCCTCGTTGACGCCGAGGGAGACCGAGTCGAAGACCTTGGTCGTCGGGTATTCCAGACCTAGGGTTTCCGCGCCGAGAAGATGAGCCACGCCGACCAGGTTAGTGACCGGTCATGCGCGCGCTACCGGCGGATCGCGCCGTTGATCATCATGGCGATCGCCAGTGCTCCCGCCTGGTTGACGTGATACGGCATCGCGATCCGGTTCGACAGTGCGCTCTCGTACCAGGGATTGATCAGATTGCACGGATCGTGGCCGAGCGACCCGCGATTGGCGTCGACGAAACGGCCCTCGACCTTGGTCGTCGCACGCAGGAGAGCGTCGTTGGCGCGGTGGAAGACCTGGCGCATCCACCGGGCGTCGGGGTCGCTGAGTGGGATCAGCGGCCAGCAGCCGCTGTTGCCGATGAAGCCGCCGAGGCCGACGACGATGATCTGCGCGCGGGGCGCCTTCTTGCGGATCGCCCGCAGCGCCGGGGTGACGCGGTCCTCCATGCGCTGCACGCGCCACCGGACCTCGTTCTCGAGCCGCGGATTGCTTCGGCAGCGTCGGTCGGTCAGCGGCTGGCGGATCTTGCACTGCGCGAGGATCGCGGCCCACTGCATGTCGTTGCCGCCGATGCTGACGGTGATGAGCTGGGCGTCGCGGGGGACCAGGTTCAGCTGCACAGTCTTCGCGCCGCGCGGGGTGTGCTGCGCGGCGCGATACAGATGCGCCGACTGTGCCCCGGCACACGAGATGTCGACGAAGCGACGCGGCAGCGTTATCGCCGCCACGTACTTCGGGTAGTTGAGCGCCGACCGCTTGCAGCCGTCGAAGTAGCCCGGCGTCGGCGTGAAGAACCCGCCCGACGCGCGCGAGTCGCCCATCGCGATGTAGGGACCGCCGGTGTAGCGGACGGGCGCCGCCTGCGCGGGGGATGCGGTTGCGGCCACCAGTGCCGTCACGAATGCGGTGATAAAGACCGCCGCCAGGACACGTACCCCGCGCTTAGACTCCGGCACCAACTGTTTCCCGCACTTTCCCACGTCCCGACCCACTGTTTCGCTCAGCGAATATTAAGGCAAGCAGATCACGCGCGTGCGCAGAGTGCGTCATCGGTGCTGCTTCTCGGCACTGATTTCGCTTCCGGGAGGGTCGGCGTTACGGCGCCTGCTGATCACGTTGCGTTCTGTCCCGAGAAGCGGCACAAAACGCAACGTGATCACGGAGCGGGAACCTAGAGCCCCAGATCCTTCGCGATGATCGTCTTCATGACCTCGCTGGTACCGCCGTAGATGCGTGTGACGCGGGTGTCGGCGTAGAGGCGGGCGATGGGGTACTCGAGGACATAGCCGTAGCCGCCGTGCAGCTGCAGGCACTTGTCGATGACCTTGCCCGCGGTCTCGGTCGCGAACAGCTTGGCGCGTGCGGCGTCGGGGACGGTCAGCTCGCCCTCGTTGTGCAGCTCGAGGGCACGGTCGACGATGGCGCGGATCGCCTCGACCTCGGCCGAGCATTCGGCGAGCACGAACTTCGTGTTCTGGAATGCCGCGACCGGCTTGCCGAAGACGTCGCGTTCCTTGGTGTAGGCGATGGCGTGCTGAACGGCCGCGGCGGCGGTGGCCGACGCCCCGATCGCGATGGTCAGACGCTCCTGGGCGAGATTGTGGCTCAGGTACTTGAAGCCGGCGCCCTCTTCGCCGAGGAGATCTTCGACCGGCACCTTCACCGAGTCGAAGGACAGCTCGGCGGTGTCGGACGCCTTGAGGCCGATCTTCTCGATCTTGCGACCCACCGCGAAACCCTCGGACTTGGTGTCCACCACCAGGATCGACAGACCCGCACGACGGTTCTCGGGATCGAACGGCGTGGTACGGGCGACGACGAGGATGCGGTCGGCGAGGGCGCCGCCGGTGATGAAGGTCTTCGCGCCGTCGAGCACGTAGTGGGAACCGTCCTCGGAGAGCTTCGCGGTGGTGGCGATGTTCGCGAGATCCGAGCCGGTGCCGGGCTCGGTCATCGCGATCGCGAACATGATGTCACCGGAACAGAATCCGGGGATCCAGCGCTCCTTCTGCTCCTGGGTCCCGTACTCCATCAGGTAGGGGAGGATCAGGTTCGAGTGCACCGAGTAGCTGCCGAAGGTGACACCGGCCGCGGAGGTCTCCTCGGCGATCACCAGGGAGTAGGTGAAGTCGCTGACGCCGCCGCCGCCGAACTCCTCGGGGGCCTCGATACCCAGGACGCCGAGATCGCCGAGCCGGTTGTAGAACTCGCGCGGGGGATGGCCCTGCTTCTCCCAGTCGTGGTAGACGGGCGTGACCTCCTTGGCGATGAAGTCCCGGATCGTCTTGCGGAAGGCCTCGTGGTCCTCGGTGAAGATGCGACGCTGCATATCGGTTCCTAAAGGTGTTGGTGAAGAGGAGGATTGGGTTACTGCTCGCGGTACTCGCGCAGGAGTCCCTTGGAGATGATCTGCTTCTGGATCTCGCTGGTGCCCTCGCCGATGAGCAGGAACGGCGCATCGCGCATCAGGCGTTCGATCTCGAATTCCTTGGAGTAGCCGTAGCCGCCGTGGATGCGGAACGACGCCTGGGTGACCTCGGCGCAGTATTCGCTGCACAGGTACTTGGCCATGCCGGCCGCGACGTCGTTACGCTCGCCGGAATCCTTCAGGCGGGCTGCGTTGACCATCATCAGGTGTGCGGCCTCGACCTTGGTCGCCATCTCGGCCAGCGAGAAGGCGATGGCCTGGTGCTCGGCGATGGGCTTGCCGAAGGTGGAGCGCTGCTGGGCGTACTTCACGCCGAGTTCGAAGGCGCGCTGGGCGATTCCGCACGCCCGCGCGGACACGTTGACGCGGCCGACCTCGACCCCGTCCATCATGTGCGCGAAACCCTTGCCGGGTACGCCGCCGAGGATGTCGGTGGCCGGCGCGCGGTACCCGTCGAAGATGAGCTCGGTGGTGTCGATTCCCTTGTAGCCCATCTTGTCCAGCTTGCGGGGGATGGTCACGCCCGGGACCACCTCGCCGAAACCGGCGGGCTTCTCCACCAGGAAGGTGGTCAGGTTCTTGTGCGGGCGCTCCTCGCCTTCCTCGGTACGGACAAGGGCCGCAACAAGAGTCGACGACCCGCCGTTGGTCAGCCACATCTTCTGGCCGTTGATGACGTAGTTGTCCTCGCCGTCGCGCTTCGCGGTCGTCTTGATCGCCGCGACGTCGGAACCGAGTTCGGGCTCGGACATGGAGAAGGCGCCACGGACCTCACCGGTGGCCATCCGCGGCAGGAAACGCTGCTTCTGCTCGTCGGTTCCGTGCTGGCGCAGCATGTACGCGACGATGAAGTGGGTGTTGATGACGCCCGAGACGCTCATCCAGCCGCGAGCGAGTTCCTCGACGCACAGGGCGTAGGTGAGCAGCGATTCGCCGAGGCCGCCGTACTCCTCGGGGATCATCAGGCCGAACAGGCCCATCTCGCTCATACCGTCGACGATCGCCTGCGGGTATTCGTCCGCATGCTCGAGTTCCTGCGCATTCGGGATGATCTGTTTGTCGACGAAAGATCGCACGTTGGCGACGATCTCGGACTGGATCTCGGTGAGGCCCAGGGTCTGCGCGAGACGGGTCATGGTGGTGTGTTCTCTCCCGTGAGTGGGCGGTGCGGGGTCGCACCGACGGGTGGATGTGGGACGCAACGTAACCAAGCATGCCGTCCGGCGGCCGCCCGAAGTAGACGCGATGCGCTAAGGGTGCGATAGCGCGGGCCAATGACAGACGCCGTCTCCGAAGACGGATCGAACAGTGCTCGCGCCTAACCCTCCGATAGGGCCGACCAATGAACGCTGCTCAGGGCGTTGTGATCGCAGACACATAGGCTGTGACAGTCGGAGCGTTCACCGAGCGCCTGTTGCGGCGACGGGAACATGGCCCGTTCAATCGGGTGCAGATGTGATCCACCCCACTGGATCGGCATCGTCCTCAGACCCCCGATTCCATTCCCCCTGGAAGAGGTAACCCTCATGACGGTCACGACCGCCTCCGGCTCCGGCTCCGGCAGGAAGCCCTCGGCGTCCGCTGCTGCCGACGCCCCCATCACCTCCGACTTCGAGAGTGTTCCCACCCCGCGCGGCGGCTACGGTCCGCTCGGCGAACGCCGCCTCACCGCCTGGGGGCTCACGTCCCTGCTGGTGAGCCTGTACGTGATCAACTATGCCGACAAGGCCGTGCTGGGCATCATCGCCAAGCCGCTCCGTGTCGAGCTCGGCCTCACCGCGGCTCAAATCGGTCTCGTCGGCAGCCTGTTCTTCCTCACCTTCACCATCGGCGGCTTCTTCGCCGGTCTGCTCAACCGCTGGATGACGCTGCGCTGGTCGCTGGTCCTCCTCGGCCTGTGCTGGGCGGCGGCCATGTTGCCGATGATCGCGGTGGCGGGCTTCGCGGTCCTCCTCATCAGCCGGCTGTTCCTCGGCCTCGCCGAGGGGCCGTCGTCGGCGTTGCTGCACACCGCCGCCTACGCGTGGCATCCGCCCGCCCGCCGCGCATTGCCCGGCGCACTTCTCGCCGGTTCCGCGTCGATCTCCAAGATCGCGATCGCCCCGCTCCTCACGGTGATCACGGTCAGCTTCGGCTGGCGCTGGGCGCTGTTCTCGCTGGCCGCCGCCGGTCTCGTCTGGGCCGTCGTGTGGCTCACGGCCTGGCGTCCGGGCCCGTACATCGCGAGCGGCAAGACCAAGAAGGTCGACGACACCGAGAAGGCCGAGGCCTCCCCGGCCGATGCCGAGCCGGCCACCCCGTGGATCAAGATCTTCCTCGCGCCTACCTTCATCACCGGCGCCCTGCTGGTCATGAGTGTCTACGCACTGGTGTCCGTCGTGCTCACCTGGCTGCCGTCGTACTTCGAGGACGGCCTGGGATACAGCCAGTTGCAGTCCGGTTCGATGTTCGCCTTTCCGTCGATCGTCGGCCTCGCCCTCATGCTGCTGAGCTCGGTCACCAGCGACCGGATGATCACCAAGGGGGCATCCCCGCGGGTGCTCCGCATCGTCGTCCCGTCGGTCGGCGTCCTGATCTCCGGTGTCCTGCTGTTCCTGCTGCCGTCGATCAGCACCCCGATCGTCTGTGTCCTGATCCTGTCGGTCGGCTACGGCTTCGCGGCCATGGTGTTCCCGCTGCTCAACGCCGCTGTCGCGGAGATCTGCCCGCCCCGTCAGACCGCAGGCACCCTCGGTGTGTTCCTGGCGATCATGGCCATCGGTGGCCTCGTCGCGCCGTACGCCACCGGCGTCATCGTCGACGCCGCGGCCACTCCGGCCGAGGGATATGCCACCGCGTTCCAGGTCCTCGGACTCGTGGCCTCGGTCTGCGCCGTGCTGGCGCTGGTCTTCGCCAACCCGGTCCGCGACCGCAAGCGTCTGCGCCCGAACGCGGTCCTGACCGCCTAGGCCCATAGGCAGCACCTCATCGTCCGTGAGCGGGAATCGACTTGTCCGCCAGACCTGTTCATGGTCGGCTCGATAGGACGGGTGATTTCCGCTCACGGACGTCCTCGGTTCCATCCACAACGCAATCCACTGCCCGACCTTCTTAGGAGACCTCATGCGCGATGCAGTGATCGTCGACGCCGTCCGCGCCCCGATCGGACGCCGCCGCGGAGCCCTGTCCGGAATCCACCCGGCCGACCTGTCCGCCCACGTCCTCGAGGCTCTCGTCGAGCGGACCGGCGTCGATCCCGCGATCGTCGACGACGTGGTCTGGGGCTGTGTCAGCCAGTCGTCGGAGCAGGCCGGCAACATCGCCCGCACCGCGATCCTCGCGGCCGGCTGGCCGGAGTCGGTGCCCGGCACCACCGTCACCCGTGCCTGCGGTTCGAGCCAGCAGGCCGTGAGCCAGGCCGCCGCCGCGGTCATCTCGGGCCAGCAGGACGTCGTCATCGCCGGTGGCGTCGAGTCGATGAGCCGCGTCGCGATGGGCAGCTCGGCCCCCAACGGCGAGCACCAGCCGGCCACCGTCCTCGACCGCTACGGCATCGACAAGTTCAGCCAGGGCCTCGGTGCGGAGACCATCGCCTCCAAGTGGGGGTTCGACCGGACCCGCCTCGACGAGTACTCCTTGCGCTCACACGAACTCGCGGCCGCCGCCGTCGATCGCGGTGCATTCGACGGCCAGCTCGCCCCGATCTCCGGTGTGCTCGAAGGTGACGAGGGCATCCGCCGTGGCGGCACCCTGGAGTCGCTCGGCAAGCTCAAGCCGGCGTTCGCCGAGGACGGCGTCATCCACGCCGGCAACTCCTCGCAGATCTCCGACGGCTCGGGTGCACTGCTGATCATGTCGTCGGAGACGGCGAAGTCGCATGGGCTGACGCCGATCGCCCGCATCCACACCGCCGTCGTCGCCGCCGACGACCCGGTCGTCATGCTGACCGGCCCCATCCCGTCGACGGCCAAGGCGCTCAAGCGGTCCGGTCTGTCGATCGACGACATAGGCGCCTTCGAGATCAACGAGGCCTTCGCCCCGGTGCCGCTGGCATGGCAGGCCGAGACCGGCGCCGACATCGAACGGCTCAACCCGCTCGGCGGCGCGATCGCCGTCGGTCACCCGCTCGGTGGTTCGGGCGCGATCCTGATGACCCGCCTCGTGCACCACATGCGCGACAACGGGATCCGCTACGGGCTCCAGTCGATGTGTGAGGCCGGCGGTATGGCCAACACCACGATCCTCGAACTCCTCTGACCCCTCTGCTCGAAGCCGGCCGGCGCCACGCCGGCCGGCCAGCAGTCAGCCAGCACTGAAAGGCACACCAGCACAATGGAACTCAAGGGACTCTCGGTCGCCATCACCGGCGGCGCATCCGGTCTGGGCCTCGCCACCGCCAAGCGCGTCCTCGACGCCGGCGGCCTCGTCACCCTGATCGACCTCCCGACCTCCGACGGCCAGGCCGTCGCAGACGGTCTCGGCGCGTCGGCGAGCTTCGCCGCCGCCGACATCACCGACGCCGAACAGTTCGCGGCCGCGCTCGACGTCGCCGACGAGCGCGGTGGCCTGCGTGGCCTCGTGCACTGCGCCGGCGCGGGTCGTCGTATGCGCATCCTCGACAAGGAGGGCAAGGCCGGGTCGGCGGAGGACTTCGAGTTCGTCATCAAGCTGAACCTCGTCGGTTCGTTCCATGCACTGTCGCTGGGTGCCGAGCGCATCGCGCGCCTCGAGCCCATCGACGGCGAGCGTGGCGCCATCGTCATGACCGCCTCCGTCGCCGCGTTCGAGGGCCAGATCGGCCAGATCAACTACTCGGCCTCGAAGGCCGGCATCGTCGGGATGACCCTGGTGGCCGCCCGCGATCTGGCCAGCAAGCTGATCCGCGTCAACACCATCGCGCCCGGCACCATGGACACCCCGCTGCTGGCCCGCCTGCGTGACGATGTGCGCGAGTCGCTCGCGGCGAGCATCCCCAACCCGTCGCGCCTCGGCCGCCCCGACGAGTTCGGCCAGCTCGCGGCGAACATCCTGGAGAACGCCTACCTGAACGGCGAGACCATCCGCCTCGACGGCGCGATCCGCATGGCACCGCGATGAGCGCCGGGGCGCCGACGACGCTCAACTACCCGGACACGAGCATGGCGGTGCTGCCGGCCAGCATGGCCGCGCTGTACGGCGATCGTGCCGCGGTGGTCGACGGGGACACGACGCTGACCTACGCCGAACTCGACGCGCGTTCGGCGGCGGTGGCTTCTGCGCTCCGATCGGCGGGTGTCGCCGAACGTGGCGTGGTGCTGATCTATCTCACCAACAGCATCGAATTCGTTGTCTCCTACTACGGTTCGCTGCGGGCCGGTGCCACGGTCACTCTCGTCAATCCGTTGCAGCCGGTTCCCGGCCTGCATCGCCAGATCGTCGAGACGGGCGCGGTGGCCGGCTTCACGCAGGTCGAGCAGTCCGATCGGCTCCTGTCGGCTGCCGCGGACTCGCCGCTCTCCACCGTGGTGGTCGTCGACGGCTCGGCCGCGGCGGTCGAGGGCACGCGGGTCGAGGGCGTACGGGTCACCTCGCTCGACGAGTTCGTCGTCGGACACAGCGAGGCGCCCGACGTCACCGTGACCACCGAGGACGTCGCGCACCTGGCGTTCACCGGTGGGACGACCGGTGTCTCGAAAGGCGTTCGGGTACTTCATCGCAACGTTCTCGGCAACGCCACCCAGATGATCGGCTGGCGTGCCGGCCATGCGATCGAGGTCGGCGACGACGGCCTGCTGCGGTTGACGCCGCGCCCGGGCTCCGATCGCGGAGTGGTTCCGGGTGACGCCGCGACCGTCGTCGTGTCGCCGCTGTTCCACGCCCACGCGCTGATCAACATGACCTTCCTGTTGCTGTGTGGTGCAACGCATGTGCTCGCCGGACGATTCGAACCCGGCCGGATGCTCGCGCTGATCGAGCAGTACCGGGCGTCGTATGTGACCGGTAGCCCGGCGATGTGGCATGCGCTGGCCGTCCACCCTGATGTCGAGTCGCGCGACCTGACCTCGGTGCGTGTCGTGTCCTCGGGCGCCGCGCCGATCGACCTGGTGACGCTCGAACAGCTCGAGAAGGCATTCCCCGCCGCGGCGATCATCGAGGGCTACGGCCTCACCGAGGCGACCTGCCTGGTGTCCTCGGCGCCGCTGACCGCCGAAGGTCAGTACCGGCTCGGCAGCGTCGGACTCCCGACGTTCGACACCGAGGTCGAGATCCGCGCCGCCCACGACTCGACCGTCGTCCTGCCGGCGGGGGAGCGGGGGCAGCTCTGGGTCCGCGGACCGCAGGTCACCGACGGTTACCTCGGACATCCCGAGAAGACCGCGGAACAGTTCGTCGACGGCTGGCTCGACACCGGCGACATCGCCTTCCGCGACGCCGACGGCTACATCTACATCTGTGACCGCGCCAAGGACATGCTGATCTACAAGGGCTACAACGTGTATCCGCGAGAGCTCGAGGAGATCCTGGTGACCCACCCCGATGTCGCGGCCGCCGCGGTGGTCGGACGCGAGGCCGGACCCATCGGCCAGGAACCGGTGGCGTTCCTGGTCCCCAAGGACGGCCACGTCGTCGACGAGGATGCGGTCGCCGCGTTCGTCGCCGAACAGGTGTTGCCGTACAAGAAGATCCGCGACGTCGTCGTGGTGGAGGAACTGCCGACGTCGGCAGCCGGCAAGATCCAGAAGGTCGCCCTGCGCGAGCGTCTGACGCACGCCTGACCCTCTTCGCCGGTTGAGCCCTCGCGGTTCCGCCGGTTGAGCCCTCGCGGTTCCGCCGGTTGAGCCCTCAAGGTTCCGCCGGTTGAGCCCGTCGAAACCTCATAGCCCGAAACCGCGCTCAGCGCGGTTTCGGGCTATATCTTTTCCGGAGTTGCACAGACAAAGCGGCCGGCCCACCTC
>NZ_JAJQJP010000046.1:0-116769 GCF_021245825.1 Gordonia metallireducens | reverse complement strand
ACGGCGCGCCGGCCCGCCGGCGTCCTGGGCTCGGAGGTGTCCTCGGACCACCATGTCACCGCCTCGACGGGCTACGGTCCCGTCCAGGAGGCCAGCGGTTCGGGCCGGCCGAAGAAGAATCCCTGCGCGTAGTCGAAGCCGAACTCCGTGAGCACTTCCAGCACATCGTCGCTCTCGATGCCCTCGGCCACCATCCGTAGCCCGGTGGCCGCCGCCATCTCCGAGATCGCCCGCACCACAGCACGATCGGAATGACTGTGAACCAGTTGGGCGATCAGCGTGCGATCGACCTTCAGGACATCGACGGGCAGATCGCGGACGTAACGAAGGGCCGAGAAACCGGCGCCGAGGTCGTCGACGCAGATCGTGCACCCGAGGTCGTGCAGGCCGTTGACGGTCCGGGCCGCCGACGTCTCGAGCCGGATCACCTGATCCTCCCGGACCTCGATCCACACCCGCGACGGGTCGACCCGATGGTCGCGGATCAGACCGTCGATGTAGTGGACGAGGCCCTCGTCGGAGAGCTGCTGCCCCGAGAGGTTGAGCGAGACGAAGGCCTCCTCCCCCGCCATCTCGGAGATGTCGCCGGCCAGATCCCGGATGGCCTCCCCGATGGCATGCCGTCCGATCGGCGCGAGCAGTGAGATGCCCTCGGCCACTGCGAGAAACGCATCGGGCGAGAGGACACCGGATTCGGTGTGCCACCGGAGCAGCGACTCGTAACCGACCACCCGCCGGTCCGCCATTGTGACGATCGGTTGGTAGAAGACGGAGAAGTCACGCTCCACCGAACGGGTGAGCCAGGCCGCGAGGTCGACCTCCGCGCTGATCTGCCGCACCATGCTGGGGTGCGCGAACTCGACGTGCACCCGCCGGGTGAGGGCGACGCACAGAGCGGCGTCGGCGTGCCGCACCAGATCGGTCTCGTCGGAGACGGCGCAGAGATCCGCACTCACGGCGACGCCCATGCACACGTCGAGGAAGGCGCTGCGGTCGCCGTCGCTGACGGTGTGCGCACCGAGTTTGCGCCGGGCCGCGTCGATGAGGGCATCGTGGCCGCCGTCGTCCGCGGAGAGGGAGATCAGCCACTGCAGGTCCGACCGGCGCTCGAACCGGGCGCGCGGACTGATCGGCATCAGGACCCGTTCGACGAACAACTCGGCGATCGATACGGCGGACTGGTGCCCGTAGGCGACGACGGCGCGGTGATAGGGGTCGACCGACACCGCGATCACCGTTGCGTCGCGGTTCAACGCTCCATCATCTATCTCGTCCGATCCCCCCGGCCGCGGCCCGATCGCCGCGTCCCGCCGTGCGCGAGACTCTACTCGCAGACCGCTCGGTTCGAGCGCCGACCCGCGCCGCGTCGCGCTCGAAGTACCGCGAATTCGGGCGGAGGAATTCGACGGCTTGCTGGTGTCGAAATCACGTCGGCGCGCACGCCCGACAGCCCGGCCGTAGAATTCCGGGTCTCGGTATCCGACCGCGCTGTTCGTCGACGCTCACCCTTTCTGCAGATCTCGGCAAACAATTAGAAAGGCTACAAAACGACTGCTAAGGTGGCGGCAAGTCCTGGGTGCGACGCCACTCAGGACTCGTTCGTTCCGGTTACGATTTTGTATTCGTAAATCCCATGTTCGGAGTATCCGTGACCGCATGCGCGGTCATAGCAACGGAAAGCGGTCCCGGCGTATGGCCTTGATCAGGAATGTGATGCGGCGCTACGACGCGCGCTCCATGGCAACGCTGATCAGCACCGGTGGCGTTCTGCCGCTGCCTCTCATCGCGCTGCTCGCTCCCCACACGATCAAGCCCGGCAAGATGATCGTGCTGATGGCCATCTGGTCGTTCATCGCCCTGATCTTCGCCTTCACCGCTCTCCGTCGCCGCCTGACCGACCCGGAATTCGCGGCCCTCGGCGGATTCGGTATCGCGGGCATCGGCGGCACGTCGTTGATCCTCGCCGATCCCCTCACCGCAGCCCTGGTGCTGACCATCGTGGCGGTCATCCCGGCGATCGGCGCGATCACCGCCTCGCCGCGGCTCATCCTGTCCCACCTGGCGGTCGCCAGCGCCTGCGCCGCGCTGGTCCTGGCCATCCTCGCGAACTCCGTGCCCACCTTCCTGATCGGTTTCGGCGCGATGTTCGGCGTCATCGTCGTGCCGGTCTTCCTCGTCGTGGCTCTCCGGAAATCGATGGAGGCCGTTCTCGACCAGCAGACCCGCCTGTGCGGGATCGACCCGCTGACCGGCCTGCTCAACCGTCGCGGCTTCCTCATCCGGGCGTCCCAGTTGTTGTCGGCCGCGCGATCCTCGACCGGATGGATCGGCATCCTGCTGCTCGACGTCGACCACTTCAAGCGGATAAACGACGAGTACGGGCACCTCGCCGGCGACGGCGTGCTGCTCTCGGCCGCGGCCGCCATCCGCGAACACGCACCGGTCGGATCCGAGGTCTGCCGTTACGGCGGCGAGGAGTTCCTCCTCTTCCACGTCGTCCGTGACCAGGAAGAGCTCTTCCGCTGCGCCGAGCGTCTGCGTGCCGCCGTGGCCGCGACCGCGCCGGTGACGGTCAGTGTCGGGGGCGTCTGCGCACCGCTGGTGTCCTCGCGGGACGGCAGTGCCCACTCGACCGACGACGTCATCGGCAACCTGCTCGGCCGCGCCGACGAATGCGTCTACCGGGCCAAGGAGAGCGGCCGCGACACCACGGTCATCGACACGATCGACCCGATCGTGTGGAACGACGGCACGCTGAGCGCCCACGCCGCGGAGGACCCCCCGGCATCACCTCCGTCGGCGAGCCTGTACGAGGTCTTCTACCAGCGACCCGCGGACTTCGTCGAGATGGAGACGCGTCCGGGCAGGAGCTGAGCCGCGCCCGATGTCTGCAGGATGTCGGCTTCCATGCGCATCTGTCGCCACGTCTCGAGAGTGGTGTGTTCGCGGATGCGGGCACGATCCCACCACATGAGGCGCGTGCGGTACCGCTCGTCGGGGAACGGGGTCGGCGGCACGGATTCGTCGACGCGCCCGCCGCCGGACTGCCAGCGCCGCAGCACGTGGTCGGCCGCGGTCGCCATCATGTGGTCGGTCCCCGACATCTCCATGATCACCAGCCCCAACCGCGAGAGCTGCCCGGCCACCGATCTCGCGATCGGGGAACGCTCATCCACCCAAGCGGTCTTGACCTCGACGATCCCACCGGCGAGGCGCGACTCGATCGCGTTCACCAGCTGCACCTGACCAGGCTGGCCGGCCCACTCGACCAGCGCATGCGACTGGGCCGCCGCACCGAACCTCGGCTGGACGCGCAAGCCACCCCGGACCTGGTCGGTGTCGTCGAGGACCGCGAAGAACAGGGCTGTTCCCGCACCCGAGGCGACCTCGTCGTAGTCGAGAGCGGCCGCACAACCGTGCCGTTCGTACGCGGCGGCGGCCCCGTTCAGATACCGATCCCACAATGCGCCCTCACGGCCGGGTGCGGCCGCGACGACCGTGTACTCCGACCCTGCTTCCTCGGCGGTGCCACGCAGAACCCCCGTTCGCACCACCTCACCGGCGGTTCTCATCGCTTTCATCGCAGGATTACGCCTTCCGAAATGGAGGAATTCATTGCGAGATCTCCCCTGACCCCGCGTGTAATGTTGCCACAAGAGCGTTTTTGTGCAGGCTCACAAGTGCCGTTTCCTTCCGGATTCGGCACCTGTCGACCCGGTTGGCGACGCCCGGTCGAGTAGGTCACGATGAGGTATGCCCTCCGCGCCGGCCACCACCGCCGTCCTGTACTCCCAGTCCGAAGTCCCCGATTCCCTGTTCGACGACGACTCGATCGACGTGACCGACCTGACGGTGCAGACCACCCGCGCACTCGACGAGATCCTGCCACCGGTCGACCCGGCACTCCTGGCCGAAGAACCCCGTTTCGCATACTTTCCCTGGCGAAAATCCCTGGTGAAAATCCCCGGTCCACTGTCTTTTCGTCGTCTTCGCCTGGACCGCAACCGACATAAGCTGACCGCCGCGGATCTCGATGCCGCGGCGAAGCTACGCATCGGTGTCGTGGGATTGAGCGTGGGTCACGCCATCGCCCTCACCCTGACGCTCGAGGGATTGGCCGGCGAATTACGCCTGGCCGATTTCGACGACCTCGAACTGACCAATATGAATCGAATTCCGGCAACATTGCTGGATATAGACACCAACAAAGCCGTGGTCGCTTCTCGTCGGCTTTCCGAAATAGATCCCTATTTGACGACTTCGGTCTTCTCGAACGGCATCACCGCGGCGAACATCGACGAATTCCTCGACGGGCTCGATCTCGTCGTCGAGGAATGCGATTCCTTCGACGTGAAGGTGCTGGTCCGGCACCGTTGCCGGCAGCTGGGCATCCCGGTGCTGATGGAGACCAGTGACGGCGGGACGCTGGACGTGGAGCGCTTCGACCTCGAGCCGGATCGTCCGTTGTTCCACGGCCTCGCGGGCGACCTCCACATCGAGGACCTCGTGGGGCTGGACCGCGCGCGTCTGACACCGCTGGCCGTCAAGGTGCTCGAGCCGGCGATGGTGACCGCACCGATGGCCGCGTCGGCGATCGAGCTCGGTCACTCGGTCACCGCCTGGCCCCAGCTGGCCGGCGACGTCCTCCTCGGTGGCGCGACGGTCGCCGCCGCGGTCCGCCGCCTCGTCCAGGGCAGGCCGCTGCCGTCGGGACGCGTGCGCTTCGATCGCGACACCTGGCTCGACGGCCTCACCGATCCCCTCGACCGTGTTCTCGGCAACGTCGGCACGGCCGACGAGTCGGCAGACCGCGAGCTCCCGGTCGAGGAGATGTCCGACCTCGAACTGATCACGTACGCAGCGAGCCGGGCCCCGTCGGCGGGCAACCAGCAGCCGTGGCAGATCATCGCCGACGACGACTCCGTGACCATCGCCCTGGACCGGTGCCGCACGTCGACGCTCGACATAGAGCACCGGGCCTCCGCGGTTGCGGTGGGTGCCGCCCTGCACAACGCCCGCGTCGCCGCGGCGAGTCGCGGCGTACTCGACGACATCGAGGTCGTCGCGGACGATCGGACGATCCTCGGACGGGTGCGGCTCAAGGGCCTCGGTGCGGGCGTGCACGCCCCCGAGCACGAGCGCGAACTCCGCTCTCTGCTGGCGCGGAGCACCCGGCGCGGACCCGGAGACGGTTCACCGCTGGACGACACCGACCTGATCCGTCTCGCCGACGTGGCCGACACCGAGGTCACCCGGCTCGTACCGCTTGCCGACCGTGCGCGGATCACGACCTTCGCATCGATCGCCGATCGCTCCGACCGGGTGCGCTTCCTGACCCCGCAGCTGCACCGCGAGATGTTCGCCGAACTCACCGCCGACCCCACGGACGGCGCCGGCATCGACATCGCCTCCCTCGACCTGCCGCCGGCCATGGCCGGGATGCTCGACGTGCTCCGCCGCGCCGACGTGATGTCGCTGCTCGACGAGTGGGGCGGTGGTGCCGCACTGGGCGCCGACGCGGCGGCACGGGTCACCTCGGCGTCGGGAATCCTGCTCCTGGTCCAGCGGGGACGGACATCGGCGGACTACCTACGGGCCGGCCTCGTCGTCGAGCAACTGTGGGCGACCGCCGAACAACTCGGCTACGCAGTTCACCCCATGACCCCCGCGTTCCTCTACGCCTTCGACGACGCGACGGCTCGCTCGCTGTCGAGCAACCACGGCGACGTTCTCGCCGGTCTGCGTCGTGAGATGCATGAGCTGTGTCCGGTCGCCGACGACGAGTCCGTCACCATCGCACTGCGTGTGTCGCGGTCGGCGTCGCCGACGGTGCGCAGCCGTCGGCTCCCCGGCTGACGGGCCGGGTGCAAGACCTGGCTAGGCCTGGCCGGGCTTGAGCTTGATGAACAGCGCGTCCATCTCGGCGCACAACCGGTCACCGTCATGCATGGTGCCCTTGATGAAGACCTTGCGGCCCTCGATCCTGTCCGCCCAGGCGCGCACGCGCAGCTTCGTGTTCAGCGGGGTGATGGAGCGATACTGCACGTTCAGGTAGGCGGTGCGGCTGACGTGCTGGATCGCCACGGCCGAGGCGTAACCACCGAGGTCGTCGAAGGCGACAGCGACATGCCCGCCGTGTGCGGCGGCGTTACCGCCGAGATGGAAGTCGCGGAAGACCAGTTCAGCGACGACTCCGTCCTCGGAGGCCTCGACGACCTCGTAGGGCGGGAGGGTGATGTTGCCGCGGGACGGCAGGTCGACGCGGGTGCCGGCAGGCGAATGCCATTCGTCGATGCGGACCTTGGCGAGTCGCTCGTTGACGGCGGTGAGGTGCTCGATGAGTTCGTCGACGAGCTCGTCGTCGGGGCAGGCGTAGCGCGCATTGTCCATCAGCAGACGGACCTGTTCGCTGAACTCGCCGTACCGCGGGCCACCGCGCTCGGTGGTGATGGCCGCATGGGGCCGGAAACCACCCTCGTGCGGGTCTTCCTCGACGATCTCTACAGCACGGTCGTTCGCTTCACTCACCGGTCAACCGTATAAGAAGACCGATTCACGAGCCGGACTGGTGCTCCCCCTGGCCACCCGGACGGCGCCGGTCGGAACAACGGTGCGAGTCGAGGTCGACGCACACACCGTGGCGCGCGAACCCCTGTGACGTACCGGGGACGAAGTCGGGGACACCACGCGGCCCGCGCTCCTTCTCGTCTCGAAGCCGTACCGCCCGCCCCACGATCACCGCGACCACCGCGGCGAGTACGCACCAGCCGGCTACTCCGACGACAATCCACCCCCAGGTGTCCATGGGTACATGTAAGCACTGCGAACTGGGAATCTGCTGAAAACCCCGCATCGTATACGGTTCGCGGGGAAACCGAACTCATCAGGACCTTTGATCCACTGCGGACGCCCGCGCACCGTCAGACCGCCGTGAGCCCGGCCCGTCTGCGATCACTACTCTGAGCGCATGAGCGCGACCGACGACACCAAGACCGCCGACCAGCCGTTCGACCCGGCCCAGTGGACCCCGGCGCCCGGGTTCACCGACCTCACCGACATCACCTACCACCGTCACGCGGGTGAGGGTCGCGAGAACGGCATCGTGCGGGTGGCCTTCGACCGGCCGGAGGTCCGCAACGCCTTCCGCCCGCACACCGTCGACGAGCTCTACCGGGTGCTCGACCACGCCCGCCGCTCCCCCGATGTCGGCACGATCCTCCTGACCGGCAACGGCCCGAGCCCCAAGGACGGCGGGTGGGCCTTCTGTAGTGGCGGCGACCAGCGCATCCGCGGCCGTTCCGGGTACCAGTACGCGACCAGCCACGACACCGACGTCGTGGCAGCGGGCGCCGACTCCGTCGACGAGGCCCGGGTCAAGGCCGAGGGCGGACGACTCCACATCCTCGAGGTCCAGCGACTCATCCGCACCATGCCCAAGGTGGTCATCGCGGTGGTCAACGGGTGGGCGGCCGGCGGCGGCCACTCACTGCACGTGGTGTGCGACCTGACCCTGGCCTCCGCCGAGCACGCCCGGTTCAAGCAGACCGACGCCGACGTGGGCTCCTTCGACGCCGGCTACGGCAGCGCCTACCTCGCCAAGCAGGTCGGCCAGAAGTTCGCCCGCGAGATCTTCTTCCTCGGCGAGGCCTACGACGCGGATACCATGCACCGCATGGGCGCGGTCAACCGCGTCGCCCCGCACGCCGAGCTGGAGAACACCGCCATCGAGTGGGCCCGCAAGATCAACGGCAAATCGCCCACCGCGCAGCGCATGCTGAAGTTCGCCTTCAACCTCACCGACGACGGCCTCATGGGTCAGCAGGTGTTCGCCGGTGAGGCGACCCGCCTGGCCTACATGACCGACGAGGCCGTCGAGGGCCGGGATGCATTCCTGGAGAAGCGCGATCCGCGCTGGGACGACTTCCCGTACTACTACTGACGCGGCACGCACGCGGGCACGGTCACTCCCGCGGCCCGCACGCGGGCACGGTCACTTTCGCGGCCCGCACGCGGGCACGTCGACCGTGACGGTCGGGTCGTCGACCAACGGCTGCACCGGGACCTCGGCCTCGCCCGCCGCTGCGGTCGGCTCGTCGATCTTCAGCGTGATCGTGGCGCTCTGTCCCGGCGCGATGCCGACCCGAGTCGAGTAGTACGGCCGCCCGTGCAGGGTCTGTTCGACGTAGAAGGCGCCGGCGTCGCCGAGGGTCATCTCCTTGAGGACCGCACCCTTGGTGGCGAGGAACTCCACGTTGGCGAGGTTCGTGCCCTTGTCCACGGCCAGTTCGGTGCCCAGACCGCCGGCGACGTAGTCGGTGAGCCCGGAGGTCTCGTCGAGGGTGTTGGTCAGCGTTACCGTGATCGTGCTCTCGCGGGTGTCGCCGCTGCAATCGCCTGAGGTGTAGTCGATCTCGCGACGGAGGTAGTAGTCGAGCTTGCTGCCCGACGCATTGCCGATCGCCACCTGCAGATACGGCGAGTCGGTGTCGGAGATCTGATGCCCGAGCTTGGTGGTCTCGAGGATCTCCTGTTCGGCCGGCGTGGTGCTGTAGACCATGATCCGACGCTCGTGGACGCCGCGTCCGAGCGCCTCGAGCAGATCTCGGGTGCTCCCACCCGAGGCGATCAGTTTCTTGACCACCGCCTGGGAGATGGACTGCAGGTATGCCTTTCGGGCCTCGTTGTCGTCGGCGAACCGCTGGTACGAGGTCGACAGCGTGATGGGTACGACGTTGTCGGCGGTGATCTTCTCCCCGCCGGGCAACGTCACCGATCCGACGACCTCGAGGATGTACTTCAGCGCGATCGGGTCGAGGGCGATGGCACCGTCCAGCTTCTGGCCGGTCTGGGCCCGCCAGTTGGCCAGCCAGATCTTCGCCGCATCGGGGAAGTGCGCGCTGAGGTTTCCGTTCCGGAAGTCGGTGTAGGGCTTGTAATACGAGTAGATCGCGTCGTACTCGGGGCCCAGGTTGATCTTCGGTGTCGCCGGGTCCCGGAACTCCGAGTTGGCACCCAGTTCGGGAACCGTCACCCGTCCGCCGGTCGCGTTGAGCAACCCGAAACCGCCGACGAGTCCGCCGGTTCCGCGGGACTCCGACGGTGTCTGGAAGGCCATGAAGTAGTTGCGCGGCCCCGAGGAGCCCAGCATCGGCGGGATGAGCTGGGCGGCGATGTCGGTGGCGACCAGGGTGGACTCGGCCGCGTCCACCTGCTCGGCGAGCTGGGTTCTCGCATCGGCGACGACGCCGAGCCAACTCGGGTTGATCGACGCGACCTCGTCGGCCACCTCGGTGGAGCGTTCGGCGACCTTGGCGAGGTCGGGCTGCGCCTCACGTAACAGCTTGAGATTCACCGTGTTCCCGGTCCGGAGCTGATCCGGGTTCAGTACGCCGGCGAGGTCCGCGGCCGGGAGGAGCACGTCGGCGGACAGCGCCTCGACGGCGTCGCTCATCTGCTGCACCGACTTCAACGGCGATCCGATCCCCGGGATGGCGGCCGCGGCCGACCACACGATGCCGTGGGACCGGTCGGAGGCGGCCCGAGCGCTGTCGGCGGCCGCGGCGGCAGCCTGCGAGGCGCCGGCCTGATCACCGTCGAGCATCAGGGTCCGGGCCCGCGAGGCGTCGGATCGGACCGACTCGAGGTCGCCCTTCACCTTCAGTGCCGAGTACGCGAGCCAGGCAGCGACCGCGGCGACGAGCACCACGATCAGGGCGAGAATCTGGACCGCCCGGTTTCCGGCGATGCGGCGGATCATCGGGTCTCCCCTGTCGTCTCGGTGATGTGCTGTGCCGCCAGCCACTCGGCCACGGCCTCGACCTTCGGCTCGATCTCGCCGAACACGCGGTCGAAGTCCTCACGCGGACGGCCCATCGGGTCGACGATGTCGAGGAGCGACGAGTTGGGGTCGATGCGTCCCCGCCCGCCCATGATCGCGGCGAGGGTGCCGTTCTCCGCCGGGGTACCGGTCTCCGCGAGGGAGACGAACTCGGTGAGGGTGAACACCCGCTTCCAGCGGGCGGGCGCCATCTGCTGGGCGGCCGCCCGGTGCTCGCGGCTCATACACAACACGATGTCGGCCTGCGTCAGCATGGGCGGACGCAGGTATCGGGACTCGAAACCCGATGCGTCGTAGCCGTGTTCGGCGAGAATCGCGGCGGAGTGCGGGTGGATCGGCTGACCGTTGAGCGCGCCGGTGCCGGCACTGCTCGAGGTGACGACGAGATCGGTCCCGTCGGCCCGCATGCGGTCGGCCAACCCGGTCAGCACGCGTTCGCCGATCGGCGAGCGGCAGATGTTGCCGGTGCAGACGAACAGAATCGACAGTCCCGTCGATCCCGCATCCCGGTCGGATCCGGTCACCATTCCTCCTCGATTCTCCTGGCCAGCCGACGCATCACGCCGGGATTGCCCAATTGCGCGTGTGGCACTCCGGCAGGGATCACTTCCACCGCCGGAGTCTGCGTTCCGGCACCGGGCCGGACGGCCCGTGCCCAGCTCTCGATATCCGGATTGTCATCGGCGGCAACATAGATGACCTTATCCACGGGCACCGGGCCCAACTCATAGGACCGCACCGCGGCGGCGAGGGCCCGGGAACGATCCTCGAAGCGCCGCAACGCCTGCGGGTCGTGTCGCTCGGCCGCGGCTCGGAGCGGATGATCCGCGCCGAGCAGTTCCGCGTCGGCCCCCTCGTGCAGGTCGCCGGGCGGCCGCGAGTCGAGCACCATCAGCACGTCGACCTGCTCGCCGGCCTCGATGAGTTGTCGGCTCATCTCGTGTGCGATGACACCACCGAGCGACCAGCCGACGAGGCGGTACGGCCCGGACTGCTGGCGGCTGCGAACCGCCGCGACGTGCAGGGCCGCGATCTCGGGGAGGCTTCCGGGCAGGTCACGGTCGGCGACGACGAGTTCGGGCAGCTGAAGACCATAAGCGACAGTCGAATCCAGCGACGCGCCGAAGGCCCGGAACGGTTCGACGATCCCGGTGGCGGTGTGCACGCACCAGATCGTCGGGGCCCCGGACTCCGGAACGCCGGGTCCGGTGCCATCCGTCCGCGACAGCGGCACGACGCGGTGGTCGACGCCGGTTCCCTCCCCCGCGGACGTGGCGTCGACGACGCGGGCCACCTCGGCCGGCGTGCGGTGGGTGAAGAGGTCTGCGACGTCCACGGTGACGGAGGTGCGTCGGGTGAGTTCGTCGCGCAACTGCACCAGGGCCAGGGAGTTGCCACCCAGGGCGAAGAAGTCGTCGTCCATGCCGACGCCGTGTTCGTCGAGGACCGTCCGGAAGGCGTCGCGGACGGTTGTCTCCGTGCGCGTCTCGGGTTCGCGGGTCGATTCCGACCAGGCCGGCTCGGGGAGGCGTCGCTGGTCGATCTTGCCCGCGCCACTCAGCGGCAGTTCGGCCAGTTCGACGATCCGGGCGGGCACCATGTGTCGCGGCAGCAGGGCGCGGCAGGCGTCGGTCAGGCGGTCCGCGGGCACCGGTGAGACCACGTAGGAGACGAGTGCCGGTCCGGCCGGTCCGGGCCGCAGCACGGTCACCGACCGATCGGCCCCGGCGCGCAGGAGGACGGAGTCGATCTCGGCGGGTTCGACGCGTTGGCCGCGGATCTTCATCTGGCGGTCGGCGCGGCCTACGAAGACCAGTTCGCCGGTCTCGCGATCCCATCGCACGAGGTCGCCCGTCCGGTAGCGTCGACGCCCGTCACTCCCGGCCACGAAGGTCGCGGCGGTCAGTGACCGGTCGCCGAGATAGCCACGGGCGACGCCGGTCCCGCTGACGTAGAGTTCGCCCACCACGCCGGGCGGTACGTGCCGCAGTCGGGTGTCGAGGACCTCGGCCCCGATCCCGGGCCGCGGATGCCCCAGCCGCACGGGCTCGCCCGGACGGTAGGCGCTGGTGGACACCGTCACCGTCGTCTCGGTGGGGCCGTAGATGTTGCGGACCTGCGCCCGCTCCGACCATTCCGACGCGAGATCGGCCGGCAGCGCCTCGCCGCCGATGTAGACCAGTCGCAACGAGGTGATGGATTCCGGCTGCATGGTCCGCATCACCGACGGGGTCGCGGTGAACACGCTGACACCGGTGCGGTCGAGGAAGTCGGCGAGTTCGCGTCCCCCGACGACCTCGGGCGGCACGACGACGAGCGTCGCACCCGAGGCCAGTGGCAGCAGCATGTCGTGGAACGTCGCGTCGAAGCCGGGGCTGATCGCCATTCCCACCCGGTCGCCGGATTCCACGTCGCCGAGCCCGGCGACACGATGCACGCCGCGATGGGTGACGCCGACGATGTTGGGGGTGCCGGTGGTGCCCGAGGTCGTGATGACATACGCCAGGGAGTCCGGTGAGACACGCGCGACCGGTTCCGAGGCAACGGGTTCGGCCGGTCGCGGGGGGATGTCCTCCGGACCGATGGCCGTCGCCCGTGCTCCGGCGACGACGTGCTCGATACGCGCCGCCGGGTAGGTGACGTCGACGGGGACGCACACCCCGCCGATGCGGCTCACCGCCCAGATGGCGACCACCGATTCGATGGAGCGCGGGACGACCACCGCAACCGCGTCGCCCGCGTCGAGGCCGCGCGCACGCAGGGCACGCGCCGTCTTCGACACCCAGGCGTCGAGTTCGCGGTAGGTGAGGGATCGCGTGCCGTCGGTGATCGCCGGACGATCGCCGTGCGTGGCCACCGTCCCGGTGAACAGGTCGGCGAGCAGTGGTTCGGTCCCGGTCGGCGCGGCGGCATGTGCACGGCCGGTGAGGAATTCGCGTTCGGCCGCGGTGAGAGGTTCGACGGCGGCGATCCGACGTGCGGGGTCGTCGGTCACCGCGGCGACGGCCGCCACCAGACGCTCACCCAGTCCGCGGATCACGCCCTCCTCGAACAGATCCCGCGCGTGATGGAGCTGCAACCGCCAGTTGCCCTCGGAACGGACCGCGACGATGTGCACGTCGAACTCGCTGTGCGAATCCATCGCGGTATGCGGTGCGTCCGCGGTGACGGGACCCGGCGCTCCGCCGGTGGAGTCGACCACCGAGAAGGCGACCTGGACGAGCGGGTGACGTCCGGGGATGCGCGGCGGATCGACGAGTGCGACGACGTCGTCGAAGGCGATGGCCGCGTGGTCGAGAGCGGCGAGGTCCGTGTCACGGACGGTCTCGATGAGGCCGCCGACCGTCATCCCGGCGGTCAACCGCGTACGAAGGACCACCGTCGAGATCAGCATGCCGACCGTGCCCGCACTGTCCGCGTCGCGGCGCATCGAGGCCGGGGTCGCCACGGCGATGTCGTCGACGCCGGCCTGCGTCGCGAGGGCTAGTGCGGTCGCGGCGTGCAGGAGATGGAAGTCGCTGGCCTGCGCGCGTCGCGCGGCCGTCGAGATGGACCGGGCGACAGCCTCGTCGATCGGGAACTCGATCACCGAGGTACGGAGATCGCGGTCGGGCGGACGGTGGTCGGCGAGGTCGAGTTCCCCGCTGTAACCATCGAGGGCCTGCCGCCAGTAGTCGTGCAGTTCGGCGTGTGAGCTCTGCTCCTCGGCGACCATCCGGCGCGCGAGGACGTCGAAGCCGACCGGTTCCCGGTCCAGGGACTCGCCGGCCAGGAGCGCGGCGAGTTCCCGTTCGACGATGGCTGCGGATTCGCCGTCCATCGCGATGTGGTGGGCGACGAGGACCACCGCGACCGGGGCGGTGTCGACGCCGTTCTCCGTCAGCAGCCAGGTCCGCACGGGCGGTTCCCCGGCGAGATCGAAGGGAGTGGAGAACTGATCGGCGATGGCCGTGCCGGTGAGCGCGGTCGAGTCGAGGTGCCGTACCGGCGGCCGCCATCCGTCGACGACTCGCTGCCGCGGACCGTCGGGCGTGGCCAGGTAGCGGGTGCGCAGCGCGGTGTGCCGGTCGACGAGGGCGTCCAGTGCGGCGATCACCTCGGCCGTCGTGAGTCCGGGCGGGACACCGACGACGACGGGAACCGAGTAGATCGGGACCTGGCCCAACATCTGCGCGCCCACCCACATGCGGCGTTGCGTCGGTGCGAGTGGGATCTCCGTGACCCGGTCGTCCGGATCGTCGACCGCACGAGAATCGGCGAGGTCTTGCACGGCGTCGACGGCCGGCGTGGGAACCGCGACGGCGAGGCCGGCAGGTGTCGGGTGCTCGAACAGCACCCGCGTCGGCACCCGGACACCGAGGTGGCGGCCCAGGGCCGAGGTCACCCGGGTGGCCGACAGCGAGGTGCCGCCGAGAGCGAAGAAGTCGGCGGATTCCGGAATCGCGTCCACCGGGACCTCGAGCACCTCGGCCATGATCGTGCGGACCTGCGCGACGAGCTCCGGATCGGCGGGTTCACGCTCATACGAGGAGGATTCGCCGGAATCGCGCGTGGGGATCTCGGGTGCGCCCACGGTCGAGGCCACGACCGGGAACGGCTGCCCGACGTCGCCCACACCGCGCAGCAGGGTGGTGTAGTCGTCGAGCAGCAGCCGAGCCACCTCGTCCGGGATCTGGCCGGAGTGCACCAGCGTGACATGCAGTTCGTCGTCGCTCTCGGCGAGGACCACCTCGATGTCGTACTTCGCGTCGACGGTCGACGTCGCCTCGGTGACCAGCGAGGCCACCGCGCCTGCCAGTGGGACCACTCCGGAAGCCTGCGGCACGACCTCCTGGCTGACGAGCAGCACCGAGATCAGCGGATCGCCGCCGTGCCGAGCCGCGGGCCGGACCGCCTGCACAACATCCTCGTAGGGGACGTCGCCGTGCGCCAGCGCCGCGAGTGCGACGTCGCGGACCTGTTCCACCGCTTCGCGAACCGGGGTGTCCGGCCGGAGTCGGGTGCGCAGCGCGACCGTGTTGACGAACATGCCCACGACCGACTCCCATTCGGGGGCCGAGCGCCCGTGCACCGGCACGCCGACCAGGACATCCCACTGTCCGGTCAGCTGGCCGAGAGTCGCCGAGAGAGCTGCGTGCGCGACCTGGAAGACCGTGGCCGACAGCGCCTTCGCGGTCTGGTGGATCGCGGGGGCCGGCACGGAGGCACCGATACGACCGGTGACGCCCGCGGCATCGGGGTCGCGATGACCGGGCAACCGGAGCGGTTCCGGCGCATCGGCGAGAGTATCTGTCCAGTAACGGATCTGGTGCGCGAAAAGGCTGTCGCCATCGGCGGCGTCACCGAGGCGTGCGATCTGCCACTGGGTGAAGTCGGCGTAGGTGAACGCCTCGTCGGCCGCCACCGCCAGTCGCTCACCCTCGTAGGCCCGCATCAGGTCGGCGAGCAGCACACGGATGGACCAGCCGTCGATGGTGATGTGGTGGAGGACCGCCGCGAGGTAGAGGTCGGTGTCGTCGATGGCGTCGTCAGACGTCTCCACCTCAAAGACGGCCGCGCGGAATCCGGGCTCGTTCTCGAGGTCGAACGGTGTGCGCAGGTACTCCGTCACCTGCCGACGGACCGCGATCTCGACGTCCTCGTCGCCGACCTCCACGAGATGGTGTGCCAGCACGGGGCTTCGGTGTTCGATCCGTCGCTGGATCGGCCCGGCCGGCGAATCCGGGTACACCGTGCGGAGCACGGGGTGCGCGCCCACGACCTCGTCGACGGCCTTGCGCAGTCGGGCGAGGTCGACGCGACCGCGGATCCGCATCAACACGGGAACGTGGTACGCGGTCGATGTCGGATCGACGTGATGGTGAATCCACATGCGCCGCTGCGGGTATGCCAGTGGCAACGGATCGGGAACGGGAAGTCGCGCCGGCGCCGGCAGCGGGGCCGCGACGGGTCCGGAGGTCGGTGAGACCAGGTCGTTGACGCGGCGGGCGAGTTCGGCCATCGTCCGCGCCTCGAACAGCACACGCGCCGCGATGTCGGCGCCGGTGGACGCGGAGAGCCTCGAGGTGACCTGTGTCGCCGACAGGGAGGTGCCGCCGTCGGCGAAGAAGTCCGAATCGGCGTCGAAGCTCTCGACGGGGCGGTCGAGCACCTCCGCCCACACCGATGCGATGAGCAGTTCCGTCTCCCCCGCCGGGGCGCGACCGGTCGTCGCCGGACCACGGACTCCGGTCGCGCCGAAGTCCGGTTCGGGCAGGGAGGTCACGTCGATCTTGCCGTTGCGTCCGATCGGCAGGTCGTCGACCTCGACGAACGCACCGGGGATCATGGTGCGCGGCAGCACATGTGCCAGTTGTGGTGCAAGGTCGTCGGTACGTATCTCGACACCGGGCTCGCCGACCACCCACGAGACCAGTACCTTCTCGCCCGCTGCGGTGGTGCGGGCCGCGGTGACGGAGGTGGCGATGCCGGGCAGCCGGGACAGCGCCGCATCGATCTCGCCGGGTTCGAGGCGCACACCGCGGATCTTCACCTGGTCGTCGGTCCGGCCGTGGATCACGAAGGTGCCGTCGCCGCGCCGGTGGACCAGATCCCCGGTGCGGTACATGCGCTCGCCGTGCGGACCGGCGACGAAGGCGGTCGCGGTTGTGCGCGGGTCGCCGAGATATCCACGCGCCAGACAGTTCCCGGAGAGATAGAGTTCCCCCACGGTGTGGTCCGGAACAGGACGCAGCCTCGCATCGAGGACGTGCATGGTCACACCGTCGAGCGGGCGCCCGATGTGCACCGCACCTCTGATGGGACCGGTGTAGCGCGCACTGCTGACCGCGACGGTCGCCTCGGTCGGGCCGTATTCGTTGCTGAGCGTCGCGGTGCGGGTCCACTCGCGGACGAGACCCGCACCGAGCGGTTCGCCGCCCACGGCGACGTGCCGGACGTGCGGCAGGTCGTCGGGTCGCAGGGTGGCCAGCACCGACGGGGTGGTGAGCAGAACGGTCACCCCGGTGTCTGCGACGAGGTGGGCGAGATCGTCGGCCGCGATGACATCCGGCGGGCACATGATCAGCGTCGCGCCGGCGATCCGCGGCGGCAGAACACCCATCAGGTGGGCGTCGAAACCGGTTGCGTACGTGTGCAGGACACGGTCGCCGGACGTCAGGTCCAGGCGCCGGGCGGTGTCGCGGGCCCACCCGGAGAGACCACGATGGGTGACCGCGACGCCCTTCGGCACGCCGGTCGTCCCGGAGGTGAAGGTGATGTAGGCGACGTCGTCCGGCGTCACCGCCCGTACTCGTTCCGCGTCGTCGAAAGGCGGTACCACCTCAGGCAGTTCGGCGAGCACCTCGTCGAGGGCGAGCACCTCGACATCGGTTCCCCCTGTGCCGATTCCCCCTGTGCCGATGTTCGCGGTGTCGGTGTCACCGAGAGAGAGCATCAGGGCCGGTCGGCATCGGTCGAGGACGAGGTTCCGGCGTTCGGCCGGGTCGGCGGGATCGATGTTGACGAAAGCCGCACCCGCGCGGGCGATCGCGGCGGTCGCGATCACCCCGAACACCGACCTCGGGAGCAGTTCGACGACGACGTCGCCCGCACCGACACCCCGTGCGATCAGTACGCGCGCCAGATGAGTCGACAATCGATCTACGTCGTGAGCGGCGATCTCGGTCCCGAATCCCGGTACGCGGTGGTGAGAATCGACGATCGCAACATCAGACGAGGTTGCGGCGTCATATGAGGTGAACAGCGCGTCGAAGGTCTCCGGTCCGAACTCCGGGCTGATCGCCTCTTCGTCCGCCGGGCTCATCAGGGTGAGAACCGGCTCGTCGGGGGCCAGCACGCCGCGTCGCAGGGTGTCGACGACGAGGTCGCACAGCGCTTTCAGGCGGTCCGCGGTGGCGACCGTCTCGGTGCAGGACATCGTCACGTGCAGTGCCCCGTCGTGCCGGTACATCGAGACGTCGATGCCGAACAGCGGCATCCCCAGGACGCCCGACGCCGCGTCACCGGACGCACCGGACGGGAACTCGGTTTTCGCCCATTCGACGATCGCATCCGGCACCGCGCCGAAGGACACCTCGAACAGCGGGGTTCCGGCGCCGGCGCGACCGGGGTCGGCGATCTCGGCGATCTCGGTGAGGGGCAGGTCGGCGTGGGCGAAGGCGCCCAGGTCCACCGAGGTCACCCGTGCCAGCAGGTCGGCGAAGGAGAGTTCCGGGTCGATCGGCGTGTGCAGCGGCACCGCACGCGCGAACAAGCCGGGCACGCCGACGAGGCCGGGGTCGAGGCGGCCGGACAGCGCGGTGCCGACGGTCACCACCCCGGCACCCGACTGCCTCGCCAGGACCGCGGCCAGCGCGGTGTGGGTGGCGATGAACGGGGTCGTCGACCGCGCCACGGTCAGTGCGTCGAGCGATGCGGTGACGGCCGCATCCAGGCGGCCCTGCGCGCGGTGCACGATCGTCTCCCCCGCCGGGGCAACCGATTCCGCCTGCAGGTTCATCTCGGGTAGGCGGAGCTGCTCGACCGGTTGGGTGAACGCGTCCCGCCAGAACGCGGTGAGTTCCGCGCGCCTCGCATCGAGCGTCTCGGCACGCCACATGGAGTACCGCCGATAGTCGGTTCCGCTCGTGGGCAGGGTCGCACCGGCGAGGGCCGTGTCGAGTTCACCGGCCAGGATCGCGAAAGATTCTCCGTCGGCGGCGATGTGGTGGATCACCCCGAGAAGCCAGGTCGTGCCATCGATCTCGACGATCCGGACCCGCCAGGGAAGCGAGGCGGCGAGGTCGATCGGCGTGGCCATCGAGGCGAGGACGGAAGTCACGTCCGGTGTCGGGTCGACTCCGAGACCGAGTTCCCGTTCCAGGTGGTCGAGGACGTCGGTGTCGTCCCATCGATGTTGCACCGGGACCCCTTCTCGCAGAGGGAATCCGGTACTCAGAGCGTCGTGTCGGATCACGATCGCGGCCAGGGCGCGTCGCACATCGACGGGGCTCGCGTCGATCGGCAGGGCCACCGGCAGGAGGTAACCGGTGAACTCGGGCTCGGTCCGCCACCGCAACCACACGTCCATCTGTTCCGGTGTGAGCGGCAGATCGGCGGGGATGTCGATGTCGTCGGCGAGGAGGGGCGCCCACGACGGAAGGGGTGGGGTTCGCGGAGCGGCGATCCGCGCCGCCAGTTCGGTGACGGTCGGATTCTCGAAGACGTCGGACACCTCCACCCGGTAACCCGTCCCGGCGAGGGTGGCGGCCAGGCGTGCGGCCGAGAGCGAGGTGCCTCCTGCTGCGAAGAAGTTCGTGTCGGCGCCGAGATGACCGGCGTCCTCTCCGACGACCGCGCGGATCGCCGACGCCACGGTCTCCTCGACCGGACCGAGGACCCGTCCGACCGGTGGGGCGGTGTCGGTGATGGTCGCGACGAGTTTGTCGCGGTCGATCTTTCCGGTCCGGGTCATCGGCCAGCCGTCGACGATCGCGACGCGGGCGGGCACGGCGTGCCCCGGTAGACGGGCGGCGCAGGCGGCCAGGATCGTCGCCTCGTCGAGGTCGTCGAGGACGTCGAAGTCGGCGAGGCCGTCCTCGGTCACGAAGGCCAGCACCTGTTCATCGCCCGCCCGGCGACCCGGTCGTACCAGGACGCGTGCGTCGCCCACGCCGGGAACAGCACGCAGGGTCGAGACGATCTCGCCGAGTTCGACCCGGTGACCGCGGATCTGGACCTGGTCGTCGTTGCGACCGAGGTAGGCCAGGCGGCCGGGTGCGACCTCGCGGACGCGGTCGCCGGTGCGGTACATCCGACGGCCGCTCCCCGAGGGGTCGGCGACGAATCGCGTCGCGGTGAGGCCGGGAGCGTTGAGGTAGCCGGGTGCGACCTGTTCTCCGACGAGGTACAGCTCGCCGGCCGCACCGGTCGGCACCGGTCGTAGCCGCCGGTCCAGGACCATCCACCCGACGCCGTCGAACGGTGTGCCGATGATGCTGCGTTCGTCATCGGGGTCGACGTCGGCAGCGGTCAGGACGACGGTCGTCTCGGTGATGCCGTACATGTTGACCAGCCGGGTGGCGGGATGATCGGTGGCCCAGGCGCGCAACGTGTTCGGCGCGAGGGTCTCACCCCCGAAGACGACGGCCCGCAGGGACGGAAGTGCCGGTGGCACGGGAGCACCTGCGAGATCGACGATCCCGCTGAACGCGGTCGGGGTCTGCGAGAGGATCGTGATCCCGTACCGGTCGATCGTCTCGGCGAGTGCCCGCGGGTCCCGGACCGTCGGCCGGTCCACCACGACGACGCTGCCGCCGGAGGCGAACGCACCGAGGATCTCCCACACCGAAAAGTCGAAGGCGTACGAGTGCACCCAGGCCCAGACGTCTCGCGGGGAGGCGTCGATGACGTCGAGTCCCGCCCCCATCAGTGCGGCCAGGTTCTGCCGGGTCACCACCACGGCCTTCGGCATCCCGGTGGAGCCGGAGGTGTGGATGACGTAGGCGGCACCCGGGATCGGCTGTGCGCGTTGACGACCGGGGCCGTCCGACACCTCGAGCCGATTGTCGACGATCGCGGCCGGGGCGGTCCCTTCCATGATCAGGTCGATACGCGCCGGTGGGAGGTCCGGGTCGATCGGGACGTAGACCGCGTCGGCCAGGAGGGTCGCGACGATCGCGACCACGGTGTCGGCGCGACGGTCCATGAGTAGGGCCACTCGGTCGCCGGGGCGCACGCCGGAGTCCTCCAGACGCGTGGCGAGTGCGCGGGCACGGTCGACGAGGGTTCGGTAGTCGAGTGTCATGTCGCCGTCGTGGACCGCGGGCGCCTCGGGATGCGCGTCGGCGTGCTTCAGGAGCGCCGGTATGGGATCGATGCAGTCGGTCCGGCGAGTGCCCGGGTCGGCGACCGTTCCCGGCGACAGGCAGTCGGCGACGGTCTGTTCCGGCGCCGCGTACCCCAGGGCTGCCACGGCCTCGACGAACCGGTCGAGGATTCGACGGGCCGCCACCACGTCCACGCGCCGCTCGGCGACCGTCAAGGTGACCGACAACCCGTTCCCGTCGTCGATCACGGTGAATTCCAACGCGGTTCGCGCGTCGGGGGTCCGCAGCGTCTCGCCGCCGGCGAACACCGTCGACGCGATGAGATCGGGCGCCGACGCGTGGTAGGCGAAGATGACGTCCGACAGACCGGTCGGACCGGAGTCCGCCAGCGAGACAGCGGTGCCGAGGTCTCTCCCGGCGACCGTGAGCGCGTCGGCGACAGCCGCCTCGCGGACACCGGTCACGCGCACCGGCACCGTCTCGACGAACATGCCGACCGGGCGGAGTTCCTCGCTGGTGAATCGGCCCGACACCGGCATCGACATCACGACGTCGTCGGAGTCGGTGTACTCGGCGAGCACCGCCGAGAGTGCCACGCACAGCAGCGTGTTGACGGTGGTGCCGGACTCTCGAGCCTGCGCGGACGCGGCTGCCGTGGCCGCCCGGTCGATCCGTCGACACTCGTGGACCGCCAGCCCGGCGGTGAGTCCGGGGCCCGCCGGATCGCTCACCGCGGGTTCAGGTAGAGCGAGACGCTCGGGCGCGTCTCTCAGGTACCGGGTCCAGAAGACCTCTGCCGCAGCGGTTGTCGTCGAGGTACCGGCGGCTCGCGCGTCCAGGACCGCACTGAAGGCGACCGACTCGGTCTCCCAGGCGGGCTCCGCGCCGGCTGCCCGTGAGCGCACCGCGCGCGCGAAATCTTCCAGCACGATGTGCAACGACCACTCGTCGACGGCGATGTGGTGGGCGACGAGGACCAGTTCGACGGCCTCCCGCGTCTCGTCGAGCACCGCCCGCCACGGGACCTCGGTGCGCAGGTCGAACGGAGCGGACACCGCGAGATCGACACCCGCGGTGTCCAGGGTGGCACTGGTGATCGGTGCGGCAGCGGCTGATTCGGCCGTACCGCGTACCTGCGCGACGGGTCCCCCGTCGACCTCCGGGTAGACCGTCCGCAGTGCCTCGTGCCGGATGGCCACGTCGATCAACGCCTTCCGCGCCGCGTCGGCGGTGATCTGCTCGGCGAGTGTGAGCCGCACCGGCAGGTGATAGACGGTCGCACGTGGGGCGGCCCGGTTCAGCAGCCAGATCTCCTGCTGGGGGCGGGTCGGGCGATAGGAGACGGCACCGTCGGTGGACGTCATCCGTCTCGGAGAGGCGGCCTTGATGACCGACGCGAGTTCGGCGAGCGTCGTCACCGTCGCCAGTTCGCGCATGTCGACGACTACGCGCAGAGTGCTCCCGAGGTGGGTCGCGAGTTGCATGAATCCCAGTGAGGTGGCGCCCAATCGGACGAGCTCGTCGTCCATCGACGGATTCCCGACCCCGAGTATCTCGGTCACCGCCTCGGCAACCGCCACCTCGGTAGGGTTGGCCGGCGCCCGGTGGCGGGTCTCCACCTCGGGAGTCGCGGCGATCAGCCGCGCCGCCGCCCGCCGGTCGAGGTTTCCGGTTGCGTCCGTGGGCAACTCGTCGAGGATCACGACGCGGCGGGGCCGGGTCGAGGCCGGCACCTCCTCGTCGACGCGCCGGCGGACCGCGGCCCGAACCCGTGAGCGGTCCGGATCGGCGGCGTCGCACACGATCCCGATGTCGAGGGCGTTCTCGGCCACCACCGACACCGCGTACCCGACGCCTGGAATTTGCCCCGCCGCCCGGTCGAGCGCCGCGAGATCGATTCGGACACCGTCGAGGGTGACGACATCCTCGGCGTGGTGGTCGACGACCAGCATGCCCGTGCCCGGGTCGAAGTGGCCGCGATCCCCGGTGTGGAGCATGGTGACGCCCGGCTCCCAGGGACACGCCACGAAGGCCGATGCGGTACGGACCGGGTCGCCGGCGATGGACGTCGCCACCTGCGGCCCGCTGACGTAGACGTCACCCGTGACCCCCACCGGGACCGGCCGTAGCAGCCGGTCGAGGATCGCGATCCCGGTGGCCGGACGCGGAGCGCCACTGGGCAGTCGGTGATCGACGGCTGCGTCGCGGCCGATCCGGCGGCTCGACGTCACCGGGCCGAACGCACCGCGCGGACAGTACGGCGCGGACACCTCGCGACCGAAGGCGAGACGGACCAGCGCCGCCGGTGCGATGTCCCCGCCGGCGACCAGGAGCGAGGTCATCGGCCCCTGCGCTCCGAGTCCGGGTACGTCTCCCGGTGTGGCGATCACATGCGTGACGGCTGCGGTGTCGGGGCCGGGCACCACGAGTCGGAGGCCGTGCGCGGCCGCGGCGATGATCTCCAGATGGGCCGCCGAGGACGCCGCGGGCGCACCGAAGAACAACCGGCCGTACTCGAGATCGGTTGCCGCGGCGTCGAACACGCCGTTCGCGAGCAGAGCGGCGAACGCGCGCTGGGGCACCGCGAGTGTGCCCAGGCCGGAGCCGTTGTCGGTGATCGCGAGACGGCAGGCGATGTCACCCGGTGCGGGACGGGGCGCCGGCACCGCGGACGCCTCCAGGCGGTCCAGTTCGGCGAGGGTCAGAACACGCGGACCGGGAATCGACGCGGCCACGCCCTCGGGCCCGGCGATGACGAGGACGGGACGCGTGGTCTCCATCAGGTCCGATAAGCCGTCTCCCGGAGTGTGCGGGTCGAGCAGCAAGATGGCCGCCCCGCTCACCGCGACCGCCCACCACGCGGTGAGCCGGTCTGCGCCCGGTGGGAGCGACACGGCCACCGTCGTGCCGGGAACCGCACCGGCGGTACGGAGTCGCGCGGCGAGGTCGAGGGCGCGCCGGTGCAACTGCCCGAACGTGAGTTCAGGGACACGCGTCCCGTCGATGACCGGCGAATGTGCATGGCGCGCAACCGCGGACGCGAGCGCCTCGGGGACCGTCCCGGGACGGGACGTCACGGCCGGGCCGTTGACCACGGCAACCGGATTCGCCAGTGGGAGATCGTCGATGCGGGTGTCCGGAGCGTGTAGCAGCGCGTCGGCGAACGTCCGCAGCATCGCGAGGAACTGTCGATGGTGCTCGGCGACCTCGGCGTCGTCGTATCGGTTCGGGTTGGCCTCGACCCCGACCATGAGCACCGAGTCCCGCTGCTCGCCGGCGACCGGGAAGATGTTGACCGACAGGTCCTCGGCCGGACCGACCGTGACGACGTGGAAGGTGCCGCGCGCCTCGCCGCAGGGGAATTCCCGTTGGAAGAGCATCAGATTGAGCATCGGTCCCGAACGTTCCTGTGCCGCGGTCCGGCGCACTCGCCCGCTGGTCTCGTCGGCGGCGACGTCGGCCCAGATGTCCTCGCCGCGGTAGCGCTGGTGTCGCAGCGCGCCGAGAAGCGCCGTCTGCGTGGTGGTCAGCGCCTCGGTGACCGACGCCCCTCCCGCCACGCCGGTGCGCAGAGGAACGACGTTGGCGACCGGCATCGGGGTCGAGCGGAGCGCCGCGGTGGTTCGGGCGGCGACCGGGAACTGGAAGATCACCTCGTCGCCGTCTGCGGCGGCCCGGGCCAGGTAGGCCGAGAACGCGGCGACGATGATGTTCGGCAGGATCGTCGAACGCTCTTCGGCCGCGCGCCGGAGAAGGTCCATCGTGCCGGTGTCCACCGGTGCGACGACTCGCCGCGAGACGGCTTCGGGTTCTCCGCGCCGATGCGCTAGGGACGCGGGGATTCCCACCCCGGCCATGGCCTGTCGCCAGTGGGCACGGTCTGTCTCGAAACGTCGCGACGCGCGATACTCGTCGTCGGCACGTGCGGGCAGATCGAGATCCACCGGTTTGGCGGGCGGGAGCGCGTTCCCGGTGACCGCGGCGTGGTACGCCGCGAGGGCCTCGACCATGCGGTCCTTGCCACCCACACCGTCGGAGAGCATGTGATGCCCGCGGTTGTAGACGTAGAACTTCTCGTCCCCGAGCCGGAACAGGCAGCCGCGCGCGGTGCGGTCGACGCGCGGATCCAGTGGCCGGGCGCAGTCCTCGCGCATGATCGCCTCGGCGGCCGCGTGTGGGTCGGGGCGATCTCGGAGATCGATGACATCGGCCCAGTAATGCAGCGAGGGATCGTAGATGCCCACCAGTCCGTCGTCGGTGTCCTCGAAACGGATCTGCGTGAACTGGGCCCGACGCACCACCTCGCTCGTCACCCGGAGGAAGAGTTCAACGTCGATCGGCCCGTCGATCTCGACGTACTGCGCGATGTTGATCGGCACCTCGGGCGCTGCCTGCTGCGTGAACCACAGGGCGCGCTGCGCGGCGTTGAGCCGGAACCGTCGAGCGATTCCGGCAGCGGGAGTCCCGGGAGGCGGGGTCGGGTGACTCATGGTCGGCCCGCCAGGCGCTCACCCGGTCCGTGGGACCATGAGCTCATGTGGCGTGCCGACCGTCTGATCCCCCCGACCGACGGTGCGTCCCCGCCACCGAATTTCCGCACTCACGAATCCGCGACAACAAATCAGCGGATCCCGATTTCCCGAAAGGGGAGGCGAGGCGCGAGAAAGACGCGGCGTGATTGGATTCTTCGGGATGAACTCCCGCCGACATCGGATTCTCCGCCGGCGGATTCGACTTGCCGGAATTCGACACGGTGGAATTCAACGCCCTGCCTCACCACTCACCATGCGCCGTCCTCGTCACGTCCGACTGCTGTCACCTGTACGCCAGAACCGGCCGCATCCACGCGGCACATCGGATTCCGTCGGCACCGTTTTCTCCAGCAGCCGCTGACCCCGGGACATCGTCGCCGATCGCTGCCGCCAGTGGCATCGTCCGAGCGTACGACCGCCTTTTATGACGACTGTCACACCGGCGTGTGCTGCGCGAATACCGTTCAGCGCCGCGCGGATACCAAGAGACTATGGGACGGGTCGGAGCCCCACAACTCGGGGGCACCGGTTATCGAATGGGCGGCCCGTGAATGCCCTCGAATCGCCCAGCCGGCAATCAGAGGGGTAACGGGAAGGGAATTCACGGCTTCCTCAAATTCACTTTCTCGGATTCGCCGCGAACTGATGCGAAACTCGGGCATAAGCCTGTCATCCGCTCGAAGGACACCGACCTGGTCGATGTCTCAATGGTCGACCGGAACGGGCCCCCGACTCGAGAGCGATTCCACCGCGCGGTGCGGAATGCGCCGCCCCGGCGATTCGCATTCGCCTCGAGAATAGGGGCACCCTCTTTTCGCACCAGGTCGGCGTCGAGCAGAAAAAGCTCGCTCGTTCGACTGATTCACCATCTGCGGATGCACCCGATCGCGATATGCGACGCCAATTGCGCTCGGACGCAGGGTTTGTGACGACCACGCCGACGGTGTGGACGTATCAGCCTGGCGCGCAACAGAATTGGAGACCCCCACCGGAGACTCTGCGGATACCCGCGCAACCCGTCACCCCTGTCGCCGGGGTGCGGTCCATGCATACCGGTACGGCGGCCTCGGAAAGGCCGCCGTACCGGGTTGACTGAGATCCCCCGCGGGAAGAGGCGATCAGCCGTTGAAGATGTCGCGCAGCGCCTCGACCTCGGCCACCCGCTCGGAGTGGGTCGGCGCGGTGGGCGAGGCCAAGATGCAGGTGACGCCTGCCGCACGGAACGCGGCGACGCGCTCGGCGACCTCCGACTTGGAACCGATCAGCGACATGGCATTCACGAGGTCCTCGGGGATCGCCGCGGCGGCCTCGACCTTCTTGCCGTCGAGGTAGAGGTCCTGGATGAGCTTCGCCTCCTCGACGTAGCCGTACCGGATGGCGAGCTGGTTGTAGAAGTTCTTGCCGCGGGCACCCATGCCGCCGATGTACAGCGCGGCGTGGTGACGGACGAGTTCTTTGGCGTTGTTGATCTGCTCGGCGTCGTCGGAGACCCGCGCGGTCGCCTGCACCACGATGCCCAGCTCGCCGAGCGACGGGTCGCGCTTGGCCTTACCGGCGGCCAGGGACTCACCGAAGGCGGCGTCGATCTGCTCCGGGTGGAACAGGATCGGCTGCAGCTCGTCGAACATCTCCGCGGCCAGCTCGATGTTCTTGGGGCCGATGGCGGCTAGCAGCAGCGGGATGTTGTCGCGGACCGGGTGGTTGATGATCTTCAGCGACTTGCCGAGTCCCGAACCGCCGTGCTCCTCGTCGAGCGGGAGGGTGTAGTGCTTGCCCTGGTAGTTCAGCTTCTCGCGGCGCCAGACCATGCGGCAGATCTCCGCGTGCTCACGGGCGCGGCCCAGCGGGTAGTCGTACTTGACGCCGTGGAAGCCCTCGATGACCTGCGGTCCCGAAGCCCCGATGCCGAGCACCGCACGGCCGCCGCTGATGTAGTCCAGACCGGCGGCGGTCATCGCGAGGTTGGTGGGGGTGCGCGAGTACATGGGCAGGATCGCGGTCTGCAGTTCCATCTTCTCGGTCTTCGCGGCGATGAAGCCGAGCTGGGAGACCGCGTCGAAGCTGTAGGCCTCCGGCACCGCGATCCGCTCGACACCCGCAGCCTCGAAGTCGGCGAGGTTGTTGATGGTCTCGCGGAAGTCGCCCGCGTAGTTGATCGGCATGCCCAGCTTCATCGATGTCATGGCGTCGGATTCTTCCACAGCGACCGTCGGTTTCACCATGGTTGGCCGAGCGTTCGATCGCCCCGGAAAGCGACGGATGACACACCGGCCCTGAACTGCGAAAACGTGTGCGACACGCCGAAGAGACGAGCAAATCCCACGAAACCGTGCCGAGACGTTTAGGAAATTCGAAGCCCAGCCCTCATCATGAAAACCATGAGCGGCGAAATGCTGATCCTGGTGCTGTTGGTGATCACGGCCCTCGGCTTCGATTTCACCAACGGCTTCCACGACACCGGCAACGCCATGGCAACGTCGATCGCCACCGGCGCTCTGAAACCGAAAGTCGCGGTCGGGCTCTCCGCCATCCTCAACCTCGTAGGCGCCTTCCTCTCGGTCGAGGTCGCCGCCACCATCACCAAAGAAGTCCTCAACATCCAGCAGACCTCCGGCGCCGACGCCGGCGAGATCGTCGCAGGTATCACCCCGACGACCGCGCTGCTGATCATCTTCGCCGGACTCATCGGCGGCATCCTCTGGAACCTCTTCACCTGGCTCTTCGGCCTGCCGTCGAGTTCCTCACACGCCTTGTTCGGTGGGCTCATCGGTTCCGGGATCGCCGCCATCGGACTCTCCGGAGTGAACTGGCACGGAGTGTTCGGCAAGATCATCGTGCCGGCACTCCTCGCCCCGGTGATCGCCTGCGTCGTCGCCGCATGCGGAACCTGGCTCGTGTTCACGATCACCCGTCACCTCGCCGAGAGCCGCAAGGAACAGGGCTTCCGATACGGCCAGATCGCCAGCGCCTCACTGGTCTCGCTCGCCCACGGCACCGGCGACGCACAGAAGACCATGGGCGTCATCGCGATGGCCCTGATCGTCACCGGACATCTCGACGCCTCGACCGTCAGCCACGGACTCCCCCTGTGGATCGTCGCGAGCTGTGCCGCCGCGATCGCGGTCGGCACCTATCTGGGCGGCTGGCGCATCATCCGCACCCTCGGAAAAGGCTTGGTGGAGATCAGCTCCCCGCAGGGCATGGCCGCCGAGGCCTCGTCTGCGGCCATCATCCTGACCTCCAGCGCAGCCGGGATGGCACTGTCCACCACGCAGGTCGCCACCGGTTCGATCCTCGGCTCCGGGGTCGGCAGGCGCGGCGCACAGGTCCGCTGGGGTGTCGCCGGCCGGATGGCCGTGGCATGGATCACCACTCTTCCCGCCGCCGGACTCGTCGGCGCGGCGTCCTTCTACATCGCCAATCTGCTCGGCAACGTCGCAGGCGCAGTGGCGATCTTCGGCCTCCTCGTCGCGGCGTCTGCCTACATGTACCGGCGCGCCCAGCAGAACAAGATCGACGCCGGCAACGTCAACGCCGATTGGGACGACACCACCGGCTCGGTGCTGCCGACCGATGCCGGGGCCACCCCGGACACCGCACGGTCCGTCTGATCGTCACGAGCCGACCACAACACGACCACGAGAGGATCCAGCTGAGATGGACATCGTCGAGGCGATCGCCAAGGTGCTGGTCGTCGGCCTGATCTTCGGCGCCGGGCTTCCCGCACTCTTCGCGGTCGGTCTCCGGGTGCACGAGCAGGGGTCCGACGAGGTCGTCGAGGGTTCGGTCGTCAAGGGCAACCCGATGATGCGCGTGCTGAGCTACGCGATCTTCGCCGTCGTCGCACTGGTCATCATCACCGCGATCCTGTGGATCACCCGGCAGACCCTCTACTTCCACACCGGCATCAAGCTCTTCCCGTTTGGTTACAAGTGACCCCCACCCGGGTACACACCTGTCCCAGATAGGCAAGAGCCGGAGACGCGATCAGCCATGAGCAGTGAAACCCCGCTCTTCGAATCCGTGATCAATTGGATTCGCAAGGGCTATCCCCAAGGTGTCTCGCGCACCGACTTCCCGCCCCTGATGGCGCTTCTCACGCGCGTGCTGACCGACGAGCAGGTCACCGCCGTCGCGATGCAATTGGTCAAGGAGTACGGCCCCCGGGAACCGGTGAGCGAGCAGCAGATCCACGACGCCATCAAGCGGGTCACCAGCGCACCCCCGACACCCGAAGAGGTCAACCAGGTCGCCGGACGTCTGGCCGCCGTCGGCTGGCCACTGCTGCCCAGCCGCCCCTGACACAGCGCTGCGCCGACACCGAGGACCGACAGCAGCACATCGAAACCTACAATCACGCTGAGTGGGACGCATGAGCGTCACCGCACCGCACCGGACGCACCTGCGTCCCGTCGAAGAAAGGGGGTGAGGAGTGGACCGCCCACAGTTGCTCTACCGCATCATCGAATGGCTGCGCACCGGATATCCCGACGGCGTGCCCCAGGGCGACTACATCCCACTCGTCGCCCTCCTGCG
Source organism: Gordonia metallireducens (assembly GCF_021245825.1). NCBI lineage: Bacteria > Bacillati > Actinomycetota > Actinomycetes > Mycobacteriales > Gordoniaceae > Gordonia > Gordonia metallireducens. Next base: position 87,055 of record NZ_JAJQJP010000046.1, on the reverse strand, counting down.
CCGGCAGCTCAGTGAGGACGAGGTGCAGGAGGTGTCGTCGCGGCTGATCCGGCAGTCGCCGCCGCCGCCCGAGCCGATCTCCCAGATCGACGCGGCCGTGGCCATCACCAAGGTCACCCGCGAGCTGCCACACGAGGACGACATCGCCCGGGTGCGCCGACACCTGGAATCGTCGGGCTGGCCGTTCGACGGCCCCGATCCGGCCGACACGAATCGGGACGAGTCCTGAGAACCCTGCGTGCCCTGTCGCTTCCCGCTCGACCGGAGGTCGTGGACCGACGCGACGAGCTGCTCGCCGTGCTCGACGGTTCGGTCGCGATCGTCCCCACCCCCGAGGACGCCCGTGAGACAGCGCTTCTGAGCGACGCGCTGTCGGTGGGTAAGCCGATCGCCGACGATGTCTCGCTCGTGGTCTCCACGTCGGGGTCGACCGGCGTACCGAAAGGGGCGCAACACACCCCGACGACGCTGGCCGCGTCGGCGCAGGCCACCGCGAAACGCCTCGGCGGACCCGGTAACTGGCTCCTGGCTCTCGCTCCGCATCACATCGCCGGCCTCCAGGTCCTGTTGCGGGCCTTCGCATCCGGACACACCCCCACCGTCCTCGATCTGGCCGCCGGCTTCGACGCCGACGAGTTCGCCGACGCGCTCGACCGGCTGGACGGGCCCCGGCGCTACACGTCACTCGTACCGACGCAGCTGATCAAGGTCCTCGACTCCCCGCGCGCGACCACCGCGTTGCGAGCCGCCGACGGACTCCTCGTCGGCGGTGCGGCGACCCCTGCTCCCCTGTTGCGCCGGGCCGTCAACGAGGGGCTCCCCATCGTCCGCACCTACGGGATGAGCGAGACCGCCGGCGGTTGTGTCTACGACGGTATCCCGCTCGACGGCGTCTCCATCCGCATCGACGAGCCGTCGCCGGACGGTGTGGGACGCGTCGTCCTCGGCGGCCCGATGGTGGCGCACGGGTACCGCAACCTTCCCGATCATCCCGCTTTCGCCGAGGCCGGCTGGTTCCGCACCGACGATCTCGGCCGCCTCGACGCCAACGGTGTGCTGTCGATCGTCGGCCGCGCCGACGAGGCGATCTCCACCGGCGGGCTCACCGTCGTGCCGCAGGTGGTCGAGGCGGTTGTCGTCGAGGACCCGGCGGTCGCCGAATGTGTCGTCGTCGGACTTCCCGACGACCGGCTCGGCGAGAAGATTGTCGCGGTGGTCGTCGCACGACGCGGAAAACAGCTCGACGCCAACCGGATTCGGGGTTCGGTCGCCGAGCGCCTCGGCCGGTATGCGGCGCCGCGCGAGGTTCTCGAGATCGACGAACTGCCGCTGCGGGGTCCGGGTAAGCCCGACCGCCGCGAGCTGCGTCGACGCTTCTCTTCGTAGATGTCGCGGATCGTGTCGGACCACAACACGTTTCGCGACATCTGGTTTCAGGCGGCGACGCTGATCGCTTGACGGATCGTCGACGTGACGTAGCCGGCCCTCTCCGTCAGGTCGGTCCAGGTGAAGTTGAGAACCGTCCAGCCGGCCGCGATCAATGCGTTCCGTCGGGTGCGGTCGCTCTGGAACGTGTCGGCGTCCCGATGGAAGGCGAAGCCGTCGAGTTCCACCGCCACCATCTGCGCGGTGAACGCGAGGTCGATCTCGTACCCGCAACTGGGATGGTTGGCGACCCAGCCGCCGATCGCCGCGTCGTCGAGGATCGTCACCGCGAGACGCTCCGCGGCCGACCGTGCACCCGACTCCAGCAACTCGATCATCGGACCCATCTCCGCCGCGCCGACACAGCGGTGCCTGCGCCGGTACGCCTCTTCCAGTCGTTCGACGCTGATCCGACGCTGTTGCAGCGCCGAGTCAATCACCCCGGCCCCCTGTTCGACGGCTCCTTCGAGCGCGGACAACGCAATCCCGGTGACCCGCAGATCTCCTCGGATGAGGACATCTGCGTCGTCGAGGGACCGGTTGAGTATCTGCACGCCCTTGATCGCTGGGCCGTGCCGTCCGCGGGGAGCGGTGACGGTGATCGTCTCGGGCGGGTCGTCGACGATGCCGTGCCACCAGGCCGCCGCCAGTCCCGACAGGATCGCCGACGGCCCGACCGACAGTGTTGCGATGCGGTCGGTGGTGCGGTCGGTGACGGGGTGATCCGCCAGCCGATACAGCCGAGGGCGGACCGCGACCCATTCACCTGCGGCCACGCGTCGCCGCACCGCCGAGCGATCCAGTCCGTGCTCTCGTGCGTCGGCGGCGGTGATGACACCGTCGTGTTCGAGGGCGAGGGCTCGCAGTTTGGGTGGGGTACGCACTTCGATTAGACGTAATCGCAGGTCGATGCGGTTCCGGCCGATTGTGTCCGCGTGTAGATGTCGCGGATCGTGCCGCACGGCGCAACGATGCGCGACATCTGCAGGGGCGGTCGGCCGCTATCCGGCGGCGTGGCAGGATCGATCCGTGGCAACCGCATCGCAGTGGATTCAGGGCGCACGCCCGAGGACTCTCCCCAACGCCGTGGCGCCCGTCGTGGCCGGCGTCGGAGCGGCGCTTCATCACGGCGGGATCTCGTGGTGGAAGGCCGTGCTCGCGCTGGCCGTGGCGATGGCATTCATCATCGGCGTGAACTTCGCGAACGACTACTCCGACGGTGTGCGCGGCACCGACGATGACCGTGTCGGCCCGCTGCGCCTCGTCGGCTCGGGCGTGGCGTCGCCGGGTTCGGTGAAGGCGGCAGCATTCATCTGCTTCGGCATCGGCGCGGTGTGCGGTCTCGTGCTGGCGATCGCCACCGCCTGGTGGCTGGTCGTGGTGGGCGCGGTCTGCATCGCGGGTGCCTGGTTCTACACCGGCGGCAAGCGGCCCTACGGTTATGCGGGCTGGGGCGAGGTCGCGGTGTTCGTGTTCTTCGGACTGGTCGCGGTACTCGGTACCCAGTTCGTGGTGTCGGACCGCATCGACCTGGTCGGCCTCGCCTGTGCCGTGGGCGTGGGCGCCGTCTCGTGCAGCGTGCTGGTCGTCAACAACCTGCGCGACATCCCCACCGATACCGAGAGCGGCAAGATCACCCTCGCCGTTCGACTCGGCGACGCCCGCACCCGAATCCTGTTCGCTGTCCTGCTCATGACCCCGCTCGTGATGAGCGTGGCGCTGGCCTTCGCGACCCCGTGGGCACTCGTCGGGCTGTTGACCTTCCCGCTGCTGTGGCAGGCGTACACGCCGGTCCGCACCGGGGCGCAGGGGCCGGCGTTGGTCCCGTCGATCGGGACGACCGGCAAGGCGATGCTCGCATGGGCGGTCGTCACCGCGGTCGCGTTGACGCTGACCTCTTAGAAATGACGACAACCCCGCCCCCGGAATCGGATTCCGGGGGCGGGGTCGTCATTTGTGGGTTCACACCTCGGCGTCGACCTCGGGCAGGCTCGCCCAGACGGCGGCCTTGAGTTCATCTGCGGTGGTGGCCGATTCGATCAGGGTCTTCGACGCGTCGTCGGCGGCGTCGAGGATGCCGAGCAGCAGGTACTCGGCGCGTAGCCGCCGGTCGCCCCGTTCGCGTGCGATCTCGACTGCTCGGGCGAACACCGCGCGGGTGTCCGGGGCGAACCGAGGACGGTTACCCCGTCCGCGCGGACCCCGACGACCACGACCCGGCTCCCAGGGGCCCTCGCCACCGGGGCCGAAGGGTCCGCCGGGACCGAACGGTCCGGGCCCGAAACCGCCGGGGCCGAAGCCACCCGGGCCCTCGGGACCGAATCCCGGGCCGAAACCTTCCGGCCCGCAGTCGGGGCGGGGTCCGCGGGCGCGGTGCGGTCCGTGACCGTGTCCGTGCCGACGTCCTCGGCCGCGTCCACGACCCCCGTCGGGACCTCCGCGTCGGCCCGGCCCACGTCCGGGGCGTTCGCCCCAGCCGTCGGACAGGTCCTCACCGAAGCGCCCGCGAACGGCTTCCCGCACCTTGTCGAGGTCGATCCCGATGCCCCGCAGAGCTTCTCGGTCCTCCTCGTAACGCCGGGCTGCCGACTCGTCGTCGGTGTCGGCCGCGTCGGCCTGGTCGGCATGCTCGTCGTGGTACTTGCGCACCACTTCTCGCGCCGTGGCGAGGGTCAGCCCCTGATCGGCCAGGATCGAGAACAGCGGGCTCCGGGCGTTGCAGAGCATGCCCAGGATCAGATGATCGTTTCCCAGTTGCCAATGTCCGAGGTCGGCGGCCTCCTGCGTGGCGAAGGCCAGCAGCATCTTGTCATCACGAGTGATTCGTTCAAACATCTTTGTCTCCTTCGGATCCGCCCTCGCGGACCTCACGTTGTGAGTGCTTCTGATGCACGGCCTGCCGGCTGATCTGCAGTACTTCTGCGATCGATTGCCAGCTCCAGCCATTGGCGCGAGCGTTGGCGACCTGTACTTCTTCGAGTCGGTCGGCCAGCGTGCGCAGCGCCCGAACCGCTGCCAGGCCCTTCGCTGGGTCGCTGCTCGCGGCATCTCCTGCGAGGTCAGCACCCTGGGCGTCGTCCGGCGTTTCGGTCTTCTGGTCGTCGTGCATGTTGTCAGGTTATGTTGACGTTTGCATGTTGTCAAGAATCGTTGACAGACGATCTGTGGAACAGGGTGCGGCCCGCTCCTGCAGGACGGGTTAGCATTCGACAAACGACGGGGGGAGTTTGCGATGGCGACGGCAAAGGTCGATCCGAACGAGTTGCGGGAGGCGTCCTCCAACTTCAAGCCTGTCGTGGCAATGCAACCCGTCTGGCCACCCGCCTCCGGAGCGGTCGGAATGGCCGTAAGTCTTGCAGCGAGCGGATTGGACGGGCTCGAAACCTCCGGCGCTCTCACTGAGACGACAAAGTCCTTATCCTCGGCGCTGGCAACGCTCGCCGGGCGGAAGGCGGCGTGGGAGTCCATCCTCACGACATCGGCCGATGACTACGAGAACACTGATCTCACGGCAGCAAGACGTCTCGAAGGACTCGGTGACCTGAATCAGCCACTCCCCGGTAATCGCCGCTGATGGTCTACCCCACCCGCACGGTCGTCGAAAAGCTCAACTTCGACAACATGCCGAAACTGGCAGACGACCTGATCGACTACGCCGAGTACACCGCTGCCGACGCCCGAACCACTCGAGACACGATCACTGGCCTTGACTGGTCTGGAGTCGCAAAGGACGCTGCAGTCGGTCGCGCCAACAGCGAGTACGACCAGTTGATGCGCGTCTCACAAACCTTCGCCTCGCTCGCCAACGCCATCACCAGCGGGCACGCCGATATGTCGTCCCTGGCGAACAGCCTTAAATCGACTGCTACAGCGTACGAGGACAACAACTACGCAGTGTCCGACGCCTGGAAGGTCACCGACGCATACAACTATGCATTGGCGGAGTCCGCCGCTGCCGGCGACGACCACCAGCTCGCGGAACTGGCGACGCTGAAGAACACGCGTGCCCGTATAGCCGAGAATGCGACACTGTGGATGGAGCGTGTCGCAAGGGATTTCGACACGGCTGACACCGACACCGCGTCTGCGATTCGTAGTGCGAACGGCGCGCTCGATCAATTGGCTCCTCCCGCAGCTGGTTTAAGTGCAGGGAGCGCGAAAGCCATCGAGGACAACTGGGATGCGGGCCGCGGACTGACGACCGAGCAGATGTACGCCCTGGCGGCCGCAGGAAACCTGAGTCCAGAACAGATTCAAGCGCTACACGCGGGACTGCCCGTGAACATCCCGCAGGGACAGTACGACTTCCTCCGAACTCTCTTCGAGGGCTTGGACGACGAGTCTATCGACGAGATCACAAAGCTTGGAGGAACCGGGGAAAACGGCGCAGCGGTTCGCAACCTTTTGTCCAACGGGATGCAGATCATGAGCAACCCGTCGGTATCCACCGGCGCCGGGGACAAGGGCGGGATGGCCACCCTCCCCGCAAATGTTCGAACTCTCCTCACGGAGAAGCTGACCACGGGGACGACCAAGAAGCGAGACTTCGACAACCATTCCACTATTGAGTATCCCCACGTTCCTCGTGTCGACGAGTTCGATAACCTCGTGCGCCTCCTCGAGACAGGCGACTCCCAGCTACGCATGGGCACCGACATCGACAGGGGAATACTCAAGCAGGCAAGCGAAATCGCCGAAGCCTCGCGTTCCGGCAGGATCGCCGGTCCCGGAGAAGAGTTGCTCGACACCCATGGCCTGCTCAACCGTGCGCTCGCGCTGACATCAGACGACACCACGGCGGTCCGGGACTTCACCGTCGGCGCCGACACAATGAACGTCACATATGCGGACGGTCGCCCTTACAACGCTGACCGTCACCTTGACGCCCTCTTCGACTACCAGTGGCGTGGCTCTGATGATGGAATCAGCGACATGTACAAGTGGCTCAAAGACAACGCGGGAGATTCTGGCAATCCCTTTGCAGCCTATAAAGCAGCGGACACCGCGAGCGCCCTCGGCCAATACTTCGGAGACACCTCAAACCTTGAAATCGGCCGCGATCTCGGCCGGACGAGTCCACAGCTCACCCAGACTCTGGCACACTCGCTCGCACCGTTCTTGGCCGATTTCGCCGGAGCCCACCAACCTGGATCGGATCATGAATTTCCCTTGTTCGGCGCAGAGAAACTCACTCCGGGCGAACTGAAGAATCTTCTGACAACTCTCGATTCCGACCCGACAGCCGCCGGTGTCATCAATCGCGCCGGAGCTGAATGGCAGTTCTATATGGCACAGATGGCAGGCATGGACCCAGGAGCAGCTTCACTCGGTCACGCCGCCGGCGTTCTCCAAGACGCAATGAAGGACGGATTGGACGCAGAGATCGACTACCTCAAGAAGGAGGGAATCGACGACTATTCGGAGAAGATGCGAGCAGCGGCCGCCGGACGCAACATACTTGCCGCGATCCCCCAAGTTGGCGCTCCACTCAACGCGATGTTGCCAGTCGGAACCGTGGAGGATCTTCTGTACGGCCCGGCACCCGACTACGACTCTATGACGACCGAAGAGATCGATCGCCTTGTTGCGTTGCGGTCGGAAACGCTCACCGACCCGGACGTTACAAAGTTCGCCATGTTCGCGGGAATGGCTGCCTCCGACCCGGAGATCCGCAATGAACACCCCGAATGGTTCGACGAGGACGGCAACCCGAGTTGGGAAGCGATTCATGGGCATTCGGAGAACGAACGCACATTGAGCGAGCGCTCTTCGATGACGCCCGCTGAACGGGAAGAGTACGAGCGCCAGTCCGAAGACCGAGAGAGCCTACTCGCAGCATGGCGGAGTTTCATGGAAAGTTCCGGCCATTACAGTGACTGGGACCGCCACCACGACAGCGGAGTCAACGAGCCCGACGAACCCGGCCAGCCTCCCGAAGGGGCGCTCGATGACAGCCCCATCCTTTCTATCCCCGGTCAAGGAGGACCCTCGTGAAACGAGTTCGGAGCGTTCATCTCCTGTTGCTCGTAGTGTCCCTCTTTCTCGCCGGGACTGCCTGCTCACAAGGTTCTGGTGATCGGGAACCTGCAACCACCCACCAGTCTACGTCTGATAGTTCGGCCACCGGTTTACGTCCGGAGGACCGCCCTATTCAATGGGTTGATTCGGGCGTGATAGACCTCGATAGCACCGACGGCACCTTCGTCCGAGGCATCGCAGAAACCGACGATCTCCTCCTCGCCACGCATAATCACAGCATCATTCCGCCTGGATATCTGAAAGCAGTAAATGATGTCCGCCCAGTCTTCAAGATATACAGCAACGATAGACAGCCTGAAGTCTCACCAAAACCAATCTATCTTGTGGCGGTTCCGTTCCCAGAGTCCTTCACGAAGAATTCAGCGTCTTCCGCACCACGAGCTTCCTCAGAAATAGGCCGCGCGGCAATCTGTTACTCAGTAAACCCCGCCAGGTTCGGATTTGAGCCACGCGCGTTTTTCCAGTACGAGAAATCAGGCAAAACGCCGCCTACGAATCAACGCGGGCCACTGAACCAACCCGCTATCGACGTATTCGGCGATTGGCGACTAACCGACTACATCATCCCCACCAAGGAACAGAGTGAAGCGTGCGCCGCGGCTGGAATACCTCGACCGAGTAGCAAGGCCGGAACGAAACCGAATCCCGGTTGGCCGAACGCGTCGCAGTAGCGGCGAGGATAACTGAGGCAAAATGACTGACGAACTCAAACGGTTGAAACCGCGCATCGTCGCCGCTCTCAAGTCGCCACCCGGCACGACGCTGGAGGACCTAGCCGGTCTCTTCCCCGAACTCGACCGCGAGGAACGGTTCGAAGAGGAGTTTCGAAATCGCTATAACGACGCGATCTTCGACTGGCAGCACTCCAACGGGTGGAAGCAGGCTCCCTACGAGGTGGCGCAGGAAATCGCCGAGCAGATCCGGCACGAGATGGAGTACCAAATCCGCTCGGGACGGCTCTCGTAACCCCTGACACGCGTCCAACGCGAATGGTCCACGGCGGTCAGTTCCTTGTCCGTCGGCGCGGAGCTCGATGAGCAACCTGCCGTCGTGGACAGCGGTCTTCGGCGACGGACTGCCATGCTCTTCACGGCCCGAGTCCTGATCGGAGCGTGACAAATTGATCTGTATGACGTTGTGCCCGGGATCCGGGCACAACGTCATACTGAAGCAAGCAGTCCTACTCGTTCAGGATCGACTCACTGATGTTCATCCGCGCGGCGCGCACAGCCGGCAGGAACGCGCCCACCAGGCACAACGCCACCGCGATCGCGACGAACATCGCCGCGGACGGCCGTGGCGAGTAGATCACGGTCAACGAGGTTGTGACGCTCAGGATTCGGTCGCTCAGCAGGTGCATCATCGCGCCGAGGGTCACCCCGACCAGGGCGCCGACGACGGCGACCGCGGCGGCCTCGGCAAGCACCATGCGAGAGATGAACTTTCGGGACGCTCCCATCGCACGGAGCACACCCAACTCACGACGGCGCTCGATCACCGAGAGCAGCAGGGTGTTCAGCAGCGCGATGGCCGCGGCGCCGGCCACGATCCACTGGATGGCCACCGTGAACGAACCCGCCTGCTGGACGGTTGCCTGCGTGGCGGCCAGCGCGTCTGCACCGGTGTAGACGCTGATGGGTTTGTTGCCGGTGGTCGGGACATCCGCGACCAGGGTCTCGAGTGCCTGCTGCACCAGTTCGGGATCGGCGTCGGGGGCGGTGATCACCTGCAGGTAGGTGTCACCCTCACGTCCGAACCACTCCCCCAACTGCTTCTGCGACAACGCGGCGACACCGGAGTCCACGGACACGTAGTCGACGGTGTCGCGGACGACGACGTCGTGCGGGCCGGTCGGCGTCGCCAGCGTCACCGTGTCCCCGACACCCACATCGAGCACGCGCGCAAGCACATTCGACAACAGGATGCCGTTCCCGGCGAGCACCTGCTCGACCGACTCCGGCGTCGCCTTCCGCATGAACGGTGCGCGCGAACCCGGTTCCAGGCCCTGCACATTCGCCCGGCTCTCGCCGATGTTGACCGCGGCCCACTGACCGCCGACGACCTCGGTCACGCCGGGCACCTTCGCGGCCTCGCCGCGGATCGACGGCGGCAGGATCGGGCCCAGCGGCAGGCTCGCCGCCGAGGACGACGAAACGTAGAAGTCCGGGTCGCCCAGTCCGTCCAGCGACTTCGACATCGACGACACCAGGTTGTCCAGCGCGCCCGACGTTCCCATGCCCACCGCGATCGCGACGGCCACGGTCATGAGTGTCGCCCACGCCCGACGCGGCGCGCGCTCGGTGTTGACCGACGCGAGCTGACCCGGTCCGCGGAACCAGCGGGCAACCCGAACGACCAGCCACGTCAACGGGTTCGACAACGCGAAGCACACCAGCAGGGCGCCCACGAGATAGACGACGCCGGCCAGGATCGCGGGTCGACCGGGCACCGTCGCGACGATCACCCACGACGCGATCAACCCGGCGGCCCCCACGATCCCGGCGATCACGACAACCGGCCCGCGGCGCTTCGACGCGTCGGACACCTCGACGGGAGCCATCGCCTCCACCGGCGACACCGAGAACACCGACCGCGCGGCCAACGACGTCGCGGCGACACAGGCGATCACACACGCGAGCACCGCGACCACCGGCGCGTACCCCGGCAGGTGATAGTTGATGACCGTGCCCACCGTGTCGGGCGGCGGGTCGGGCAGACTCGCGATCACCGCCCGGCCGGCGAGGATTCCGAGCGGGATTCCGATCACGCCGCCGACCAGACCCATCAGTGCGGCCTCGCCCAGCATGTCGCCGACGAGGTGGGATCGTCTGGCGCCCAACGCCCGGATCATGGCGAGGGAACCGCGCCGCGACGCCACCGCCATGTTCATCGTGTTGAAGACCAGGAACGCCGCGATCACCAGGGACACCAGCGAGACGAGCAGCGTCGCATCACGCGTCACCGAACTCGCGACCTCGGCCTGTTTGGCGCGGAAGTCCGGGTCGACGACCACCGCACGACCGTCGACGATCCCTTCGATCTGCTTGCGCACCGACCCGACGTCGACGCCGGGTTCGGTGACGATGAGGATCGAATCGAGCCGCCCTTCCAACCCGACGAGTCGCTGCGCGAGATCGAGGTAGGCGAACAGGAAGCGGCCGTTGTTGAGTCCGGCGGCCTGCTCGTTGTCGACGACCTCCAGCACTTCGACGTCGATGCCGTTGACCGTCAGCTTCTGCCCCACGTCGAGGCCGAGGCCCGGACCTACGAAGACACCGTTGCGCAGTCGGTCGAAGTCGATCGACCCGGAGCTCTCCGATTGGACCGCGGATCGCAGACTCCCCGACAGGGAGGTGACACGTTGGTCCGAGCCGATGAGCGGGATCGCCGACCCGTCGACGACGACCGACCCGCGGATCATCGGCACCACGGCTTTCGCACCGTCGACGTCGCGGCGGATCTGCCCGGCCAACGACTGATCGACGCCGCTGTCGGCGATCGCCGCGACCTCCAAATCGGCCGAACCGGAGATCGCATTGTTGAACGCGCGCACCGACTCCGACGTCGAACCGAAGGTTCCCAGGACCGCGATGAGCAGCGCCGACGAGACGATCACCACCGCCAGCGAGGTGAACAGACGCAGCCGGTGGGTGCGGATCTCCCGGATGTTGAGCAGCCGGATGCGGGTGAAGCCGGCGAACAGGGCTTCGACACGCCTCCTCGCTCCGCTCGTCGGCTGCTCAACCGGCGGGGGGACACGTCCCGCTCCGCTCGTCGGCTGCTCAGCCGGCGGGGTGTCGCTCACTCCGCGATCTTCCCGTCGCGCACTGTGATCGTGGTGTCGGCGAACGCCGCCGCCTTCGGATCGTGGGTCACCATCACCACCAGCCGATCCGGCGCGGCGTGCGCGACGTCGGCAAGCAACTCCAGCACGGATTCCCCGGTCCTGGAGTCGAGGTTGCCGGTGGGTTCGTCGGCGAGCAGGATCGTCGGGTTCATGATGAGCGAACGCGCGATGGCGACGCGCTGCATCTGTCCGCCGGACAGTTCCGACGGCCGGTGGTCGACGCGGTCGCCGAGCCCGACCTGTTCGAGGAGTTCGACGGCGCGTGGCTTGGCCTTGCGCAGTGATTGGTTGTCGAGCAACCGTGGCAGCGCGACGTTCTCCCATGCCGACATGGTCGGGACGAGATTGAAGAACTGGAAGACGAAGCCGACGCGATGACGCCGGAAGGCGGACGCAGCAGCGTCGTCGAGCGCGCCGAGATCGACTCCGTCGATGGAGATCCGGCCGGATGTCGGGGTGTCGAGGGCGCCGAGGATGTGCAGCAGCGTGGACTTTCCGGCGCCGGAGGGCCCGACGATCGACGCGAACTGTCCCCCGTCGATGTTCAGGTTCAGTCCGTCGAGGGCGCGGACGCGCTCCTCACCCATCTGGTACTCACGCACCAGGTCGACGGCCTCGACGAGTGGACGCACGGTTTCGGTCGGCACCCCCCGGATGGTAGCCCACCGGGTAGGCGCCACCCGGAGCTCAAGCCGTCCAGCGTCCCGACGCGAGGAACTCGTCGAGGATCGCGTTCGCCGGGGCCAGATCGAAAGACTGTGCGCCGATCCACTTCTCGTCGAAGTAGGTGCCGGCGTAGCGATCACCCGGATCGCACAGGAGCGTCACGATGCTGCCCGCCCGGCGATCGGCGACCATTTCCGCGACGAGTGAGAACGCACCCCACATGTTGGTGCCGGTCGACCCGCCGACGCGGCGCCCCAGCATCTCCGACACCCGGTGCGTGGTGGCGATCGAGGCCTCGTCGGGAACGCCGATCATCCGGTCGATCACCTGGGAGATGAACGACGGCTCGACCCGCGGCCGGCCGATTCCCTCGATGCGCGAACCGACCTCACCGGTGAGCGTTCCGTCGGCGGTCTCGTAGGCCGGCAGGAACACCGAGTTCTCCGGGTCGACGACGGCGAGCCAGGTGTCGTGCCGCCGGTACCGCACGTAACGACCGAGCGTCGCCGACGTGCCACCGGTGCCTGCGCCCACCACGATCCACGTCGGGATCGGATGCTCCTCGTCGGCCATCTGCGCGAAGATCGACTCGGCGATGTTGTTGTTGCCACGCCAGTCGGTGGCCCGCTCGGCCATCGTGAACTGGTCGATGAAGTGGCCACCCAACTCGGCCTCGAGGCGCAACGCCTCGGTGTAGACCTCTCCGGGATGTTCGACGAAATGGCAACGGCCGCCATGGCGTTCGATCAGCGCGGTCTTCGCCGGCGACGTACTCGACGTCATCACGGCGATGAACGGCACGCCGATGAGCTCGGCGAAGTAGGCCTCGCTGACGGCCGTCGAACCCGACGACGCCTCGATGACGGGCGTTCCCTCGGTGACCCAGCCGTTGCAGATCGCGTAGAGGAACAACGACCGCGCCAGGCGGTGCTTGAGCGATCCGGTCGGATGCGTCGACTCGTCTTTCAGGTACAGGTCGACGCCGGCGTCACCGTCGGGACCGGACCACCGCGACCACGCGGGCAGCGGAACGCGCAGCAGGTGCGTATCGGCACTGCGTCGGGCGTCGGCCTCGATCAGACGTACCGCGTTCTGCGCCCAGGCACGGTCTTCCCGATGGTCGACGACCCGCGTCGGCCTCATGCGGGACGTCCCATCCGGAACGACCTCACTTGTCCCCGCGCAGGCGCGACTGGAGGTCGTCGTGGCGGGCCCGACGATCGGCCTCGATCGCGGCGATCTCGCCGTTGACCTTCAGCCGGAGCGACTTGAACAGGTACATGCCCAGCGGGAGCGCGATCAGCACGCCGAAGACGGCGGCGACGAGGAACGGCACGTCGACGCCCACGAGCTTGCCGCCGAACAGGATGACGGCGGCGATGACGACGACGAGCAGCATGCGCGCGACGGTGTAGCCGAACAAGGCGAGCGCCAGGGTCGCGGGGCGGCCGCTGGGCGGAGGTGTACCGGGGGCAGGGTCATGCGCTTCACTCACCCTCTCAGGGTACTTGCCTCCTTCGAAGGACCTGCAGGTCGTGGGCCTTTGCCCGCTCTTTACCTGCCGCTGAAGGTTCGAGTACCTGGGCGATTTGCGTGTATTCATGTAGAACGCGTCCATCAAGTGCCGGGCCGATTCGCCAAACCGCGGCGCACCGACAGGGCACCATCGTTTCAGGGGGAAACGTGACCAGTATCGAAACCACCGCGTCCACCTACATCACCCCGGGACTCGCCAGCCAGCACACCCTGACCCCCGGTCAGGTGGCGGCAATGTTCAACGTGAATCCCAAGACCGTCGCCCGCTGGGCCAGCTCCGGCATCCTCGGGTCGATCCGCACCCCGGGCGGCCATCGACGCTTCCGCGAAGAAGACGTGGTCGCGCTGCTGAACCGTCGTACCCACTAGGCGGGTCGGCCCATCGAGCGACCTCAACCGGCTGCCAGACGAACTGACGTACGCTGGTTGACGGGAGGTTGCCATGACTTATCTGTTCGCCGTTCTCGGTCTGCTCGCCATCGGTTTCCTGATGTGGCGTGCATTCGGACCGCAATCGGACGGCGGCGGCGACGCCCCCTCGCCCGGCGGCCGTCGCCGCCGCTCACGCGGTCCGGTGGGCCCCGATGACGACCCCGATTTCCTCCGTGACCTGGACAACCGCACCCGTGGGCCCAAGGGTGGCGAGGCCGACGAACTCTGAGGTTCCGCCAGTCCCGGGTCGTGTCGTATACGAAAACCTGAGACTCGGTTCAGAAGTCACACCGGAACATACCCGAGGGTAGGGTAATGTCCTTCTCATCATCGACTCCACGTTGGAAGATCCGAGAGAAGGCGCCGTTGAACCCGGGACGATCTCCGCACGGGGCGTCGACCGATGACGACCTGAGTTTCGCCGACAAGATCGGCCACCTCTTCGAGCACAGCCGTGACGAGAACGGGGTCCGCTACACCGGTAAGAAGATCGCCGAGAAGGCGAACCGGTTGGGGTACTCGCTGTCGGACGCGTACATCTCGCAGCTCCGCACCGGCAAGGCGCGTACACCCTCGTTCCGCACCGTCGAGGCCATCTCCCGAGCCTTCGACGTCAGCGTCACCTATTTCCTCTCCAACCCCGACGAGGATCTCGAGCGCGTCAAACAGCAGCAGAACTATGTCGAGATGCTCGAGGTCACCGGCAGCCACCTGGCCGGCATCGACCTCGGCGCCCTCTGCCCGGAGACGATCGACGCCCTCATCGACCTGCTGAAGCTGGTCAAGGCACAGGCGCAGGCGAAGCGGTCCGAGGAGCCCTCACCCGGTCGGGAAGACGCCCCGGAGACCGGCTTCTGAGCCGGACCGGCGTCAGAGACCCGCGTACGAGTGCAGGCCCGAGACGACCAGGTTGATGATGAACAGGTTGAACAGCATCGCCACGAAGCCGGCGACGTTGATCCAGGCGGCGGCGGTGTTGCGCCATCCGGCGGTGGCGCGGGCGTGCAGGTATGCCGCGTAGATCACCCAGGCGATGAACGACACCGTCTCCTTGGGGTCCCAGCCCCAGAATCGGCCCCACGCGGCCTCGGCCCAGATGGCACCGCAGATCACGCCGAGACCGAAGAGCGGGAAGCCGACGACGACGGTCTTGTAGGCGAGGCGGTCCAGGTTCTCGGCGGCCGGGATGTGGTCGAGGATGCGACGCAGTGCGCCACCCATCCCCGGGCGAGCGGTGGAGGTCGCGTCGTCGTCGGGGTTCGACGCCCAGCGCATCTTCATCAGGTACAGGATGCTGGCAACGCCGGAGACCATGAGGATGCCCGACGACACCGAGATGATCGAGACGTGCACGGCCAGCCAGTACGACTTGAGGGCGGGTACAACGGGAGCGGCCTGGGTGTAGAGCCAGCGGCCGGCGATGAACATCAGCAGGACGACCGGCAGCAGCACGAACGAGAGCAGCGGACGATGCTCGGGCTTGCGCAGGATGACCAACGCGGCGATCACGCCGGCGGCACAGGTCATCGAGACGAACTCGTACATGTTGCCCCACGGCACACGGTCGGTCGCCATGGCGCGCAGCACGATCGACGCGAGGTGCGCGACGAGCCCGACCACCACGACCGGCAGGCCCATGTTGCCGAGCTTGTCCCCGAATGTCCGCTTCTGCGGGCCTGCGACGCGCCCCGGCACGCGGACATCGTCGGAACCGGCCGAGGCCGACGTGGCACCGGCGGCGACGAGTTCGCGCTCCTCGAGCTTGCGGCCGCGGACCGCCGCGAGCGCACCGAAGAACAGGAACGCGGCGACCACGTACACGGCCATCGCGGTGCCGAACAGCAGGTCGGAGTAGCGAGCCAGCGTCTCGTCCACCTGGACGGTGCCGTTGTTCATCAGAGTTCCTTTCGCCGGCGTCTAGAGTCGCCGGGTCGTGCGCCGCGAGGTGGATGCGTCCGGGTCGTCGGCGACGAGTGCCGCCGCCTGGTCCTCGAACCCTTCACCCCAGCCGGCCTGATCGGTACGGGCCAGACCGGCAATCTCTACTACAGTACGTCGTTTTCCATCGAGCGGTTCCGGGCCGGCCGGGTCCCGGCTGCCGTCATGCCCCGTCGTGACGGGCGCCGGGACGAGCCGCGCCCAGATCCGACGGCGGCGGATCAGCAGCGAGACCAGCAGGCCGCCGAGCATCACGACCGCGCTGACCAGCACCCAGATCTGCGCCGGGTCGTGGGAGACCTGCACCGACACCCACCGCTTGTAGCCGTCGAAGGTGACGGTGGTGCCGTCGGCGATGGTGTGGCTCTGGCCGACGCTCAGGTTCACCTGCGCCTGCCGCTGGAGTCGGCCCTGCTCGACGAGGTCCTGGTCAAGGGAGTAGACGTTCTGCGGTTTACCGGTGTCGAGACCGGTGTCGCCCTTGTAGACCCGGATCGCGACGGCCGGGTCGTCGGGTTCCGGCGACAGCGACGTCAGCAGGGTCCCGTGGTAGAGCGCGGTCGGCGCGAACAGGCCCTCGAGTGCGATCTGGTTCTTCCGGCGCTCGTCGGCGTCGGGGTACAGCCCGGCCGGGGTGTCGTAGCGCACCGCACCCGACGACAACATCGTCTGCAGTTCGTCGGGGACGAACGGGGTGGTCTGGGTGCGCTTCTCCCCGTTCGGGAAGGTGACGGTGAACGTCGGGGCGAAACCGTTGCCCAGCACGTAGACGCGGTCACCGGCGACGCGCAGCGGTTCGTTCACGCGCACCGAGGTGCTCTTCCAGGTGTCCGGGGAGCCGACCTTGGTTCCCTCCGCGTAGCGGATCGTCGCGTCGTACATGTCCGGCTGGCCGCTGGGCAGGAAGGTCGCCGAGAAGTCGTCGACGCGGAAGCAGAACGGCGACAGGTCGGTGCCGTCGACGAGGTTGCCGGCGCGGAAGGAGTCGTAGACGGCGGTCGAGGTGTTGCACATGCCCTGCTCACCGTCGGCGACGAGGATTCGCGTGCCCTCGTAGCCGAACATCTTGCCCGCCGCGATCGACACCAGCAGCGCGAGCAGCGCGAAGTGGAAGACCAGGTTGCCGAACTCGCGCAGGTAACCCTTCTCCGCGGATACCTCGACGCAGCCGTCGGGGTAGGTCTTGGACGGTTCGCGGACGACGACCTCGCGCCGCCAGCCGCGCAGCCGGCCGTTGATGCGGTCGGCGATCTCGTCGGGGGTGCCGTCGACGGTGTGCGTGACGTGCCGGGGCAGGCGCGAAAGATTGCGTGGCGTGGCAACGGGTTTGGCGCGCAGGCTGTGGAAGTGCTCGATCATGCGCGGCGTCAGGCAGCCGACGAGCGAGACGAACAGCAGCACGTAGATGGCGGTGAACCAGACGCTGGAGAAGACGTCGAACAGCTGCAGGCGGTCCATCCAGGTGCCGAGCGTTCCGCGCTCGGAGATGTATTCGAGCGTCTTGGTCTCGTTGAGGTCGCGCTGCGGCAGGAGCGCGCCGGGGATCGCGGCGAGCGCCAGCAGGAAGAGCAGCAGCAGCGCGGTGCGCATCGAGGTCAGGGACCGCCACAGGTTGCGCAGCGGCCAGAGGACCCGGCGTCGGGCCCAGTGCGCCTTGGGCGTCCCGGGTTCGGGGGTGTCCACCTGGGGACGGTCGGTGACATCGGTCATGAGGGCAACACGCTCAGATCGGTAGTTCGGTGTCGGTGACGAAGTGGACCTGGACCCACACGATGAACTGGTCCCACCAGCCGGTCAGCAGTGCGACGCCCACCCCGATGAGGAGGATGCCGCCGATGACCTGGATGGTGCGGGCGTTCCGTCGCAACCAGCCGAGGCTGCGCAGCGCCCACGCCGAGGAGAACGCCAGCACGACGAACGGCAGGCCGAGGCCCAGGCAGTAGGCGACGATCAGGGTCACGCCCTTGGCCGCGGTCGCCCCCTCGGTGCCGCTGACGGTCGCGATCACCGAGGCCAGGGTCGGCCCGAGGCACGGCGTCCAGCCGAGTGCGAAGACCGCGCCGAGGAGCGGGGCGCCGACGATGTTGGAGACGCGCACCGGCTCGAAGCGGACCTCACGCTGCAGAGCCGGGATCAGACCGATGAACACCAGGCCCATCGCGATGGTGACCACGCCGCCGATGCGTTGCAGCAGTTCCCGATTCAGGACGAAGGTGCTGGTGACGCCGAGGACCGTCGCGGTGGCCGCGACGAAGACGACGGTGAAACCGAGGACGAAGAGACCGGCGGCGAGGGCGACACGCGACCGGCCGCTCTTGGCGCCCTCCCCCACCTTCACCGCGGGCGCCTCGGCGCCGACGAGGCCCGCGAGATACGAGAGATAACCGGGGACGAGCGGAACCACGCACGGCGACGCGAACGAGACCAGACCGGCCAGCAGACATGCCGCGAGGGCGAGCAGAAGCGGTCCGGAGGTCACCGTCTCGGCGAAGGTGTCGCCGATCGACGAGGCGAGGACCGTCGTCGTCAGGTCGGACGTGGTGGGTTCGGACATCAGGCGGCGCCCGTGGGTTCCGCGGCGACCCGCTTGACGACCTCGTCGAGTTCCTTGTCGGACACGGCCTTCAGGAAGACCGCGGCCGGCCGGTGCTGACGGTCGAGGACGATCGTCGTCGGGACCACCGACGTCGGGGTGGTCAGCGCCGCCAGGGACAGGCCCGGGAAGTCGTAGATGGACGGGAACCCGACGTTGCGGTCGATCACGAAGTCCTTCGCGGAATTCCGGTCATCGCGCAGGTTGATACCCAGGAACTCGACGCCGTCGTCGCGGTTGGCCTCGTAGACGCGCTCGAGGTCGTCGGCCTCACCGCGGCAGGGTCCGCACCACGAACCCCAGACGTTGATGACCACGACCTTGTCGGCGAACCGGGGATCGGACAGCGACAGCGGCTGACCGCTGACGAGGTCCTCGCCCTCGAGGCCGGCGATCGGCTTGCGATCGGCCGGCTGGTAGGTGATGACCGTCTGCCCGCCGGGCGAGACGAACTGGAAGGTGTTCCCCTGCGCGACCGCGTCGTCACCGGTGCTGCAGCCGCTGATCAGCAGGATCAGGGCCGACAGCACTGCCGGCAGGAGGAACTTGCGCACTACTTCTCTACCTCTGGCTTCACGCACCGGTGGCCAGCGGGTCGGAGGCACCGGCCGGCTCGGAGTAGATGATGTCGACGAGGGCGTCGTCGTCGTAGATGAGGCTGGTCAGCGAGGCCAGCGAGCACTGCCGCCGACGCGGGTCGTGCCAGAGGCGCTGGCCTTCGAGGAAACGACGCAGCGTGTAGACGGGCAGCTGGTGGCTGACGCACACGGCCTCGTGGCCGCGGGCGGCGTCGCGGGCCTTGTTGGCCGCGGCCAGCATGCGATGCGCCAGCTGGATGTACGGTTCGCCCCACGACGGGGTGAACGGGTCACGCAGCTTGGGCCAGTGCCGCGGCTTGCTCAGCGCGCCGTCGCCGACGGAGACCTTGAGGCCCTCGAAGACGTTGTCGGCCTCGATGAGGTCGTCGTTGGTCTGGATGGACAGGCCGTGGGCCGCCGCGATCGGGGTCGCGGTCTCCTGCGCGCGCTGCAGCGGCGAGGCGAAGACGGCCTTGACGTCGTGGTCGGCGAGGGCGTCGGCGACCGTCTGCGCCTGCGAACGGCCGGTGCCGGAGAGCCGGAAACCGGGGAGGCGACCGTAGAGGATGCCCTCCGGGTTGTCGACCTCTCCGTGGCGCATCATATGGACGATCGTGTGCATCAGGCGTTGTCCCCCGGGGTGGCTGCGGTAGCGGCTGCCTGCGCTGCCGCGGGCAGCGCGTCGGCGATCTGCGAGAAAGCATCCTCGTCGAGTGCGGCGGACACAAACCACGCCTCGAAGGCACTCGGCGGGGCGTACACGCCACGTTCGAGCAGAGCGTGGAAGAACGGGGCGAATCGCCAGGTCTCGGTGGCGTTCACTCCCGCGTAGTCGAAGACCGGGATCTCCGGGGCGGTAGTGAAGAACACACTGAGCAGGTTGCCCGCCTTCTGCACCCGATGGCCGACACCGGCGGCGGTGAGCGCCTCGGTGAGCAGGCCGGCGAGACGGTCGGCGTTGGCGTCGAGCTTGTTGTAGACCTCGTGGTCGGCGTTGCGCAGGGTCGCCAGGCCGGCGGCCACCGCGACGGGGTTCCCCGACAGGGTGCCCGCCTGGTAGACCGGGCCGGTCGGTGCGAGGCGTTCCATGACGTCGGCGCGACCACCGAAGGCCGCGGCGGGCAGGCCGCCGCTCATGACCTTGCCGAAGGTGTAGAGGTCGCCCGCGACACCTTCGAGGCCGTACCAGCCGCTCGGGCTCACGCGGAAACCCGTCATGACCTCGTCCATGATCAGCAGCGCGCCGTGACGGCGGGTGATCTCGCGGAGACCGGCGTTGAAGCCGTCGACCGGGGCGATGGCGCCCATGTTGCCGGCGGCGGCCTCGGTGATGACCGCGGCTATGTCGTCGCCGTGCTCGGCGAACGCCTTCCCGACTGCCTCGAGGTCGTTGTACGGGAGGACCAGGGTGTCGTGGGCCGACGCACCGGTGACGCCGGGGCTCGTCGGCAGACCGAGCGTCGCCAAACCCGAACCGGCGGCGGCAAGCAAGGCATCGACGTGACCGTGGTAACAGCCGGCGAACTTGATGACCTTGGAACGGCCGGTGAAGCCGCGGGCGAGCCGGATCGCCGACATGGTGGCCTCGGTACCCGAATTCACCAGGCGCACACGCTGAACCGGGTCGACGCGGCCGATGATCTCCTCGGCCAGTTCGATCTCCGGCTCGGTCGGCGCACCGAACGACAGGCCGCCGGAGGCTGCACGCTGCACGGCGTCGACGACGGCCGGATGCGCGTGGCCGAGGATCATCGGGCCCCACGAGCTGACGAGGTCGACGTAGGTGTTGCCGTCGGCGTCGGTCAGGCGGCAGCCCTGGGCGCTGGTGATGAAGCGCGGGGTCCCGCCGACCGCGGAGAACGCGCGGACCGGAGAGTTGACGCCACCCGGGATGGCCTGAGCGGCGCGGGCGAACAGCGCGGCGGAGTTGTCGGAATGCTCGACGATGGGGCCGTCAACGGAAGGGGTCACGGCCTACAGTGTTCCAAATGGCACCGAGTGACCCAAATCGCCGCTGGTGAGAGGGTGCTCCGGGTCACCCGAGGGTGTCAGACGGGCGCGAAGGCGATCAGTTCGCGAGCGCCTTGCGGACCTGTTCGGCGATGGCCTCCTGGCCCCGTTCGTTCGGGTGGACGCGGGCGGGCCCCTGCGCGGTCATCGGTTCGATCCATCGCTGTGGTCCGGCGCAGGCGTCATGCCCGACCGAGGCCGGCAGCATGTCGACGAACCGGACCCCTTCGTCTTCGGCGGCGCGTCGGCCGTAGTCGTTGAGCGACGTCTGGAGGTCACGGATCATCGGGACGTCGCCGACGGCGAGCTTCATCTCGGGGTAGCAGCCGACGGTCGGCGGCATCAGCCATGGATAGCCGACGAGCAGCACCTTCGCGTCCGGCGCCTTGGCCTTCACATCGCGCAACGCCTCACGGATCGCCGGGTAGATATCGGTGGCCACCGGCTCGATCAGGGACCGTCCGTACCGGTCGGTGCACGGCGAGCCGAGCGGATCGGTGTCCGCGGCGCGACTGCACAACTCGATGGTCCGCCCGTAGGTCTCCTTGTCGTTGCCGCCGATCATCACGGTCACGACGTCGGCGTCCGTGGTCACGGCGTCGAGCTGCGGCGGCACCCCCTGGTGCTGCGCCTTCCGGAAATCCGCGGTCTCGGCCCCACCGCAGCTGACATCGGTGAGCGCGAAGCCCTCCTCCGCGGCGACGATGTGCGCGAAGTTCTTCGACGAGCGCAGACACAGGATCGGCGAGTCCTCCACCAGCGGTTGGACGCCGGTCCCCGCGCTGAAGCTGTCGCCGAGGTTGACGTACTCGGTGCGGTCCTCGTCCTGCGTGGCGGCTGGGGTCGACGCGGTGGTGGTGCTGCCCGCGGCGTCGTCGGTCGAGCATCCCGTCGCGAGGGTCGCGGCCACCGCGAGCAACCCGAGACCGCGTAGCGCTGCGCTGGGCCACCGGCATCGGTTCTGTACGTCCACACAGTCATCGTGCGTCCGCGCGAAGGCGGTCGGCAACCACCTCTCCGGCCGGTAGCGTTGAAAACGGCGTGTGAATGCCGAGGCTGCAACCCGAACAGACGAGGATGTGAGACCGCATGAGCTCCAGCGATGTCAGTGGCAGGGATGTGATCGACCCCCAGGCGGTTCTCGACGGGGTCCCGACCGGCCTGTGGATCAACGGCCGTTCGACGCCGGCCGCCGACGGCTCCACCTTCGAGGTGTACGACCCGGCCACGGAAGAGTCGCTGACCTCGGTTGCCGACGCGGGGGTCGCCGACGCCCGCTCCGCGCTCGACCACGCGGTCGCCATGTCCGAGGAGTGGGCCGCGACGCCCGCCCGCGAACGCGGCGAGATCCTGCGTCGGACCTTCGAGTTGCTCACCGACCGCGCCGACGACATCGCCCTGCTGATGACGCTCGAACTCGGCCGCGCACTCCCCGACAGCCGCGCGGAGACCAAATACGGCAACGAGTTCCTGCGCTGGTTCGCCGAGGAGGCGGTCCGCATCGGCGGCCGCTTCACCCAGGCCCCCGCGGGCAACGGACGAATTCTCGTCGCCCATCAACCCGTTGGCCCGTGCCTGGCGATCACGCCGTGGAACTTCCCGCTCGCGATGGGTACGCGCAAGATCGCGCCGGCGCTGGCCGCCGGCAACGTCATGATCGTCAAACCGCCGCGGGAGACACCGCTGACGATGTTGGCGCTGGCCGAGGCCTTCGCCGAGGCGGGGCTGCCACCCGGCGTGCTGTCGGTGTTGCCCACCAGTTCGAGCGGTGAGGTGTCGACTGCGCTGATCACCGACGACCGGATTCGCAAGATCAGCTTCACCGGCTCGACCCCGGTCGGTCGCAACCTGCTGGGTCAGGCCGCCGAACGCGTGCAGCGCACGTCGATGGAACTCGGCGGCAACGCACCGTTCCTGGTCTTCGACGACGCCGACGTCGACGCCGCGGTCGAAGGCGCCTTCGCAGCCAAGATGCGCAACGGCGGCGAGGCCTGCACCGCGGCCAACCGTTTCCTCGTGCAATCGGGTGTGGCCGAGGAGTTCACCACCAAGCTGGTGGAGAAGATGTCCGACGTCGTGATGGGACCGGGCTACAAGGACGGCGTGACCCTCGGGCCGCTGGTCAACGCCGATCAGCGGGACAAGGTCGCAGATGCCGTCGAACAGGCCGTGAGCGACGGCGCGCGACTGCGACTCGGCGGTGAACGCCCCGGAGGTCGTGGATTCTTTTACCCGGCAACGGTTCTCGACAACGTCGACCCGTATGCCCCGGTCACGCGCGAGGAGATCTTCGGCCCGGTCGCGGTGATCAGCACCTTCGACGACGAGGACGACGCCATCGCCGCCGCGAACTCCACCGAGTACGGCCTGGCCGCATACTTCTACAGCCGCGACCTGGAACGCTGCATGCGCGTCGCGAGCCGCCTCGACTCGGGCATGGTCGGGGTGAACCGCGGCGTGATCTCCGACGCAGCAGCACCATTCGGCGGGATCAAGCAGTCCGGCATCGGCCGCGAAGGCGGCATCGAGGGCATCGACGAATACCTCTCGGTGAAGTACATCGCGCTCACCTGACCCCGAGCGACCTGGCGGTCCAACGGTCGTTCGACGCCGATTTGCTCTGTTACGTATGTGACTGGTGATGCAGATGTTATCGGGTTGAAACCTGCACGGCCGTGCTCATCCGTACACTCCGAGGGCATGCGTCTGAGAAGAATGATGCCCGCGATCGCCGTCGCCGCGGCGGTGACGATGGCCGGTGTCGCCGTCACCACCACCGGGGACACGAGCACTGCGAAGATCGAATCAGCCGCCACCAGTTTGGATTTCGGCAGCGTCGACTTCGGCAGCTCCGAATTGGGCACGCCGAACAGTGTGTTCCTGTGGGAGAACCCGGCAGCCCGCTACATCGTCGTCCTGGGTGCGAAGTTCGGCCAGTTCGGGCAGACCCCTCAGATCATGACCCAGCGGCTCAACGTCGCCGCCAAGCTGGCCAAGCAACACCCGTTCAACCGCGTCATCGTCTCCGGGGGCGACACCCATTGGCTGCCGATCACCGAGGCCCAGTTCATGAACCTCGGCCTGATCCGCCGCGGAATCCCCATGTGGCAGATGGTCAACGAGGGCGCCTCCACCTCGACCGTGCAGAACGCCCAGAACACCGTGCGGATGCTCAAGGGCATGGGCGCCTCCGGCGCGCTCATCGTCACCAACGGCTTCCACATGGAACGCGCCATGAAGAACTTCCGCGACGCCGCCAAGGCCCAGAATGCCCGGCTCACGTTCCGGGCGGCGTACGCATGACACTTCCCCTCAGAGGCGGTCCCCCTCCCACCCACCCGTTTCCCTCCCGCTTATTGAGCTCAATAAGCGGGAGGGAAATGGACACCGCGGGAACTGGGGTCTGCCCTACGCTGGGCAGCATGCACGATCCTGGCCACGAATCGCCCGATGCCGACGAACTGCGTCGCCAGTTCGAGTCGATGCTCTCGGGCCTGCAACCGAACGAACTGCCCGCGCTGCTGAACCAGCTCAGCAGAACTGCCGCGGACAGGTTCGAGCGGCCTCCGTCGGTTCGTCATCGCAAGGAACCGCTCGCCGAGACCGTCGTGTTCCGCATCCGCGTGGATCTCGACGAGGCGCGACCTCCCATCTGGCGCCGCCTCGACGTCCGCTCGGATGTCTCCCTGGAGGACCTGCACCGGATCATTCAAGCGGCGTTCGGTTGGCTGGACTACCACCTCTATCGGTTTGCCCTGGGCGGCAGCCCATTCGACCGCAGGAGTGAACTGTTCCTCTGCCCGTTCGACGCGCAGGAAGGCGAGGAGGTGGGCACACCGGTCGCCGAGGTCCGGCTCGACGAGACGCTCCACGATCAAGGCGACGTCCTGCGCTACGTCTACGACTACGGCGACAGCTGGGAATTGACCCTGCAGGTCGAAAGCGTCCACGAGATGTCGGAGGACACACCGTGGGCCCGCTGCGTCGACGGTCGGCGAGCTGCACCGCCGGAGGACTGCGGCGGGATCACCGACGCGGAGTCACTCGCCGGGGTTGTCGACGACCCCGCACATTTCGACATCGACGAGGTGAACGCCGCACTCAGCGATCCCGTTCTCTCGCTTGTCGATACCGGAGTCGATGCACGGCTCGGCGACCTGCTGTACCGGGTTCAACCGCTCGACGGGTCCGGAGCCCTGACGGCGAGCGCAACGCGGTTGGCCTCATCGACTATTGCGACGGGCGACCAGCTCGAAGCCGACCTGCTCCCCTACCTGTGGTTCCTGCGCCGAGCACGTGATGAAGGCTTCACGCTCACCTCCGCCGGCTACCTGAAGCCGGCCGACGTGGTCGCGGCGTCGAAGGTGTTGCCGACCATGAAGTACTTCTTCGGTGCCAAGAATCGAGAAGTCCAGAGCGCGCCGGTGCTGCTTTTTCGTGAGTCCCTGCTTCGGATGGGGTTGTTACGCAAGCACAAAGGCCACCTCTTGCCGACGCGAGTCGGCAAGAGGCTCGCCGACGATCCGCAGGCACTGGCCGATCATCTCGCCGATCGGCTGCTGAACCAGAAGATGGATCGGTTCACCGAGGACGCGAGCCTGCTGATGCTCTTCTTCGCCGCGGCCTCCGAACCCGGCGACGAGATGCCACTCGAGACGATCGGCGCGCTGCTCACCGCGTATCGCTGGCAGGGCACGGACGGGCGCCCGATCCAGAAGTACGACCTTTATGACCTCGACAACGGAATCTACGAGTTCTTCGAAGCCGTCTCGCCCCCGGAACGGGGATTCCGAGGGTTGACAATGAGCCCGACGGCCATCGAGATCGCGCGACGCGCAATCCACCATCGCTGACCCAGCGTCTACTACCGAAAGTAGTTCTCGCGCCTGACGATCCGCGGGAGTAGTGCCGACAGGTTTTGTCAGACCCCTTTCGTATGGTGTTTTCATGGCTTTCGAGTTCGGCACCATCGACCCCGGCGGGGATCTCCCCGACGCGGGCTTCGACGTGTTCAAACCCCTGGACGGACTCTCGGCCGAAGCTCTGGTCAGCACGGCTGCGTACTCAGCGTCGATGAACGCCGCCAACACCTGCCGCACGCTGATCGCCGCCAGCCTGCTGCACGAACAGCGCGAAGAAGAATACCTACTGCGCCGCAGTGAGATCCACTCCGGACAAGCACGATCCGTCGACGACCTCCTCGACAAGACAGCCCAGGTGGTTGCCGGTACGGACCCGTATGAACAGTTCGGGCCCAACGGGTTCGAACAAGCCACCGCCGAACTCGGTGCCGCGCTGACCATCACCGCTGCGGAAGCCCGCGGCCTCATCCGCACCGGGGACGCCATGCGGTACCGGCTTCCGCTGACCGGCACCACCCTGGCATGCGGACGGATCGATCTGCGCCGGTTCATGATCGCACTCAATCGCACCGACTTCGTCGACGACGCCACCATGCCCATGGTGGACGCCGCGTTGGCCGAGGCAATCCTGGCGCGCGACCCCATGTCCACCACCCGGTTCACCGCACTGGTCGACCAGATCGTGCACAGGCAGGCACCGGAAGCGGTCAAGCGCCGCAACGACCAGGCTACCCGGGACCGCGGAGTCAACATCCGACCCGACCGCCACCAGCCCGGCCAGTCGCGCATCACCGGACACTTCCCCCACACCGATGCCGCCGCCCTCAACGCCCAGCTGACCGCCATGGCCACCGGCGTGCACACCGGCGACCCGCGCACCATGCCCCAGCGCCGTGCCGACGCCCTACTCGCCCTCGCCCACGGCAAGCAAACCCTGGACTGCCAGTGCCCCGACTGTGCACCCCCGCCGGCCGAGCAGAACCTCGACACCCCCGAACCCGCCGACGCGGCAACACCCGAACCCCAGCCCACCCCCGTTGCTGTACCGGGCGTAACCGACACCACCGCAACCGAACCCGACGACAACGCGCCGGTCCCGGAGCCGACCGGCGACTGCACATGCACCTGCACCAGTTGCCGCGCACCCCGACCGACCTATCACATCGTGGGCAACCTGACGACGCTGGTCGGGTTCGACAACGATCCCGGCATGCTCGACGGCCACGGGCTGATCGACGCCCACACCATGCGCCGACTCTTCGCCGACGCGGTCCACACCTTCATCCCCACCGGGGCGCGCACAGACCCGGCAGACGCCGACGCCCGGGCCGCGGCAGCCGCCAGCACCTACGTGCCGAGCAAGAAACTGCAAGCTCTCGTGCGGGCCGGCGAGCTGTGCTGCACCTTCCCCGGCTGCAACCAACCGGTGTGGACCGTCGACCTCGACCACACCCACCCATACGACCACCGCCACCCCGACCGCGGCGGAAAGACCCTCCAACACAACCTCAAACCGTTGTGCCGGTTCCACCACCGCATCAAAACCTTCGGCAGGTGGCGCGACTCCCAGGACGAGTACCTCGCCGTGTGGTTCGAAGCCCCCACCGGCCACACCTACCTGGGCAACCCGTACACCGGGCGAGACCTGTTCGCGTCGCTGAAGACCCAGCCACCCGATCATCCGGCGCGGCAACGACTCACCGACGAGCGCGCACACCGCACCGACACCCATCGTCGGCAACAAGCCGAATGGGACACCAACAACCCACCACCGTTCTGACACAGAACAAGTGAGTGGGCGGCTGAAGGCCGGCTTCCGAACGCCGAAGTAATGAATCCGCTCAGGGGTAATTCACGAAGCGGTATTCGACTCCGCTGGCACGGATGGCTTCGTCAAGTCTGTAGGCGTTGTCGCCGGACCAGCGCTGTTCGAGCAGATCGATGACACCGGCGTCGGGTTCCCCGCCGTGTGCAACCACCAGCGCCGGGTCGCGTTTGATGCGGGCGTCGAGGTTAAGGCAACTCCCGTCCGCGCGGCGCTCGTTCAGGAGGCTCGCCCTCCGGCCCGTCGCGTTGCTCAGCAGGAGACGCAGGGGCCGGGGCAGGATCGTCAGTGTCGGACGTCCAGCCGAACGTAGCGGCGGCGGCGAACGCGGACTCGCGTCCCCACAATTCCAGTCCGCTCGTACTCGGAAGCCCGACAAGGTCACGGAGCAGCCAGTTGAACTCAGCGGCGACCTTTGCCGCGTCGCCAACTGTGACGGTCTTGTGGAAGCTTTCGGGCGCGTTCTCGAATTGTTCCCAGCCGCGTGCCAAGAGCTTTCGAACAGCGTCATCATCGAAGCCCGTCTGGGTGAAGTCGAGGTCGATCTCACCGGATCGAGCCCATGCGCCGATGCGTCGGCCGATCAAGGGGTTCCCGTCCAACCCGATCAGGAGAGCGTCCCCGTAGTCGAGTCCGGCCTCGCCGCTGAATCGTGCGAGTGACAACACAACGAACATTTCGAAGTCGTTCCAGTCGATTCCGCCGCCCTCTGAAAGCGTGCCTTGAAGAGGCCAGAGGTCATCGGACTCCACGTCCGCGTCAGCCATCGTGAGGCCCATCGCTTCAGGAAACGCCTGAAACACCAGCCTCGCCGTTGTGTCCACCATCTCGTCCACTGCATCGGGTTCGAGCGCGACATACTCGGCGAGAATCGACGCCAACTGATGGGCCTCGTCAACGCCGAATCGGTCGACGAACTCGTCGATCGCAGGCTGGGAGAGTTCGTTCGGAAGGTCCGGTCGACCAATGACGATCGCGGCTCGCGGGTACAGGTCGAATGTCGGATGCGACTCGAGGTCGAACTGGACAAGCTCCGCCAGGCGAGTACCGGCGCCGGGAACCAGATCGCGGACACGCTGATCCAACCGGTGGTTTTCGAGGATCTGGTTCGCCGCAGCGAAGGCCCGAGCATAATCCTCGTCGAGCCCCTGCTCCTGTTCGGAACGGACGTGCAGCTCGGCAGCTTCCCGCCACTCGTATGCCGGCGGGCCGAACTGCAAGGCAGCGGCCGCGCGCAGTGCGAGTGCCGCGAAGCGTTCTTCAGCCTCCTTCCAGGACAGGCCGCGGAGCCATTCCATCACCATGTCGCAGTTGAGGCCAATTACTCTCGTGGACTGGTCAATTCGGTACGGACCGGCGGCCTCATATTCCGAGCCGATCTGGAACCATTCGACCGAAGCGCTCCCTGCGCATCCGGCCGCGCCCAACACCTCGCCGACCAGACTTGACGCACTCTCTCGAAGTGCGTCCCAGTCGTCGTTCTCCATCAGGTCTCCTTGCTTCGGACTTGCCTCGTCCTCGTCCTCTACCTCTTCGTACTCCGCACAGCGCGTTCGACGACGGTCGCCTGCCGGGGCCGACAGAACACCAGCTCCAGCCGAGACACTCTCTCCCCAGTCGCATTTCGCAGTAGATCGGCGTATATCGCGAGTTGCGCCCAGTACGCCTCGATGGTGTCGGCGGAAACTCCGACGTCGGTTTTGTAGTCGACGATGACCAACGAACCGTCGTCGTCGCGGTACACCAGGTCCGCGATGCCCTCGACCACGGTGGCACCGTCGGGTCCAGGACCGGCGAGCTGCATCTCCTTCCAATGCTCGCGGACGGCAGCTCGCTGAACCGGCGCCGACTGCAACGCCGACCGCGCCAGCGCCACGAAATGATCCACGTCGACGACGCCGGCGAGTGCGGCCGCGCGCCGGGCGGTCTCGTCGAACTCGTCGTCGACGGCGGTTCCCAGGGCCACCTGTTCGAGGAGCGCGTGCAGGGCGGTACCCAGCGTCGCGCCGCTGTCGGGGCTCGCGGTGCCGGCCGGGACCTGATCGGGTTCCAGGACTGTCAGCAGTCCGGCGTCCCGGTAGCTCTGCAGCACAACGTCTTCGGCGTCATCGCCGCCATGGACGATCCGCGTTGCCGAGTAGGAGACGCGGACCGTCGAAGCGGTCTCGATCGCAGAGGTCTCCGCCGACCAGTCCACCCAGGCCTGTCGTTCGTGCTGGGCGATCGCTTCGTCGTCGCGCCTGACCGGTTCGACGAGCTCCGGAACGTCGTTGGGCAAACCCTCCAGCGCGGGTGCGAGCGCGGCTCCCCAGGATGCGTTCTTCCCGACGTATCCGGAGACCGCGAGGTGACTCTCGGCGCGCGTGCAGGCGACGTACAACAGGCGCTTCTTCTCCGCCTCGGCATGCGCTTTCTCGATCTTTGCCGCTGCCGCATACCCTTTCGACGCCACGTTCTTCGACGCGCATGCCTGCAGCTTCTCGTCCTCGTCCCACAGCAGCGGTTCGGGCTGGGTGCGGAATCCGCCGCTCATACCGGCGACGACGACCATCGGGAACTGCAAACCCTTGGCGGCGTGGATGGTCATGATGCGCACGGCGTCGACACCGATCTCGGGGAGGACGGTCTCGGCCACACGCGCGTTCTCGTCGGCCTGGGTGGCGGCCCAGTCGATGTAGTCGCGCAGCGACCCACGATCTTCGGCGTACCAGGCGCGGGCCTGGTCGATGACGAAGCGGAGCCGTCGCCAGACGTCGCGGTGACGGGGGGAGTCCATGGACACCTCGAACACCCGACGATCCGTCGCCAGGCGGCTCAGCAGTGCGCCCGGGTTCAGGTCCCCCAGTTCCGAAGACAGAGCCTTCAGGTATGCACATGCGGCCGCCACCGGCGACTCGGCCAACTCTGTGGTGGGCGCATCGGCGTAGATGCTCCATCGGCCGTCGGCGGCCTTCCAGCGGAGCAGGTCGTCGTCACCGCAGCCGAACAGCGGGGTACGCAGGGCGGCGACGAGGGCGGCCTCGTCGGCGGTGTTCGCAAGTGCGCGACAGGTGACGAGGAGGTCGTGTACCTCTTGGGTCGAGTAGACCAGACTCGATGCCTCCGAACGGAACTCGATGCCCGCGGCGTCGAGGCTCTTCTCCAGGAACGGCAGTACCGCCCGCGACGGGATAAGGATGCAGATGTCCTTCCAGCGCAATGGGACATGCTCATACGCATCGCCATCGAATGTCTCCTTGCGCCAGCCGTTCTCGACGGCGGTGGCGATGATCCTCGCGACGTCGCGCGACTCGCGTGCGCGGAGGGCTTCAGCCGGCGAGAGTGCGTCCTCGTCGTCGACGGGTTCCTCGGTGTCGGGGAAGACGAACGGCTTGGGCCCCCAGGAGAGGTCCCAGCGGGGTCGGCCCGGGGCCGGGTCGAGCGGCGTGTAGTCCGGCTGCACGTGATGCTCGGCGACGATGAGCCGGCCGTAGACGGCGTTGACCCAGTCGAGGACGGGACGCGTGGACCGGAAGTTGGTGGTCAGCTGCACGACGTCGGCCGGCGGCGTGCGATCCCGCGCGGACATGTACGCCGCAATGTCGGCGCGGCGGAAGCGGTAGATGGATTGTTTCGGGTCGCCGACGGTGAAGAGCCGACCGGCTTCGTCTCGACCGGCGACGATGCGTTGTGCCAGTGTGAGTTGCAGCGGATCGGTGTCCTGGAACTCGTCGAGGAGGACTCGCTGGTAGCGCCGATGGGCGGCTGCGGCGACCTCCGGCTTTCCGAGTACGTCGCGGGCCAGGACGAGCAGGTCGTGGAATTCGAGCTGTCCGCTGCGTTGCCGCTCGCGCG
This sequence comes from Gordonia metallireducens, assembly GCF_021245825.1. Classification (NCBI taxonomy): domain Bacteria; kingdom Bacillati; phylum Actinomycetota; class Actinomycetes; order Mycobacteriales; family Gordoniaceae; genus Gordonia; species Gordonia metallireducens. Next base: position 55,470 of record NZ_JAJQJP010000046.1, on the reverse strand, counting down.
CCTCGTCGAGGACGATCTCCGACAGGTGGCGGACCACCACGCGCACCGCGCCGTCGACGTAGGTGCCGACCACGTCGGAGCAGATCTCCTCGCGCAGCGCCTTGGCGGCGGCTTTGATCTCTTTGCACTGCGCCACACCACCGCGCCACGCGGACCCCCGACCCACGTTGCCGAGCTTCGGGCACAGGTCCACCATCGGGACCCATCCGAAGGAATCACGTTCGGCGGCAACCAGGATCCGCCATTCGCGGAGTTCCTCGAGTTTGACCGCGAGTTTGTCCTCCGGATCGAGACAATCGTCGAGCTTGTCGATGATGGCGTCGGTCTCCCACAGGATGCGGTCGATGTCGGCGGGTGCGATGCCCTGTGGGTTGTCGTCGAGGGTGAGGCGATCCCAGTTGCGGTCCAATGCGTCGGCGAGTGTGCGCATCTGGTCGAGCGATGCGCCGGCCGCCATCACGATGCCCATGGCGTCGACCAGCATGGGTGGGGCGTCGTCGGTGAACAGTCGGGTGCGCATGCGGCGCCAGCGGCGTTCGAAGGACAGCTGGGAGCCCATGGCGTCGACGACTGCGATGCGTGGGGGCACACCGGCTTCGAGGGGATGCTCGCCGATGATGCGGGCCGCGAACGCGTGCAGCGTGCCGATGGCCGCGGTGTCGATCTGTTCGAGAGCGGCTCGCGCACGGTCGGTGTCGTGTCTGGCGAGCTCGACACGCACGCGTTCACGGAGTTCGGCCGCGGCTTTCTCGGTGAAGGTGATGGCGGCGATGGCATCGAGTTCGATGCCGTCGTGCAGCACGAGGTGACAGATGCGGCCGACCAGCGAATGGGTCTTGCCGCTGCCGGCGCCGGCTTCGACGAACAGGGTGGCGTCGGTGTCGGTGGTGATGCGATCGCGCGCGGCCTGGTCGGCGAGCTGTGTTGCGGTCATCTCAGCCTCCGTACTTCTGCACGTAGTCGGACAGTTCGTCGACGTGTTCCAGTGCGGCCCAGGCGCGTCGCAGCCCGGCACGTCCGAGGAGGTCGATGACGGGCAGGTCCCAGTGGGTGTCTTCGATCTTGGGCGGGAAGTAGCCGGCCCCAATCGACTTGTGCACGAGCGTCATGTCGTCGATGAGGGTGGCGACGACGTCGTCGGTGACGGGGTAACCGACCGAGGCGAACTTGCCTTTGCTGGTGATGAACCAGTACCGGGCTTCGACGTCGGCGCCGAAGGTGCGGGCGAACAGGCCGTAGACGGGGAGCTGGAATTGCAAACCCGAGTTGGTGGGTGTGCTTTCGGCGAGGTCCTTGTATTTGTCGGCCTTGCCGGTCTTGTAGTCGGTGACGCGGATGCGTCCACCGTGGTGGCGATCGATGCGGTCGATCTGCCCGCGGAACCAAATCTTGTGCTCGCCCAGCGCCAGTGACACCTCGTGACTGCCGTGCGCGTCGAGACCGAAGTCCGCCTCTGCGTGCGTCGGCTGCCAGCCGTCGGCGGCGTCGGCGTGGTCGTGGGTGAACCATTCGTCCAGGTCGCGCATGATGGTGCCGCGGTCCTTGGCCCACAGCTGTTCGAGCCAGCCCGGACTGTTGGCCTGCGCCTCGTCGAGAACTTCTGCGGCGACGATCCGTAGGCGGGCGAGGTCGAGCTCTGCGCCATCCATCGTCGCGCGGACGTACCGCTCGAGGATGGTGTGGATCAGGGTCCCCCGCGTCAACGCGTCGATCTGGGCGATCTCATCGGGGTCGTCGAGGGCACGCAGCCGCAGGATGTGTTCGAGGAAGTACTGATAGGGGCTCTGCACCCACAGTTCGAGGCCGGTCGGCGACACCGGCTGATCGAAGGTGGTGATGAGTTCGCTGACCGACGACAGGTTGCCGTTGAACCGGGTGAAGCGGCCGTTGAGGCGGTCGCTGCGCATGTGCATGCCACGGTTGATGATCGGATCGTCGAGCGCGCCGCGACGACTGTCTGCTGGGACGGCGGCGAGTTCGCGGAGACGCCACTCGGTGGCGGAGGCGGCGGAGGCGCCGATGCGCTCGTCGGCGCGCTGGGCGGCGACGTCGAAGGAGTCGACTGCGACGATCTGCGGTGAATTCTCCGTCGCGCGTTGCCAGTTGACGACGTCGACGTCGCGGCCGGCGAGGTCGGCCAGCGCCGGCAGCAGCCAGCGGGACGGTACCTTCTCGGCGCCGCCGCGCAGGTTGCCGCGCGGGAAGGTGACGACCCGTTCGGCGCGCCCGGCACTCACGGCACCGGCGAAGGCGAGGCGTTGACGCTCCATGTGATCGCGGGCGGTGATGCCGATCAGTTCCGGCGGGAGAAGCGGGTCGTCGCGGCGGGGTGTGGGCACGATGCCCTCCGCAGCACCGACGACGACGCAGACGTCGAGGTCGCGACCGACCCCCGATGCGATCGGCGCGACCGTCACGCCAGCACCCGACGTCCCGTGCATGCCTCGGTGCGCGTTCAGCCGAATCGAGACCGCGTCGAACACCCGAGCCGCGGTGGGTTGCGGTGCGATGCCGTCCATCAGAGCGATTCCCGCGCAGTCGGCACGGATCGCGGCGAGGTCTGCGGCCGCGGTGTCGCGTTTCGGCGTGCGAAAGTAGGTGTCAAGTAGGGCGTTCAGATGTTCGGCGACGGTGGCCCAGTCCGGCGCGTCGACGAGAGCGCGAAGGTCGGCCTGCAGCCGACGGACGTAGGAGTGGACGGCCGCGGCCCTGGCGTGATGTTTCTCGTGCGCGCCGACGCGGGTGAGGCGCTCCCAGTCGGCGCCGCCGACGATGGGTTCGTCGCTGCGCGTGAGTCGTTCGAGTTGGGGCTGTGAGATCGGCGTGTCGTCGAGTTCGGGGCGACGGAGGGCGCCTTCGGCGAGGAGGGTGAACAGTTCCCGCCGGGGCATCGTGTCGTGGTCGAGTGCCAGCAATCCGAGTAGTGCGCGACCGGTGGGACGGTCGACGAGGGTGTGGCATTCGGGTCCGGTGAACGCGATGTGGCCGGCGGTGAGGTGCTCGTGGAGCAGCGGAAGGTAGGGGTCGTCGGTGCCGTAGAAGATGCCGATACGGTGGCCGGGAACCCCGCCGGCGAGGTGTTTGCGGACCAGTCGGACGACGGCGCGGATCTCGTCGTCGGCGTCGGAGGTGTGGATGACCTGGGTGGGTGAGACGCGGATGTTTGCCTCGATGGTCTCGCCTCGGCGCTGGAGCTCACTGAGAAGGGCTTGCTCGGCGGGCGTGTGAGCGGCCGGGTGATGGACGATCACCGACCCGAGATCGTCGAGCCGTTCGGCGGCAGCCGAATACGCCTCGTGCTGAAGGTAATACGCGCTGGTCAATCCCGCTGTGGTGGCGCGATGGATGCGCAGCAGGTCGGCGACGAGGGGCGTCGGCGACGGCATCGCCGGCTCGGCGATCCCGGTGAGCTCCCAGGCGGCGCTCGCGAGAGCCTGTGACGTGATCGGCTCGTCGGCAACCTCGGCGAAGACGCCCGGCGCGTCGGCAAGAACTTTCTGGACCGCCGCCTCCAGGAGCGGATACGGCAACGGTTGGCGAGGCGCGAGCGCGGGTGCGGCGAGCTTGTCCACCACCTGCGCCAGCGTAAGGACGCTGGTGTTGGCCACCCCCTGCGTCCGCGCCAGGTGATGCAGGACGTCCCGGCCGGAGCCGTGGCTCGGCACGACGACGGTGACCTGGGTCAGCGGTGAGCCGGACTTGGCGCGGGACACCGCCTCCGCCAACTGGTCCATCACGGTGGGCATGGGGTCATCATGCCTGGTGGGTGTGACATCGTGACCGAACCTGCGGAATCACCGCCGGCGGCCGCCAAGCGCACGAAGAGCGATCAGAGGTTACTTCCCTCCTGTACCGCTGTATCCAAGTCTTGGACGATCCGTCGCAGACTCTCGTCGAGCGCCACCTGCTCACCCGACTCAGCGTCGATCAATGCCCTTACGTCTTCGACGAACGGGGCCCACGCATCGAGTGCCTGGCGCGTACATTCACTCACCGCTTCCGTCAGGCTGGAGGCAGCTGCACCCTGGCCACCCGACATGGCGGCATTCCGGTCATCCACGATCTTCGCTATGTACAGTGCGACGGGAAAGGCCGCTTCCGCGATGGCAACACCTTGCGCAATGTGGTTGGAACCCTTTGCAGAAGAGGCTTTCTCTTGGACACCCTGCGTCGCCTTCAGCAAGGCGATCAACATCGGCCCCAGGTCTTCTACGTGACGCGAGTATCCACTGTTCGGATCGACGGTCGGCGCCGAGTCGATCGAAGCGACAAGCGAGGCAAAGCCATCCCACGAAGGCATGGCACGATCCCGATCGCCCGCCTTGCCGATCGACTGTTTCAGTCTCTGGAGTCGTGCTTCATGCTTCGTGAACCAACGATCAAGGGCGATCTCGATCTCGCGCAGTAGATCTTCAGACGAACGGTCCTGCGCTGTCCGTGACCGATGAAAGACCTCCTCTACGAGCCCATTAAGGTCCGCGCGCGCTGCTCGGTCCAGGACTTCGAGCTCACTCAACCAACCGTTGCGTCGTGCCACGCCATGCGACGCGACCTCGGCACTGGCCGTGAACTCGGCCAGCCGACCGTGCAACTCCCAAAGAACCTCAGAGACAACCGCTTTCCAGTACCGCTGACCTGCTGCGCGTCGGAGCTCCGGTAGCGACGCCGCCGGGATCTGCTCGAGCGCGTTAGCCAGTTCGCGCATACCATCCCAGTCTCGATAGGCATCCCATTCCTCGCGACCCACGTCGAGGTCGGGACCCGCTGTCTGGAAAGGGTCTTGGGCCACGACGTACACACGCTCACGATCCACCTGATCGAACACGTCGAGAAGTTCACGCACCTTGCGATCACCGAGCTCACGGTACCCATCGACGTCGTACTCAGGATTCGCGCCAGCCTCGTCGAAACGCGAGATGACGAACCACAGAGCACCCTTTGGCCATCCGGCGGAAGCGACCTCCCGAAGGACATCGCGCTCAGCGGTGGCCAGTTGCGGTGTCAGAACTGCAACCCCGATGTCGGTCAATCCCACTGCTGCCAGCGCACGTTCGGAGTTGTTCTGGGCGCGAATATCAGACGCACCGACCACGAATCCCGGCGTGTCTCGTGCGATACAACCGCCGAGTTCCACGTTGTTCACTTCGAAAGTCTCGTGGCGCGCGCTAATCGTCAGCCATTCGGGAACTTGGGCTCCCGCATCGATGAGCAGACGACGCAGGAGCGAACTCTTACCCGTGTCATACGCGCCGAAGAGAGTCACCACCGGACGATCCAGTCGCTCGAACGCGGTCCACTCTGTCTCATACCGCTCGGCCAGCGAGCCACCGGGGATGTGCTCTAGCCACTTTCGCACTGCGGTGATGTCGATCTGGTTCACGCACGCCTACTTTCTGTGCCGGTCAGTTCTTCCGCGGAGTCCAGTAACGCCTCCACTCTGCGCGCTCGGGCGGACGCAGAACCCACAAGGTTCTGAAACACCCTGGTGCGCTGGAGATGCTCGTCAAGTAGCGCGTCGAGCTCTGCCATTCGCTCAACAAGGAATCGGACGGGACCGGGTTCCTCGTCACCGTCCACGATGCCGGCCACTAGTTCTTCAGCGCGCTTGTCGATCATCTCTATGGCAAGCGCCAGCTGATTCTGGTGTTCGTTAGACTTGCGCGCATCATTCGCCATCGCCGTGGCATCGGCCGCGGCGGCAACGACCGCTAGGACAGCACCGGCCCTCGCCACCTTTACTCCGCCCTTCACCGCGCCCCAGGGTTTGAACTTGTGGCCGAGTTGCTTACCGATCTGGTAGACCGCGTCGCGGCTACCAAAGGCTTTCACCAGGGGCGCGAGGTTCCCGGCCGTCTCGCCCACACCCTCGGCCATGTCGTCGAGCCAGTCGCGGTCGGCGGTCTGGAAGCCGACGCCGTCACCGGTCATCACCTCGAACTGGGCTGAACGACTCTCGCGTCCGATGGCCGACTCGTGCTCACCGCGCCATTCGTCGATTGTCTTCGCCGCCTCATCAAGGTACCGCTCCAACTCCGTTTCGACTTGTGGCTCCCGCCACCAACTTTCGACGAGGTCCTTCAGTTTGGCGTTACCCTTTCGGTCGATCCCGTGGACTCTTGACTTCGCGTCCGATGCAAGACGCTGGACGATCCTGTGAGCTCGCTCGCGGAGAGAATCCGAAATGATCGATGCATCCGTATGGGCTGCCCGCACAGCACCCAACAGTGGTTCGAGTCGATGAATGTCAGCGTTGGCTTTGTCCCGCTGACGATGAAGATCACGCATCTGGCGCTTCAGCGCCGTAACAGCGGTGTCGAAAGCAGCGGCCACTTTGGCCGAAGACACGACGTCTTCAGGCAGCTCCGCGATGGCCTCGATCAATGCACCGACACCGTCCCAAGCTCTGTTCCCGTCGAAATCATGCTTGTCGAGTTCGTGGTCTCCGCCCGCAAGTCCGTACGGATCTCCAGACAGGACATGTATCCGGTCGGCCCCGACGTCGATGGAGCGCCGTGCGAGAGCCGCGCACAGCTCCTCGCGTTTCCGCTGCGCTAGGTTGAGAAAGGTGTCGGGCGTCGTCAGCGGGTCCGCGCCCAGCTCGTCACACCGGTTGATAAGAAACACCATTCGCCCGCCTTTGGCAGCGTGTTCAGACGAACCACGCGCAAGTTGCTCCAAGAGCTCGGTGTCGCCGACGAGGAGATTGATGTGGACGACAACGAAGACGAGCGCCGACTCGACAGCCGACTGGACCGCGTGCTGCGCATGCGCGGGATCTCCGCCCTGCAGTCCAGGTGTGTCGACGAGGTCGAATCGGGGCAGTTCGTATCGGTCGGGCGCTTCGGTTGCGGGGACCGCGCGGATGTCGATCGATTCGATCGCACGCACGTCGTTCTCGAGAAGTATACGGCGGATCAATGACGACTTACCTGAATTGTAGTCACCGAAGACAGACAAGACAGGTTTCGCGCGCACCACACCCGAAAACGACTGTGTCACTTCAAGAAGCCCAGAGTCTCTCAGCGCCTCCGCTTCGACCTCATCCCGCCAGGCTCTGATGCTCTCGATCGGCGGTGTCGCCCACGTTTCAATGATCGCGTCGCACAACCTGCGTTTGTCTGATCCGTTCCGCTCCGCATACAGGACGCGAGTGCCGGGGTCCACTTGAAGGACTTGTCCTGAGGAATCAACGCTGTCGAGCCAGTCCTCTCCCAGCAGGACTCGAGTCAGGTTGGTGCGGGTATCGGCGACCTGCTCCTGCGCGCGAAGGAGGACGTTTTTCGGCGCACGAGAAGCCCCGATCGAGTTAGCGCCGACGTTCAGCGCGTCAACCAACTTCTCGACCCGGCCGTGTGCCCTTCGGAGAAGGACTGTTTGCGTGAGCAGTTCGATGGCCGACTCCGACACGAGTACCCACGCCGCTTCACGACTCCCACGGACAACGAGATCCTCGTAGTCATCGAAGGTCTGGTCCACCGCGCGGTGGCTATTCGCGATTGCCTCGACTCGCGCTTTGCGCGCGGCCTCTTCAGACCGTTCACTCAGACGTTTACCGAAGCGCTGCTGAAGCTGACCCGCGACTCCGACGCCAGCGACAGCCACACCGGCGACCCAGCCAGCGGGATTCCAGAAGTTCGCGATCGCAACCGGCACCGCCAGCGCACCGAGACCGACGGCAATGCCCCCACCTTGAACGAACTTGCCCGCCGCCCCGCTGCCGTCCGAACCTCGGATGGCAGCGGCACGCGCGGTCGCAGAATGGTCCAGCACAGACTGCTGGCCAGTCGCCATGTCGATTTCGCGCTCGAGGAACGTCTGCCGGTCGGTCCACACTGTGTCAACGGCCGTTCGGATCGCAGATTCGTCGAACACGGCCTTCGTGAACTCTGCTTCATCGATGGTTCGATGGTCGTTGAACGCATTCTCAATCAGCTCATCTGCTGCGGTTCGCGCCTTCCGGCGACACTGCGCCAGATGAGAGCCGCTGAGGTACCGGACGTAGCGATCCAACGAGCCCTTGGCCGGGGACGTGTACGGGCGTCCCCTGGTCGCTTCCGCAGCTGCGACGAGATCCACGTCCGCGGGCTGCAGCCATTTTTGCCGTTCCTCACCCTCCGGATACCCGAGGGTCGCGAACAGGGATTCGATCTCGCGATCGAGTGCATCCGCTTGTTTCTCTATCGCTCCTGCCAGCCGGCTCAATTCTTCGGCCGACTGCTTGCAGCGCGCCCGGACATCCTCGCGGAGCGCGTTGAGACGCAGGTCCGCGGCGCCCTCTACGATCGCCGCGGTGATCAACCGTTCCAGAGTCTCGAAGTTCGACCAGCGCGTAAGCGTCTCGGTCCCGAACTCCTCTCGTTCGTGAAGGAAGTCCTCTCGGCCCGGTCCGTGAAAAGGTGTGGCTGCCCGTGCGAAGAGGGCACGCCGACTATGCACCGCGACGACGGGGGTGTCCGGCAGCCCGATGTTCGCGAGCTCGGTCCGAATGTTGTCAGCGTGCTGGCGAACCGATTCGGACAGGTTCTTCCGCCGTCTCCTCGGAACCTTGATCGTGTCTCGCCATCGCGGATTGCGAACGTTGAGCACTACCGCAACCGGCTTCCCGTAGTCGCGGACCCAGTCGGCGATCTTCGCGAACTCCATGGCTTGCTGGCTTTGGTTGTCGAAGCAAAGGAGCACAATGTCAGCGATCTCCACGGCTCTTCGTGCCCTCAGCTCGAGGTCATCACGACTCTCGGTCCTACCCCAGCCGTTGATCCCAGGAGTGTCGTAGAGCCGGCAGCCGCGCCACTCGATGTGCCGGACGTCGGTCGTCCAGTCGCTCGCTCCGGGCGATACATAACTGCCGTCAAGTTCGCCAAACGCCGACAGGAGAGTGCTCTTACCCACTCCTGTGCGGCCGAAGAACGCAATGTTGAACGTTCCGAGCGCGTCCCGTTCGCGGTCGAGGTGTTTTCGCAGCTCACGGGGTATCCCCCGAACGATGTCTTCGAGCTCTCGGATCAACGGAGGCTGCTCGCCCGCGTTATCCGCGCTTTCGTCCACGGTCTTAGCGAACGCGGCCACCAGGCGGTCTACGACGTCATCCAATAGGGACAGTTCCGCGCGACCTCGTTCAACCGCACCGCCTACGGCGTCTTGCAGGGACGTCTGTTCGGAAGTCATTCACCAACCCGTTTTCTGACTCCAAAGGCGGTTCCCCCACCCTCCGGCACTGTCGCCGACACCTCGCCCCCGCTTCCTTCCACCGAGCCCGTCACGAGCCGACCGTAATTGGTCCCACACAGAATGCACCAGAGGCCTGACAAGTAGCTCTCTGTACCGCAGGACGGCTCAAACCCGTGTTGATTTCAGCTGACCCCTACACACTTCTTCCCCCTGTCAAACACTGCTCGCAGCGGTCGATTCGTTTGCCTCGTTTGTTCACTGCGTGCCCGGATGAGGGGGCAGCTCATCGCGGCTATGTCGTCACGAGTCTCATCAACTCGGTGTAGTCGGTAACTACGTCGTAGGTGACGTCGCCACCATTCTTTTCGTTGAGAGATTTGAAGAATCTCCTCGCGCACTCAATCTTGGCGTTCTCGATACCCTTGAGCTGGAGACTCGAGAGTGAGCCCTTTGTCTCGGCGACGAAGTAGACATGTTTCACACTGCCTTCGGTGAACGCGATCGCCCAGTCGGGGTTGTAGTCACCAACCGGTGTCGGGATGAAGAAACCCCGTGGGAGTTTCGCATAGACCGCGACCTCGTTGCTGGTGTCGATCTCGTTGACGAAGTCGCGTTCGATGTTGGAGTCGGTGACGACGTAGTCGTAGATGTGCTTCCGCAGCTTGTTGCCGGCCTGTGTGAAGTCTTGCCTGGTTTGATTTTCGGTGAAGATCGCCGAGTCGAACCGGTCTTCCAGCGTGTCGTAGGTCAGGTGCTCGACGATCACAGTGGCCTTTTGCTCGTTGACAAGCCGGGCGGTTTCGGTGATGAACTGTTCCGGGTTGACTCGGAATTTCGCGAACGTCGCCGGGGTGACCCCACTCAAGATGGCAGCGACGGTACGACGGGTGAGCTTGGTCTTCTCGGTGATCTCCCCGAGCAGGTCGTACTTCACTTGGGAGCCAGCGGAGACCGTTTCGGTGTGAGTCCGTGTGCGCGTTTGGTCGAATCCGGCTGTGTTGGTGAGGTCCTCGGTGTCGAGGGTGTCCTTCTGCTGTCCTTCAATAAGGACGTACTGCATCGCGGCCACGTTGAGATGACTGTCGAGCTCTTCAATGCACTTGCGGATCAATTCCTTTGAGTCGAACTCAACTTGGTAGACAGCCTTATGGTTGATCCGACCCCAGAGCGCCTGGAACTCCTTCTTCGCAAAGTTGGCCTCATTGAGCGGGATCTTCTTCGGCTTCCGACCGTCCTCGCCGATCACCTTCACGTCGAGATATAGCGCATCCACAAGGGGCCACATCGAATCGATGACCGGCCGCAGCACCTCCGAAGTGGGGTCGGCGAGAGTGCCGGTTTCTTTGGCCTCCTTGTACGTCTCGGAGACCGTGTCATCGTCGTTGAGGTAGTCGTTCCTGATGAGGTACTTATAAAGCGCCTGCGCAAGCGCCTCCTCCACAACAGATTCGCCGCTGGGAGTCTGAATGGTCTTGCCAGTGAAGAACTTCACGCTCGCCTTACGTGGCCGCGCCGCCAACGAATCGGCGATCTCCCTCTGAAGCCCGGTCACGAAGTCGGTGTAGGACTCGTCAGTAACGACGGTCAGTTCGTTGATGTCGTGCACGACGACCAGGTTGTCCATGCGCTCGCCGTGCTGGTCGACCGCCAATCGAAGACCGCGACCGATCTCCTGCCGGCGAGACACAGTGTTGTCACTCTTCTTGAGCATCCCCATGACGAACACGTTCGGGTTGTCCCAGCCCTCGCGCAGTGCAGAGTGCGAGAAGATGAACCGCACCGGCTCCTCGAACGACAGTAGACGTTCCTTGTTCTTAAGGATCAGGTCGTAGGCGTCCGTATCCGTGGACTGCCCCTTGTCGTCGCCCCGACCGCTGACTTTGCCGTTGACCTGCCGCTTGGACTTCTTGTCGATCGAAAAGTAACCCTCGTGCACCTTCCCGACTTCGTCGCGGACCAGGTACTCCTGGTGCGCTGTGGTTGATTCGTCGAGCGCGAGTTCGCCGAGGACCTCGTCGCGGATCGTCTCGTATTCCTCCTCGAAGATGCGTGCGTAGTCGCCGAGGGTATCCTCCCGGTCGTAGTCGCGGTACTTCGCGACCTCGTCAATGAAGAACAACGAGAGCACCTTGATGCCCCGGCTGAACAACTCCCGCTCCTTGTCGAGATGAGCGCGGATGACTTCGCGAATCTGAATACGGCGCTTGGTTTCCTCGGTCACATCGCGGTCGGCGAGCTGCCCAGCGATGACCACATCACCATTGCTCAGCTCGATCACGTCACGGTTGGCGTCGATGTCGGTGATGAACAGACCCTTGTATGCCTCGATACCGTTGGAAACGTCGTGCAGGTTCGCCCCAACGTCGAGACGCGTGACTTGACGCTTTATGCCAGTCTTCGTCTGAACTTCGACCTCGACCCGGGCCCGGGGTTTGGCGCCCTTCGCGATTTCGATCGCATCGAGATACAGGTACGCGGTCGAGCCTGCGAGCCCCTTGACGGTGATGCCGCGGACGGCGATCTTCTTGACAAGCTTTTGGTTGTAGGCGTCCAGGGCATCGAGGCGATGGACTTTGGTGTGTTCGACCTTGTGGGTGGCTGAGTAGCGCAGCATCATCAGCGCGTTGAACTCGGCCAACGAAGTGAGGGACTTGTCAGCACCGATCTTCTGCGGCTCATCGATGATCACGATTGGCCGGTTGGCCCTGATCACGTCGATCGGCCGGCGAGACTGGAAATCGTCGAGCACATCGTAGATGCGGAGGTTGTCCTTGCCGGACGAGTTGAACGCCTGAATGTTGATGATCATCACCTGCACACCGGCATCAGAACTGAACCGCTCCACCTCGTGCAGCCGCGATGAGTTATAGATGAACGAGCGTGGCTTCGTTCCATAGATCTGCTGAAAGTGCTCGGCTGTCACGTCGAACGACTTCTTCACACCCTCACGAATCGCCACCGACGGTACGACGACGATGTACTTCGACCAGCCATACCGCTTGTGCAGTTCCATGATCGTCTTGATGTAGACGTATGTCTTACCAGTACCGGTCTCCATCTCAACATCGAGATTCGGTGCCCCCGGTGCTGCCTTGCTGTCCACCAACTTCGTCGACAGCGGCAAGTTTCGGGAACGCTGCACCTTGTGCACGTTCTCCAAGAGCTGGGCACCAGTCAGCGCAATATCGGCATTCCGCAAACCCGAATCGGAATAAATCGGTTCCTCACCGGATCGCCGCCGCCCTGGGTCGATTCGATATGAGACGCCGTCATGCTTGGGCTGACCGGCGAAGACCTCAACCACCGAGTCGACAGCATCGGTCTGATACTGCTGAACCTTGAACTGAAGCTTCATCGTCGTCAGATCGCCTTCACGTCCGTAGCCGGCGACACCTCACGAAAGACCTGTTCAGCATTAATACGGGCATCGTCAGAGGCGAAACCGGAATCTCGGAAAACTGCGCGAAGAGGCTCACGCCCCGCGATGACGCACACAAGCTCAGGGCTGACCTCCGCGTCGAAGCAGGCGACCAGCGCACCGTCCTCGACAACAAAGACCTCATGTCCGTCGATCTGCTCGACGGTGATAGGCATAGTCAACTCAAGACCCCAGTCGAGCATCACCTGGAACAGCAGGTCCTCGCCCGAACGATCCGGCTTCACGCTGCCCTCCAGCTCTGAGAGTGCAAGCTGTTCCGTCTCGTCCGGCCCGCGCAGCACATCGGCCATGTTAGAGGTGTCGATCTCAAGACTTCGGAAGCCGACATCGACGGTTGCCACCTTCTCGGCGACATTCTGTCCTGCGAGCCTGAGACGTTCCTTCCCGATCTCCGCCACAGTCGCTGGTTTCCCGAGGCCAGTCAGCAACTTGATCGAGTTCGCGGTAATTTTCTTTGCCGCACCCTTCGCCGTCTTTAGTGATTCTGCTAGGTCCTCGGCCACCTGGATGCCGATAAACGATGCTTCCGACCCTGTAGACGCATTGAGTTCCCAGACGGCGTGGAGTGCGGAGCCTGAACCGGCGAACATGTCGAGCACGATGTCACCACTGCCCACCCCTAATGCCTGGTAAATATCCCGCAATAGAAGCTCGTCTTTCGGATTGGTGAAGACTTTGCTGCCAAAGAGCGTGGCGAGTCGCTTCGATGCGGCGCGGCCGTCCACATACCGGATGCTCGTCAGACTTTGATACTCAGTGTTCGCCAGATAAGTCTTGTTGTTAGGAACTGTAGAATGGTCCGGGCCAAAGTGAACGAGGCCGCTGCGAACTCGCTCTTGCATCGACGATTGAGGGTATCGCCAGCCCGTAGATGGCATCTTGCAGGGCTGACCTGTGACTGGATGAGGGAGGTCGTAAATATACTGGCCGTCGTTTGGTCCGGAGATGTTGTCGGCGAAATAGATTCCCCGCTCGTCCATCCAGGTGTAGTGCTTACTTGCATACACGGGGTCGGCCGGGGGAAACTGTTTGTACCATGTCTTGGCCGCGGCGTTGATAGCCGTCCAGTCAGCACCAAACTCTTGCTTGAATCTTTCGAACGCGGCATAGATTTTGTCGAGGCCGTCCTTTCTCTCGACCCAGTCTCCGCGGTTAGACTCCTTATCCCGAACGAAAAAGACAAGATACTCGTGCTGCATCGAAATGTAGTCCTGGTCGTTCTTGCTACTATTCTTAACGACGATTTCCCCGACGTATGCAGCTGTGCCGAAAACCTCACGGCCTAGATTGACTAGATTGCCATGTTCGTTCTCGTCAATGGAGACGACCAAAACCCCGTCGTCAGCCAGGAGATTCCTGGCCAGCTTCAATCGCGGATACATCATGGTCAGCCAGTTAGAGTGGTAGCGACCGTTAGCCTTGGGGTTGGTGACGAGAGGAACGCCCTCTTCATTCAGTTGGCCAGATGCCTTGAGTTCGTCCTGCTTCGTCGAAGCAAAGGAGTCTGCGTATACAAAGTCAGAGCCCGTGTTGTAAGGGGGATCGACGTAGATCAGCTTGACCTTGCCAAGGTAGGACTCTTGGAGAAGCTTGAGTGCTTCGAGGTTGTCGCCTTCGATGAAGAGGTTCTTGGTGGTGTCGAAATCGACCGATTCCTCGCGCACCGGTCGAAGAGTCTTGGCGATGGGCGCGTTTGCTGCGAATGCAGCGGCTCGCTTGCCTGGCCAATTGAGCTGGTAACGCTCCTGCGGTCCCTCGACAAGATGGTCGGACAGTTCCTGACGGAGAAGGTCGAAGTCTATGGCCTTCTTCGGGTTACCCTCGGCGTCGAGAGATTCTGTGACAACGCTAGGAAACAACTCCGCGAGCTTGTTAATGTTGCCATCAGTAAGGTCGGGCGACGTCATGCGCAGCTTCTCCACGGGTTTACTCTGCCTACCTTTCGACCAATACGGCCAGTTCTGCTTGCTTTGTCTTCAACGCCCGCCGCAATTCGACCTTGCGGTTGAACTGAGGCTCGGCACGGAGTTTGCGCTCGAGTGAGGCGATCTCGCGTTCGAGTTTGCGTACCTTCTCCAGTCTTGCAGCGACCTCCGACACATTTTCACCCGGCCGCGTTGCCGCCGGCATGAGTGGATTAAGGAGAGCAGTGTAGAGGGCGGGAAGTGTGATCGAAGTGGGGAGAGGCTGCCTCTCACTCTCAGCTGACTGCCAGGCCGTGCTGAAGTAGTCGCTGAGCTTCGGCAGGCCGGAACCCAGTTGCTTGTTCGCAGCCACCATTCGAATGCTCCGGTCCTGTCGTTCACCTCGACTGATCTCAAAGATGATTGGGAACGGGATAGCCTTATCGATCGCGGTCAGCACCGATTCCGACACTTCGTCGCCTTTCGCGTCGATGTCGAAGACCTGGATCTCCGGAACCGCTGAGCTTCCAACGAGATTGGTCGTGCTCTCGGCGAGCTTGTAAGCCCAGGTGATGCGGTGCACCTCGACGACGAACTTCTCGCGTACCGCCGCGGAGACGGTGCCGTGGGAGTAGAACTTCTCCTTCGGTACACGGCTGCCGAACTTCGCGGCGGCCGGCCACCGGTACAGCATCTTCATGCCGTTGTCACTCATCAACGGTGTTCCCGCCGTTCGGATCGACGACGGCGATGAACGCGATGAGTTCGAAGTCGTCGAGGCCGGCGATGGTCTGGGCGAGAGCGGTGGTGTGACCTCCGCTGAACAGGCTGTCGATGTCGCGTTCCTCGGTGACCTCGATCATCGAGCGGATCGCATCGGTAAGGAGCTCGGAGTACCTGTCCATGTCCGCGCCCTCGCCGGTTGCAGAGTTGAAGGTGCGGACGACGTCGGTGACCGGCTCGTCGTGGGCTCGGCATCCCGCGCGGATAAGGTCGAGCAGATGCTTGGCCTCGGTGTGATCAGCGATGACGTTGCCGGCCTCGTCGAGGTAGACAAGGTAGTGCGGGTGAAGTCGATTGCCTCGGTTGATGTTCCCGTCGGCATTCACGTTCCGTAGCGCGAAAATCACGCCAGGCTTCAATCCCTTGATTGGATCTGCGGGCACAACGGCATGCAGGCCTTTCGGCGCAGCCGCAAGGTCGCCGTATTCTTTGATATATCCGAGCAGGTCCATCCGGAAGTCGTTGAGGCCGAGGTCGGTGATGGAGACGCCGGTACGGACGTCTTCGAGTTCGATGACCTCGTCCTGCAACTTGCGGAGCTGTTCTTTGCGGAACGCAGCGTCACCGTTCTCGAGGGTGAGGACGTTGTCGTCGGCGGTGCCGGCGAGATCGGCGATGACCATCCGGTTCTCGACGCGCTCCTTGAGGTTGATGTATTCGTCGAGGGAGATGTCGGGCCAAAAATTCACCAGCTGGATCAGTGTGTTGGTGGAGCCGATGCGATCGATCCGCCCAAAGCGCTGAACAATCCGGACCGGGTTCCAGTGGATGTCGTAGTTGATCAGGTAGTCGCAGTCCTGGAGGTTCTGGCCCTCACTGATGACGTCGGTGCCGATGAGCACGTCGACTTCGCGGGTCTCCTTCGGCATGATGAGGTGACGCTGCTTCGACCGGGGCGAGAACATCGACATGACTTGTTGGAAGTCGAAACCGGTGCCGAGTGTGGTCTTCGCTCCGTGGCCTCCACCTGTGATGAGGGCTGTCTCGAGTCCTATCTCGGTCAGGGCGGGCGCGAGCTCACGGTAGAGATAGTTCGCGGTGTCGGCGAAAGCGGAGAAGACCAGCACCTTGCGGTTACCCGGGTTGATCGGGTGCGCAACCTTGCCTTCAATGAGCCGCTTGAGCGTTTGGAGTTTGAGGTCATGTTCCGGCGTGACCTTGCACATCTCAGCAACCAGTTCGCGGAGGGTTTCGCGGTCGTTCCGCAGGTCCCGACGCCACGACTCGATGTCGATGTCGTCGAGATCGATCTTGATCTTCTCTCCGACGGACAACGCCTCGAGGTTCGCGTCGTCCTCGTCGTCCACGTCGAGGTCGAGGTCAGACAAGTCGGCGCCGAGGCCGGCGGTGGAACCGCTGTGCGTGTCGAGGAGACTCAGGGTCCGGTCAACGGTGAGTTCGATCTTGTTCAGTGTCAGGCGGAATGCGTCGACCGAGCTCTCCAACCGCTTGAGGAGATTGACGGTCATGAGCTTCTTGAGGCCCTGTTCACGCCCCCTCTGGCCGAGGTTCGATCGCGCGTTGCCGGCGGTGACGTTGTAGAGGTCTTCGTACTTGCTGATGCGGCTCGGGAACACGTAGGCCAGCGGCGTGTAGACGGCCAGCGTTAGCGCCTGGAGTTGCTCGAAGATGTCGTTGAAGCCGGGCACGTCGGGCAGGTCGGTGAGTGGTTCGCGGATCGATCTCGGTGGGAGCCGCTCGGGGAATGCCCCGATTTCCGTGGTGTCGTAGAACGCCTGAATGTGCTTGCGTGACCGGGCAATCGTGACGGCGTCGAGCAGTTCGAAGAAGTCGAAGTCGAGCATCTGCAGGATGCGGTCGGTCGTGCGGTCCTCTGAGTCGAGCTTGGACCACTCGTTGAACACTGTCTGTGCATCCTTGAAGACCTTCTCGACCGTGGTCGAGATATTCAGGTGCCGGGAGAGGTTCTCTGACTCACCCTCGTAGGCGAGTTGGAGCTGGTTCTTCAGATCGTTGAACCGGTTGTTGACCGGGGTAGCCGAGAGCATCAGAACCTTGGTCTTGACGCCCTCACGGATGACCTGGCGCATGAGTCGCTGGTAGCGGGACTCCTTCTCCTCGGCGTAGTCGGCGTTGCGGAAGTTGTGCGACTCGTCGATCACGACGAGGTCGTAGTTGCCCCAGTTGACTCGGTCCAGCCTGAGCCCCAGCGACTCACCGCGGGTGCGGGACAGATCGGTGTGGGCGAGGACGTCGTAATTGAAGCGGTCGCCGGCGAAAATGTTCGTGGTCAGGTTCGCGTTGTAGTTCGTCCAGTTCTCGGCGAGTTTTTTAGGGCACAGGACAAGGACCGACTTGTTGCGCAGCTCGTAGTATTTGATGACCGCCAGCGCGGTGAATGTCTTTCCGAGTCCGACGCTATCGGCGAGGATGCAGCCGTTGTAGGTTTCGAGCTTGTTGATGATCCCGGTCGCCGCGTCACGCTGGAAGTTGTAGAGGCTGTTCCAGACCTTCGTGTCCTGGTAGCCGGTCCGGTCGTTGGGCAAGACGTCCTCGTTGATGTCGTCGAGGAACTCGGCAAACAAGTTGTAGAGGATCAGGAAGTAGATACGAGCTGGGGAGTTCTCGGCGTACACACTGGCGATGTAGTCGGAGACCGCGTCGGTGACGTCGTCGAGCTGATCTGGGTTGTTCCAGATCAGGTCGAAGAGTTGGATGTACTGCATCGTCATTGGGGCATCGTCGATCCGGTGCACCATGTTCGACACCGCATTGCCCCGCTCGTAACCGAGATCCGAGGTGGTGAAGCCCTGCAGCGGCATGAAGGCAGCAATATCGTCCACCACAGCAAACTGCTGCATCGGGTTCCCCGTGGAGTTCGACCGAAACGTCACCTTCCTACGCACCCAATCAGCACACTCCTTCGCGATGGCACGCTGAGTGAGCTTGTTGCGCAACCGGATCTCGAACTCCGAGCCGGACAGGCTCGACTCTGCACGTCCACCCGGGATGAAGAACTCGCGGCGCTCCTTGCGGAGCTTGTCGGTGACCTTCTCGGTCACGAACGACGGTGAGGTGAAGATGAACTCCAGTTCGGAGACCTGCTCCAATTCCTTTCGCAGCGCCTCAAAAGCAAAGATCGAGAACGTGGAGGCCGCAACGCGGACCTTCGCCCCGGGAGCGATCACGCCCTTGAGCTCATCGCCCAATAGGTCGTTAACGTTGTCGATAATCCGCACGTTCAGTCCTCCGCGACAGCTGTGACATAGGGCGATGCCTCCCCGTCATCGTATTGCAGCCTCTCCGGCTTACTGCGCCGCCCGCATCGGCCTGCGCAGTCGGCGTCCATACCGACGACGCGGTCCAGTTGCCGCCGCGGGGTGGGCATCGTTGCAGGTGCTGACCACCCGAGCTTGACACCGCTCAGTCCAGATACCGCGCACCGCCCCCACGCCAGTCGTTGTCGTCGTCAGTAGCGTCTCCCAGGTACTCCTCAGGGTCTTGCCCGTACGACGCCGTCCCCCACCCGACACTGGACTGCGCGACGAAGCGCGGGTCGCCTAGATCGTCGGGAGCCCCGTAGGGTACTTCGGCGTCCGCGACCGTGTCCGCGGGATCGACATCCCGTTGATCGAACCGCCCTTCGACGAGCCACAGATGTGGGAGACCGAGCGATTTTCGAGTCCCACTCGGTAGGCGTCCCAGCGCCACCAAGAAAGCGCGCATATGCCCCGAAGCACAAGCGCTGCACGGCTGTAGGCGACTGCGGTAAGCGGCTGCACCTGCACACCAGTGCGCGGCTGCGGACGCCGACTGGCAGGTTTTCGATGCGTGGAAGGTCTCCCGTCGAAGATCGACGAGGACGCGACCGTAGACGTTGACCAAACTGCACTCCTCCGTCCTGCACGGGTAAACCGAGCTACTGCTTTCGACCTGTGTTCGCCGACGAGACCGCGCGAAATCCTGGACGGACACTGATCACCGTGACCGTGCAGAGCCTCCCGTCGGGCCGCTGGTAGGTCGCACAGTCACCAGGTCGCTTGCGCCGCAGAGCCTGGCCGAGGGTCGAATCGTAAGGCAGAGTCTCGTACTCGGAGTCCGACTCCCGCTCGGTCAGCACGAACGTGTCCGTCTGCCCGTCGTTCCCGAAGGACACCGTCACCACCGATCCAGCAGCGGCCCAATCGTCCGTCGGCCCCCACCTGAGCAGGTCGTCCCGCTGCCTGCGGTACTCATCGCGGCGGCTTCGGAGAGTCGTCAGTCGCTCAGACAGATAGGTGACTTCCGCCGACAGGCGACGAATATCGTCCACGCTGTCCGCGATGCTGATCGTGCTCCTTCGGCACTCGTCCAGCTGGCGGGAAACGGTCTCGAGACGCTCACTCAACTCCGCTTCCGCCAGGTTGTACTGCTCGATCTCGCGGTCGAACTCGAGTTCGGGAGTGACGACTGTCGAGTTGCGCGCAACAGTGGAGCGACGTCGTCGAGGTGTGCGCAGTGGACGCGGCGTCGCGCTCTTCGAACGGCCGCTTCCGATGGGCGCCGCAGTGGTTCTGGTCGCCGACTGCGAGCGCGGCGTTGGCCCCGCACCAGTCGGCTTTGTGCTTTGGCCAGTTTGTCGGGGCTGACTCTTGGCCGCCGGCTGGGACTTTGTCGTCTTACTCTGATCTGCGTTCTTGGTCTTTACGGTGTTCTTCGCAGTGCCGGTCTTCTTCTTTGCCGTACCGGTTGCCTTCTTCGCAGCAGTGGTCGACTTCTTCATCGACTTTTCCGTAGATCTACCCCCGGAGAACGCCGCTACAACCCTCTTCAACAACCGCGGTTTGGCCAACTACCTGCTCCTGCTCATCAGTCAGTTCGATCGCGGCTTCGGCTCTCGTCCGAGACAGCACGTTCCGCATTCGTTCGGTGGGGGGATGATTGCAGACATATGTGACATAGACCTCGGGATCGCCTACTTGGCCCGGTCTTTACTCCGATCGACCCACACTGCCGCCAACCCGCGACGCTGAGTCCTACGCCCCACCGAGCGCACGAAGAGCACGACGCATCGGTGCGAGCAAGCCTGATGCCGAGTGCGTTGCGGCAGCGAGTTCCCTGGCCTGTGCGACGACATCCCGGTCCCACTCCGGAAGCAGTCCATCGAACCGCTGGTCCAGCAGCCACGGCGCGTCGCTCGCCGCATACGCGGCAACGGCGTCGAGAAACACCTCCATCCGACGGACTCGGTGCCGCGGCGATGAGCCGTCACACACAAACCAACGAAATTGGCCGCGCCACAAATGCTTCCGCGCCTCGACACCGGAAACGTCGACAAAGGTGCCTTGTTCGGCCCGGTCCTCACTCTGCTGAAGGTATTCGTCGACCTCCATCGCCAGTCGGATCACGTTGTCGTCTGCCAGCGAGGCGCCGACGATGAGGACGTGCTTGGTCAGCAGCAACGCCTGGAGAAGCGAACCCGCCGGCCGCGACTTGGCGTCGAACAGCACGAAGTCTCGACGGGTGAGCACGATGCTCTCGGACCTGTGGATGTCGCCGTGCAGCTTGAGCAGCCACGGCCGCTGTTGGTCGACCGACTGCCACGGCAGGATCGCGGGACGGGTTCGGCCGGTGGCTTCGACCGCGACTTCGTACAGGTCGTCGTAGTTGGTGGTCACCGCTTCGCGACATCCCATACCGGCCAGCAAGGCGTGTGCCAGCGCCACCTTCTTCGGCTTGCCGATGATGTCGGTGACCGCATCATTCAACTGCTCGGCACCGAGCTTGCCTGCGAGATATTGCGCCTGGTCGAGGCTTCCGAGGTTGCCGAAGTCGTCTGGCAGGCCGCCGACTCTCTTGCCCAGATCCTTCAGCAACGTGACCCAACTGGGCAGTCCCGCAGCCATACTCACGCCAGCGCCCAGGAAGAGTGCGAGATGACCGTCAGCTGCTAAGGTGCCGAGCCGCGACGCTTCGTCGAGTTCTGCGTCGTCGAGTTCCCAGTGCCTCGAACCCGCCGCCTGGAGGTTTCGGCGAGCGTGCTGAGCAGCACTGAAGACGGCGGGGTCGGGCGTCACGAGAAGGATGTCGAGTTCGAGCGTCTGCGCTTCACTCTGCAGTGCGTCGAGCAGCGCCCCAAGAATCGCGCCCCGACGGTCGCCGAGTCCGCCGGCACCGGTGCCGAGAACCGGCAACGCCACCCGTCTCACCACCCGTCCGTCCGGCGTCGGGAGATCCGCATCGCTGATCGCACGCAGGGCACCGCTCACGCGACCGACGAGATCCTGATCCGTCAGAAGACGCTCATCGGCAACGCTGATGAACCACACTGCATCCCCCGCGCCACTTCGCCCGAACTCGGCAGGCCAGTTCGCCGGTCGCGCACGATCGAGATGCTTGGCGACGGACTCCCAATCCGGTTCGACGACAAACGAGTGATCCGTCGGGACGATCACAGCGTCGTAATCGAAGTTCTCGATCAGGCCGTGCAGGACAAACAGATGGCCGCGGGCAGAGGAGTTCTTAGACACGAGAAGACTCTAGAACGGCACGGTGGGCCAATCCGTCCCGCGGGAACGGGATTCGTGTCCGACCAGGTGTGGCGGCTCACCGGCGCCGATGCTCCGAGGGCGCGATCCCATACCTCGTCCGGTAGGCGGCCGCGAACCGGCTCGGACTGGAAAAGCCCCATCGGGCAGCGACTTCGGCGACGGTTCCGGTGTCATCCGGGGAGAGCAGGTCGGCGCGCGCCCGACTCAGACGGATGTCGCGCAGCACCTGGGTGGGCGTGGCACCGACATGCTCGGCGAAGCCCTCCTGCAGTCTCCGGAGACTCGACCCACCGATCTCGGCCATGTCGGCCAGACGCCAGTCGCGAGCAGGATCGTCGTGCAGGGCATCGAGCACCCGCTTCACCATGCGCGGCCGCAGGCCTGTCCCAGCCTCTTCGGGCGAGACTGCGAGGATGAAGGCACTGCTGACCGCGCTCGCCAATTGCGGTCCGACGAGCGGATTGGCGAGTAGGTCGGCCGGCTCCCGCAGTTGCGCCGAGAGCGCACGGACGAGCGCGAACCACGACTGTTCGTCGGGCCCGGTGAGGTCGAGCTGGTGTGGGAGCAGCAGTTGCGACCTCAGCGGAGCCGCGCGGACGCGATCGGCCTCACGTTCGAGATACTCCGCGTCGAACTTCACCCCGACGACCTGGCAGTCGGCGGACCATCGGGTGATGAGCGACGGCCGGTCGGCGGTGAACACCGTGGCCTGACCGGCCTCCGACGTCGTGCGAACCGACCCAGCACGAGACTCGAGGACACCGCTGACGGGGATGTTGATCTCGTAGGCGTCGGGATAGTCGCAGGCTATGGAGACATCGGTCCCCCAGTTCAGCCGGCCGATGGTGACCGGCCCGAGGTCGACGGTCTGCAGGTTGAGTTCGAGTTGGTCGGGCGACGACAGCGCAGTCAGCTCATGCGGGAAGTACACCTGTTCGACGGCCCGGTGTGCCGCCTCCCAATCGCTGATCTTGGTGGTGCGCTGCGTCGACATGTCCTCTCGACCTCCAATCCCGCTCGAGCGCCGATCCCGCCGCACCCCCGGTGCGGCACCTGTGATTCAACCCTGTGCAGCAACCCACTCACCAGGGGCCATGGAGACGTGCATCACAGCCGTCGCGCAATCGGTATCGATCCCGCGCATCGCGTATCGCCCCGGGGTCGATCCGTCCCTAACGTCTGCTCTCGCAACTCCCCGGCGACAGCTCGCCGATCAACCATCAACCGAGGTGAGGACGACCGATGACCAGCACCATCTCCTGGATCGACGACATCACGATGACCGAGCTCGAGCGCAATCCGTACCCGGTCTACGAGCGGTTGCGCGCAGAGGCTCCGCTGGCGTACGTGCCGGTGCTCGGCTCCTACGTCGCCACCACGGCCGAGATCTGCCGCGCCATCGCGACCAGCCCCGACTTCGAAGCCGTCATCACCAAGGCCGGCGGACGCACCTTCGGTCACCCCGCCGTGATCGGTGTCAACGGGCCGGTTCACGACGACCTCCGGTCGATGGTCGATCCCGCCCTGCAGCCACAGGAGGTCGACCGCTGGATCGACGATCTGGTCCGCCCGATCGCGCGCCGCTACCTGAGCGAATTCGAGGACACCGGGCGGGCCGAACTCATCGCCCGGTACTGCGAGCCGGTCAGCGTCCGCGCTCTCGGCGACCTTCTCGGCCTCCAGTCGGTCAGCTCGGACAAGTTGCGCGAGTGGTTCCACAAGCTGTCGGTCTCGTTCACCAACGCGGGCGTCGACGAGAACGGCGAGTTCACCAACCCCGAGGGCTTCGTCGAGGCCGACGCCGCCAAGGAGGAGATCCGCTCCATCGTCGACCCCCTGATCGACAACTGGATCGTCAATCCCGACGACAGCGCCATCTCCCACTGGCTGCACGACGGTATGCCCGAGGGGCAGACCCGCGACCGCGAGTACATCTACCCGACCCTCTACGTCTATCTCCTCGGCGCGATGCAGGAGCCCGGGCACGCGATGGGCTCGACGCTCGTCGGACTGTTCACGCGACCGGACCAGCTCGAGCAGGTCATCGACGAGCCCGCCCTGATCCCCCGCGCAATCTCGGAGGGCATGCGGTGGACCTCGCCGATCTGGTCGGCGACCGCCCGCATCGCCACGAAGGACGTGCAGGTGGCCGGCGTCGAACTCCCCGAGGGCTCGGTGGTCCTGATGTCCTACGGCTCTGCCAACCACGATCACTCCGTGTACGACGCGCCGTCGGAGTTCGACCTCACCCGACCCCCGCTGCCGCACCTGGCATTCGGCGCCGGCAACCACGCGTGTGCCGGTATCTACTTCGCCAACCAGGTCTGCCGCATCGGGCTCGAGGAACTACTCGAGGCAATCCCGAACCTCGAGCGCGACACCGGCTCCGACGTCGAGTTCTGGGGTTGGGGCTTCCGCGGCCCGACCTCGCTGCACACCACTTGGGAGGTGTGACCATGACGAGTGCGGAGCAGTTCACGATCAGCACCGGAAAGTCCTCGGTGTCGTGCGGACCTGATCAGAAGATGCTCGACGCGTTCCTGCGCAACGGAGTGTGGGTCCCGAACTCGTGCAACCAGGGAACGTGCGGCACCTGCAAGGTCCGCGTCGTACGCGGAAGCGTCGACCATCCGCCGGCCCCGGATTCGGTGCTCTCGGTTGCCGAGCAGGAACAGGGTTTCGTGTTGTCCTGCCAGACCACACCCGCCTCCGACGTGGACATCGAACCGCCCGCCGAGGACCCCGGCTCACCGCGCCACGTGCTTCGCGACATCGCCGGAACCGTTGGATCCGTGACGGAGATCGCCGCCGACACCGTGTCCGTGACGGTCCTCCTCGACCAGCCGCTGGAGTTCACGGCCGGCCAGTACGTCGAGCTGACGGTGCCGGAAACCACTGAGACACGGCCGTATTCGATGGCGAATCCGCCGAGCGAGCCCGACAAGCTCGAGTTCCACATCCGGCGGCAACCCGGCGGATTGGCGACTGAAGGATGGATCTTCCAGACCCTGGATGTCGGCGATCCCGTCACGATGTCCGGACCGTGGGGAGACTTCTGCTACGAACCGGACGAGTCCGAGGGCCTGGTCCTGCTCGCCGGTGGAACGGGCCTGGCCCCGCTGAAGGCGGTCGCCCGCGCGGCTCTCGAAGCCGACCCCGCCCGCGAAATCCACGTCTACCACGGGGTCCGTACCCGGGCCGAGCTCTACGACGTGGACTTCTGGGAGGGACTCGCGGCCACCCACCACGGGGTCCGGTACATCCCTTGCCTCAGTCGCGAACAATGGTCCGGGCGAACCGGTTACGTCGGTGACGCGATGATGGAGGACATTCCGTCGTGCCGCAACCACGCTGCCTACCTCTGCGGGCCGCCGGCGATGGTCGAGGCGGGGGTCAAGGCCCTCAAACGCCGCCGTATGTCGCCGCGTCGGATCAGGCGGGAGAAGTACACCCCCGCAGCCGGTCTCGTCCCGGCGTGAGCCGGCACGCTGCCCTTCCCGCGGGACCGCTTCCCTCCCGCGGTGTCCGTTTCCTTCCCGCTCGCCAGATCTGCCGAGCGGGAAGGAAACGGTTGCGCGGGAACGAGACCCGGCTCAGTGCCCGCGCAAGTTGCTGAGCGCGCTCTCCAACGGAGCCAGCAGCCCCGACCCCCCGCGCGTGTCTGCGGTCAGCCGGCGCGCGCTGGCGACGACCTCGCGGTCCCGCTCGTCGAGCAGTCCGTCGAACCGTTCGTCCAGAAGCCAGCGCGCGTCCGTCGCCGCGAAAGCGGCCACCGCGTCGAGGAACATTTCCATCCGACGGACACGGTCTTCACGTTCTTTACCCTCACAGACGAACCAGCGGAACTGATCCTTCCAGAGGTGTTGTCGCGCTTCGACGCCGGAGGTGTCGACGAATGTGCCCCGGATGGACTTCACCTTGCTTTTCTGCAGGTACTCGTCCACCTCCATCGCGAGGCGGATCACGTTTCCGTCGGACAGTGAAGCCCCGATGATGAGGACGTGCTTGGTCAACAGCAGCGCTTGCAGCAAGGAGCCGGCCGGTCGGGACTTGGCGTCGAACAATACGAAGTCCCGTCGTGTGAGCACGATGCTCGGCGACCGGTCGATGTCGCCATGCAGCTTCAGCAGCCACGGACGTTCCGCGTCGACGGCCTCCCACGGCAGGATCGTCGGACGCCGACGGCGGGTCGCCTCCACCGCCTTCTCGTAGAGGTCGTCGTAGTTGGTGGTGACAGCTTCGCGACAACCCATCCCGGCCAGCAGGGCGTGCGCGAGCGCCACCTTCTGCTTCCTGCCGATGATCTCGATGACGGCGTCGTTCAGCTTCTCGGCGCCGCCGAGTGCCGAAGCCAGATACTCCGCCTGGTCGAGTGCGTCGAGCTCCCCGAAGTCCTTGGGCAACTCGCCGCCGACTCGCTTGCCGAGCTCGGCGATCAACGTGCCCCAGCTCGGCAGTCCGGCCGCCATGCTGACCCCCGCACCGAGGAACAGCGCCAAGTGGCCGTTGGCCGCCAGCCCGCCGAGCCGACGCGCCTCGGCCATCTCGGCGTCGTCGAGTTCCCAGTGCTTCGACCCCTTCGCCTCCAGGTTGCGGCGGACATGCTTCGCGGCACTGAAGACGGCCGGGTCGGGCGTGACGAGAAGGATGTCGAGCCCAAGTGTCTGAGCCTCGGCCCGGAGGGTGTCGAGCAGTGCCCCGAGGATTGCCCCTCGGCGGTCGCCGAGTCCGCCGCGACCGATCCCCAGGACCGGCAGTGCGACGCGTCGGAGGGCGCGGCCGGCGGGCTTCTCGACGTCCGAAGAAGCGATATCCCTGAGAGTCTCCCGAAGTCTGCGGACGAGTTCGTCGTCGGTGAGCAGCTGCGCGTCGGCGACACTGAGGAACCACACGGGCTCGCCGGTTGCGCTGCGCCCGAACGGCGGCCGGGGCCAGTCCGCCGGTCGCGCGTGAACGGTGTCCCCGGCGACCGGCGACCAGTGCGATTCGACGACGAACGCAGAGTCTGTTGGGACGATGACGGCGTCGAAATCGAAGTTCTCGATCACGCCGTGTAGGACGAACAGATGCCCGGGGGCAGAGGGATTCTCAGACACGAGAAGACTCTAGAACGCCTCGGACAGCTGCCCTTCCCGCGGGACCGCTTCCCTCCCGCGGTGTCCGTTTCCTTCCCGCTCGCCAGATCTGCCGAGCGGGAAGGAAACGCACGAGCGGGAACGAAAACGCCCCGCCGGCGCAGGCCGGCGGGGCGAATCCAGTTGAGCCAGAGGGCGATCAGCGCAGCAGCGCGCGGCTCATGACGACGCGCTGGATCTGGTTGGTGCCCTCGTAGATCTGGGTGATCTTGGCGTCGCGCATCATGCGCTCGACCGGGAAGTCGCGGGTGTAGCCGGCGCCACCGAAGAGCTGGACGGCGTCGGTGGTGACCTCCATGGCGACGTCGGAGGCGAAGCACTTCGACGCCGAGCTGATGAAGCCGAGGTTCTTCTCGCCACGCTCGGCGCGGGCGGCCGAGGTGTAGACCATGAGGCGCGCGGCCTCGACCTTCATCGCCATGTCGGCGATCATGAACTCGACGCCCTGGAACGAGCTGATCGGCTTGCCGAACTGCTTGCGGTCCTTGACGTATTCGATGGCCTTGTCGAGCGCACCCTGCGCGATGCCGACGGCCTGTGCACCGATGGTCGGGCGGGTGTGGTCGAGGGTCTGCAGGGCGGTCTTGAAGCCGGTGCCCTCGTCGCCGATGATGCGGTCGAGCGGGATGGTGCAGTCCTCGAAGTACAGCTCCGCGGTGGGCGAACCCTTGATGCCGAGCTTCTTCTCCAGCGGGCCGACGGTGAAGCCGGGGTCGTCCTTGTGGACCATGAACGCGGAGATGCCGTTGGCCTTCTTCTCCGGGTCGGTCACGGCCATGACGGTGTACCAGGTCGACTTGCCGCCGTTGGTGATCCAGCACTTGGAGCCGTTGAGGACCCAGTTGTTGCCGTCCTTGCGGGCGCGGGTCTTCATGCCGGCGGCGTCGGAACCGGCCTCGCGCTCGGACAGCGCGTAGGAGGCCATGGCCTCACCGGAGGCGATGCCCGGGAGCACCTGCTGCTTGAGTTCGTCCGAGCCGTTGAGGATCAGACCCATGGTGCCGAGCTTGTTGACGGCCGGGATCAGCGACGCCGAGGCGTCCACGCGGGCCACTTCCTCGATGACGATGCAGGCTGCGATCGAGTCGCCGCCCTGGCCGCCGAACTGCTCGGGGACGTGGATGGCGTTGAAGCCCGACGCGTTGAGTGCGTTCAGCGCCTCCTCCGGGAAGCGCGAGTTCTCGTCGACGTCAGCCGCGTGCGGCTCGATCTCCTTCTCGGAGAGCGCGCGGATGGCCTCGCGCAGGGCGACGTGCTCCTCCGGAAGCTGGAAGACGTCGAAGTCGGGATTTCCGAAACCCATGACAACTCCTCACGGCACGGGGTGCCAAATTGGTGGTTATCTATCAGTGCATCACGGCACTCAGTGCCATGTCAACGCACCACAGCACCGGAGGAATGCGACCCACGTCACCGATTGTGCTCGTCGCATTCGGTGTTGTCCCGAACCTGCCCCAGATGCTCAGGGTTTTCGCAGCTCATCGGCCACACGACGGGCCACCTCGTCCGGCGACGTCCCGGCCGGATAGGTCACGACGGTGACCTGCTGCTGCAGCAGCTCGGGATCGCCCACGGCACCGCCCTCCGAGCCTCGGGCACCGAGTGCCACCGCGATCCGGGCGAGCTCGCGGCGCAGACGTTCGAGGGTCGCGTCGGCGTCACCGCGGATCATCTGCCGGAGCAGATAGTTGTGGGTGCCGGTGATCGCCGCGACGTAGGCCACGATGTGCACCGGCGGCTCGTCGGGCAGTCGCCGACGCAGGAACTCCTCGAAGGCCCCCTGGTAGCGGTAGGTGGTGACGAGCTCGCGATCACGCAGCGCCGGGACCTCCTGCACCACCTGGGCGCGCCGGACGGCCAGATCGCGGTCCCGTTCGAAGTGCCGGAACACCACCTCGGCCGCAGCACACACCGCCGACCAGGGATCCCCGACGTACGACGCCAGGGTGTCGTCGACCTGACCCAGCAGGGACTCGTGGTCGGCGAAGATCACGTCCTCCTTGGACCCGAACTGCCGGAAGAAGGTGCGACGGGACATCCCGGCGGCCGACGCGATCTGCTCGACCGTCGTCGACTCGTAGCCGTGTTCGCTGAACAGCCGGATCGACTCGGCGACGACGAGCATGCGGAAGCCCGCGCTGTCCACATCGGCAACTGACATGGGTCAAGTATCACCACATGAGCGCCCACACGGGCGCGGGGTCACTCGGCGCGGGCTTGTGCACGTAGCTCGCCCTTCAGGACCTTGCCGGTGGGGGTACGCGGCAGATCGTGCGCGAAGACGATGTCGCGCGGCACCTTGTAGCCGGCGAGCAGGCGACGACCGTGCTCGACGAGCTCCTCGCCGGTGAGCGTTGCACCCGGCTGCAGCAGGACGTAGGCGCGAGGCCGCTCGCCCCACTTCTCGTCCGCGACACCGATGACCGCGACGTCGAGGACGGCGTCGTGACTCACCAGCGCCTGCTCGACCTCGATGGTCGAGATGTTCTCGCCGCCGGAGATGATGATGTCCTTGGCGCGGTCCCGGAGCTGGATGTAACCGTCGGGGTGCATGACGCTGAGGTCGCCGGTGTGAAACCAGCCGCCCGCGAACGCCTTTCGGGTCTCGTCCTCGTCACGGAAGTATCCGGCCATCACGTTGTTGCCGCGCAGCACGATCTCGCCCATCGTCTCGCCATCGGCGGGGACGTCGACGAGCGGCACCTGGTCGGCGACCACGACGCGCGCGGTCTCGGCCTGCACCATGCCGACGCCCTGGCGGGAGAGCTTGGCCGCACGATCGTTGGGTTCCAGTGCGCCCCAAGCATCTTGGTACTCACAGATGGTGTACGGGCCGTACACCTCGGTGAGGCCGTAGACGTGGACGACGGTCACGCCGATCGCCTCGAGGGCGCCGATCACGGTCGGCGACGGCGGCGCCCCGGCGGTGGTGATGTGCAGCGGCCGGTCCAGCCGGTGTGCCCGCGGCGAGCCGACGATGGTGGTGCAGACGGTCGGGGCACCGCACATGTGCGTGACGCCGAGATCGTCGATCGCGTCCCAGATCGCGTCCGCGCGTACGGCGCGCAGACACACGTGGGTGGCGCCGGCGTGGGTCACCGCCCACGGCGTGCACCAGCCGTTGCAGTGGAACATCGGCAGCGTCCACAGGTAGCGCGACGACCCGGTGAACTGGTTGTGGAAGGTCTCGCCGAAGGAGTTCAGGTACGCGCCCCGGTGGGTGTACATGACGCCCTTGGGCTTACCGGTGGTTCCCGACGTGTAGTTGATCGAGATGATCGTGTTCTCGTCGTCGACCGTCCACGGGATCGGCGTCGGATCGAGTTCGTCGGCCGCGGCGAGGTGATCGTCGTAGGAGACGAGTCCGTCGATGCCGGCGTCGGCTACGGGACCGGGGGTCACGCCGAATTCGGGATCGGCGATCTCGACGACCGTCTCGACCTCCGGCACCTGGCCGATGATCGCGGACACGGTCTCGCGGAACTCGGCGTCAAAGTAGAGGGCCTTGGCCCCCGAGTGGTCGAGGATGTAGACCAGCTCGGGTCCGGCGAGACGCGAGTTGAGGGCGACGAGGACGCCACCTGCCAGCGGCACCGCGTAATGCGCGATCAGCATCTCGGGGATGTTCGGGGCCAGGTAGGCCACGCGGTCACCGGGCTTGATCTTCGATGCGAGCACCCGGGCGAGGCGCTGGACGTGGTCGGCGAACTCCGCGTAGGTGTGCCGACGCTGCCCGTAGAGGATGGCGGCGCGGTCGGGGAAGACCGCCGCCGAACGTTCCAGGAACCGCAGCGGGCTCAGCTCGGAGCGGTTGGCCCCGCCCCATTCCGTGGTCGAGGGGCCCGTGCCCGTCGCGGACACATCCTGGGTGGGGACCGACATCGTTCCTCCGTTTTCTCGCGACCGTGGGGAAGGACCGTGGGGTTGTGACGGTCCATACGTGCGACGGCGCTCTAGGGTACCGATCACATCGAAATGCCTGCACCCTCCGAAGTGGGGGTTCGGCGCCGACACCGTGACCGGATTGGTGCACGCGCCGAGGCCGTAGCAGGCGCCACAAAAGGTGGGACGAAGGCGTGCGCACTACGTACGGTGGATCCATGGCAACTCCCACTGAGAGTCCCACCCCGTCGCAGCACACCCCGATCGCCAAGGAGCCGACCCCCGACGATCCGGTTACTCCTCCCGGCGTCTCCGCCGACGACGACCTGTCGGCCGACGAGCGCGCGCTGCTCGTCGACAACCTCCGGTTCGTCCTCGACGGCCGCTGGCGCGCCACCCGTGAGACGGTCCGCGAGAACTCCAACCGCGCGGATCTGCTTCCCGACCCGTCCCGGACGCTCGAGGAGTCGCGCGCCCACATCCTCGAGGTCATGCGCGAGTTGGCGTCGCAGGGTTTCGCCTCCGCGGGCTTCGCATCCGATCACGGCGGTACCGGTGACATCGGCGCCTCGATCACCGCGATCGAGATGCTCGGCTACGCCGACCTGTCGCTGATGGTGAAGGCCGGCGTCCAGTGGGGTCTGTTCGGCGGTGCGGTCGAGAACCTCGGCACCAAACGCCACCACGACAAGTACGTGCCGGGCATCATCAACCTCGACGTCCTGGGCTGCTTCGCGATGACCGAGACCGGTCACGGCTCCAACGTGCAGGCCATCGAGACCACCGCGACCTACGACCGCGACGCCCGCGAGTTCGTGATCCACTCCCCCACCCCGTCGTCGCGCAAGGACTACATCGGCGGTGCGGCCGAGCACGCCCGGTTCGCCGCGGTCTTCGCCCAACTCATCACCGGCGGACCCGACGAGGAGCCGGAGGGGCGCGGCGTGCACTGCTTAATCGTGCCGATCCGCGACGAGGACGGCAACGACCTGCCCGGCGTCACCACCAGCGACTGCGGTTACAAGGGCGGACTCGCCGGCGTCGACAACGGCCGCATCATGTTCGACAACGTGCGAATCCCGGCGGAGAACCTCCTCAACCGCTACGCCGACGTCGCCGAGGACGGCAGCTACAGCTCGCCGATCGAGAACATCAACCGGCGCTTCTTCACGATGCTGGGCACGCTGATCCGCGGCCGCGTGAGCGTGGCCGCGACCGCAGGCGCCGCGGGCCGCAAGGCGCTGACCCTCGCCACCCGCTACGGACTGATCCGCAAGCAGTTCGAGGCCCCGGAGGGCACCGACGAGATCACCGTGATGGACTACCTCGGGCACCAGCGAAAGCTGTTGCCGCTCATCGCCAAATCGTATGCCATCGCGTTCGCCCAGAACGAGATCGTGGCCGAGCTGCACGAGGTCCAGTCGGTGGCGCCCGACGACTCCGACGCCGGACGTCAGCGTCAGCTCGAGGGACAGGCGGCAGGCCTCAAGGCCTACGCGACCTGGCACGCGTCGCATGCGATCAACGTCAGCCGCGAGGCCTGCGGCGGCGCCGGATACCTCGACGAGAACCAGCTGTCGATCATCCGCGGCGACATCGACGTGTTCACCACGTTCGAAGGCGACAACACGATCATGACCCAGCTCATCGCCAAGGAATTACTCTCGTCGTATTCCGAGGACGTGCAAGGCCTTTCGGCCGGCGGCTGGGTCAAGTTCATCGCCGGGATGGCCCGCGATGTGGTCGCCGAGAAGACCGCCGTCCGCCAGGTGGTGCAGACGCTGCTCGACAGTTCCGACGAGGACACCGAGAAATCGGCACTCACCGACCGCAGTACGCAGATCCGGCTGTTCCGCAATCGTGAGGACCACCTGGTGCGCACCTGTGCGCAGCGACTCCGGCGTGCTCTCGACGACGACAACGACGCCTTCGACGTCTTCAACAACGCACAGGACCATCTGCTGAAGGTCGGGCACGCCCACATCGAGCGCGTGGTGCTCGAGGCGTTCGTCGAGGCGATCGAGAACTGCGATTCCCGTTCTGCAGCAGAGCTCTTGGGCAAGGTCTGCGACCTGTTCGTCTATTCCGCCCTCGAAGACGACCTGTCCTGGTTCATGATGCATCGCCACATCTCGGTGGAGCGGGCCAAGGCGGTCCGGCGCGGCGTCAACGAGCTGTGCCAGGAACTCCGTCCGCACGCACGGTCACTCGTCGATGCTTTCGGGGTCCCCGAGGAACTGCTCCGCGCACCGATGCTCGTGAACGGCTGACCCGCCGGAACCCCCGATCCGACCACCGCGCCCGGCCTGAACCACTCAGGCCGGGCGCGGTGCTTTGTGCAGCCGTGTTTGAAAAGGGCGCAACTCGGGCACCACTGACCCGACGCCGCGGTGAAGACACAGGCGCGGCGCAACAAAACGATCGCACGAGCGTCGGCCCCGGTCGATGCTCGACGCGAATCGCGTTGGGAACCAAGCACGCTCGTCGACGCCTGGGTCCGCGAACGGCGCGGGACCGTCGCGATCAACGCCGATCGCGAACAACGAGTCCTGCCGGGCCTCATCCGCCGGCGGCTACACCGCGACGCCCGTCAGGGGAATCATGTTCCGTCATACCGATTACATGCAGTTCGACGTCAAGCCCGAGAAGCCCGACCCCGTCTACGCGCGCAAGCTGCAGGAACTGCTCGGTGGCGCCTTCGGCGAGATGACCGTGACGATGCAGTACCTCATGCAGGGCTGGAACTGCCGCATGAAAGGTAAGTACAAGGACCTGATCATGGACATCGCGACTGAGGAGATCGGTCACGTGGAGATGATCGCCACGATGGTCGCGCGTCTCCTCGAGGGGGCGCCGGTCACCGACGCGACCGCGAACGCCCTCGGCGACCCGGTTGTGGCCGCGGTCCTCGGCGGTTCCGACCCCACCCAGGCCGTCTTCTCCGGCGGCGGTCCTCGCCTCGCCGACAGCAACGGCGTGCCGTGGAACGCCGGCTACATCGTCCACAGTGGCAACCTGCTCGCCGACTTCCACGCCAACGTCACCGCCGAGGCGCAGGGACGCGTGCAGACCGCCCGCCTGTGGCACATGACCGACGACCCGGGTGTGAAGGACATGTTGCGGTTCAACCTGGCCCGCGACACCTATCACCAGAACCTGTGGCTGAAGGCCATCGAGGAGCTGAAGGCCGACGGCCTCGAGGGCACCATCGCCCCGGACGATCTGTTCGACGAGGAGTTCAGCGAGCACGCCAGCACGCTGTGGCACCTCTCGGACGGTGCGGACTCGGACAAGGGCGGCTGGGCCAGCGGCCCCACCCCGGACGGGAAGCACGAGTTCAAGTTCCTCGCCGACCCGCAGCCGCTCGGCGACCGCCAGTCCGGTCCGCCGCCGGACCCGAAGCTCTACGCGACCTACGATGGCGCCATGGGAGACCCGCAGAAGCCGCAGTTCGGCACTGAGAAGGGTGTCATGGGCAAGATCAAGGACGTCGTCGATCCCGATCCGACCGGCTAAAAACCCGTCGTCGGTACGGCAGGCCGCGGACTCCCGAGGGGTTCGCGGCCCTGCCGTGTCGGCGGTGCCGCTTCATCTACGGAGGTGCCATGCCTGACCTGCCCGACCTCATCACCACGCCGTTCCGCTGGCTCGGCGCCCTACGGCACGCCCGCGTGTTCCATCCCGACGGCCTGCTCTGCGGCGGTACGGCGTCGGTCTCCGGCGACCATCCGCTGCCCTTCCGATCGGGACCGGTGACGGTCCGTTTGTCGAAGGGCATCGGCACCCCGGGCGGCCTGCCCGACATCGTCGGTGTGGCCGTGCGGTTCCCCGCAGTGGCCCCGACGAACGCCCCCGCCGACGCTCCCACCCCGAACGTCACCGGCGACGCCGCATCCGGCGCCTGGGACCTCCTGATGGCCGGGCCCGCACCGCTGTCGGGTCGCCTCCCGGTGCCGCTGCCGGCCACCCACTGGGCCCCGACCGCGGTCTCGAGCCTGACGCCCTACCGCTACGACGGCGAGCTCTACTGGATCCGTGCCCGCATCATCGAGCCCACCGGACCGTCAGGGCTGAATGTCGAGGATCTCGCCGCCTGCCTGCGCACCAAACGGCCGGTCGTGATCATCCTCGAGGCGGGCTTCGGACGGTTCGTGCCGCTGGCCCGGATCGAGCTCGATCACGTCCTGACCGGCCTCGACATCGACTTCGATCCGATCCTGCACCGTCCCGACGGGGTCGAGTTCGCCCCGTCGTGGCTGGGCGACCTGCGCCGACGCGCCTACCGCGACAGCCGCAAGGGCCGTCACTCGGTGGTGTCCTGACCCTCCTCGGGCTCTGGATCGGTCTTGCGGCTTCCGTCCCCGCGGATGGGCTTCTTCGTCGACGGCGGCAATCCCATGCGCACGGCGGCGTGCGCCTGCGTGAGTTCGCTGCGGAACACCTCGACGTCGCGCGCCCAGGCCTGCGCGAGGTCGCCGGAGGTGAGCCGTACCCCCACGCCTTTCCGACGCCGCGGCACCCCGTGGAGTTCGCCGAGCGCACGAGCGCTCTCCCAGTCCTCGGGTGTGGCGGAGTTGTTGGGCGGATAGATCTTCTCGATGTCGGCGAGCGGGGTCGTCACCGCTCCTTGTCGCAGCGTCGTCTCGGTGAGTTCGACGCTGACATGGCGTCGGGCCGCGGACACCTGCACGAGCGAGAAGCCGAACAGGATCACCAGGAAGATGATCAGGACCGGCCAGTGCACCTGTCCCGGGCCGGCGATCTCCATGATCAGGACGGCGAGGACCAGCACGGGTCCGATGAGGACCACCCACCTGCTGCCGCCGGGTTCGTAGAAGAGGACCTCGCCCGGCTCCTCTTCCGGTTCAGCCGCTTCGGGTTCGATCGACTCGGGTTCGACCGGATCGTTCCGGTCGGCAGGGTCCGGGGTCTCGTCGGTCACGGCTTCTTCTTGCGCGGCGTGCGCTGCTTCTTGGGTTCGGGCGCCTGGCCGGTGTACCAGGTCTCCGAGACCGGCCGGTAGGCCAGCAGCGAGCCGAACAGCCCGATGATGCCTGCCAGGAGCGTCAGCGCGAACACCGGCGAACCGAGAC
Source organism: Gordonia metallireducens (assembly GCF_021245825.1). Lineage (NCBI taxonomy): Bacteria > Bacillati > Actinomycetota > Actinomycetes > Mycobacteriales > Gordoniaceae > Gordonia > Gordonia metallireducens. The sequence continues at coordinate 19,575 of NZ_JAJQJP010000046.1, read as the reverse complement.
CGACACTGAGGAACAGGAGCATCGCGACGACGACGAGGGTCAGTGCCGACAGCGACGAGCGCCAGCGTGCGTCACCGGTGAAGGCCTTGCTGCCCAGCAGGATGTAGGCGACTCCGACGATCAGGACGAGGATGCCGAGCGTCGCCGAGGACATCGACCCGGAATCGTCGACCGCGGACAGGATCACCACGAGGAGACCGAGGACGGCCAGGAGTGCTCCCGACACCACCCAGCACCGGTAGGCCCAGACGACGAGTTTCGGACGCTGTGCCGGGTCGGGACTTGTCACTGCTTCTTCGGTCCTTCGCTGTCGGGGTCGGGGTTCTCGTGCTTGCGGAGATCGGGTGTTCCACCGCGGTCGGCACCGGATGAACTGTCACCATACGGCGTGTCACCGGACTCCGCCCCCGGCTGTGACGGAGATCCGTACGGATTCGGGGTCGTCTCGGGCGACGCCGGAGACTGGTTGTGGCCGTATGGATTCTGACCGTCTGGCCCCTGCCCGTAGGGATTGTCCCCGTACGGATTCTGACCGTAGGGGTTCTGCCCATAAGGGTTCTGGCCATGAGGATTCTGACCGTAGAGATTCTGGCCGTACGGGTACGGGGCTGCGGCGGGCGGGACGGGCCGTGGCTTGCGGTCCTCCGCCATGCGCCGGCAGTACTTCTCGGAGTCACCCCGCATCAACAACACCGTCGCGCCCAGTGCGGCGACGCCGCTGATGACCAGCGGCACCATCGCCCACGCCGGCTCGGTGTCGCCGAACAGCGAGAAGACCAGGTTGACGACGATGTAGACGCCCATCGCCCCCAGCACGATGCGGGCCCAGTTGTAGCCCTTGCGGGTGAACCAGACGACCAGGGCGGTGATCGCGGTCAGGAACACCGACATCGCGACGAGGACGCCGACGACGAAACCGGACGAGGTCATGAACTGCAGCTGATCCTCGGAGACACCCTGCTGCGGGTTGTCGCGGATCTGATCGCGGACCATGTCGACGAAGGTGCCGGTCTGGGCGAACAGCGCGACGATCTGCCCGACGACGACCACCACCCACAGTTCGACGGCGATGGAGATCGAATCCGGGATCGTCGGGCGCTGCTGCGCGTCGGGCTCGGACGGGGCGCGCATCGGATCGAACGGTGCGGACATGGCACCAGCCTAATCGGACGCGGACCCGACCCGGTGCATGCGCCCCGGAGGCCGATGCGGACAGCTCAGGAGAGCCGGTTTGCGACCTCGGTGGCCCAGTAGGTCAGGATGACCGACGCGCCGGCACGGCGGATCGAGGTCAGCGATTCCAGGATCGCGGCGTCGCGGTCGATCCAGCCCCGCTCGGCCGCGGCCGTGATCATCGCGTATTCACCGCTGATCTGATACGCGGCGACTGGGACGTCGCTCATCTCGGCGACGTCGCGCACGATGTCGAGGTAACTCATGGCGGGCTTGACCATCACCATGTCGGCGCCCTCCTCGAGATCGAGGCGCACCTCCCGCAGCGACTCGATCCGGTTGGCCGCGTCCTGCTGATAGGTCCGCCGGTCCCCCTGCAACGACGAACCGACCGCCTCGCGGAACGGACCGTAGAAGGCCGACGCGTACTTGGCCGAGTAGGCCAGGATTCCGGTGTCGGTGAAGCCCTCGGCGTCCAGTGCCTCGCGGATGGCGGCGACCTGGCCGTCCATCATCCCGCTCGGCCCCAGCAGCTGGGCGCCGGCGCGTGCCTGCGCCAGCGACATCGACACGTAGCGGTCGAGGGTCACGTCGTTGTCGACGCGCCCACGACCGTCGAGCACACCGCAGTGCCCGTGATCGGTGAACTCGTCGAGACATGTGTCGGCCATGAGGACCGTCGAGTCACCGAGATCGTCGGTCAGCGCCCGCAGGGCCCGGTTGAGGATCCCGTCGTCGGCGTCGGCACCCGAACCGGTGGCGTCCTTGTCCTCCGCACGCGGCACGCCGAAGAGCATCAGCCCACCGACGCCCGCTTCGACGGCCTCGGCCGCAGCGGTACGCAGCGAGTCCATCGTGTGCTGGACGACGCCGGGCATCGACGAGATCGGCTTCGGCTCGTCGATGCCGTCGGCGACGAACATCGGCAACACGAGTTGCCGTGGTGCGAGGGTGGTCTCGGCGACCAGCCGACGCATCGCCGGCGTGGTGCGCAACCGGCGGGGACGGATCATCGGTGCCATCGGTGCGCCCCGCTCACGAACGCGATCGACGGGACTTCTTGCGCGGCGGGGGCAGTGCGCCCTCGGCGCGGAGCCGGGCGGCATGCTCGGCGAGCGCGTCGACCAGTTCCAGGACCGACGCGTTCTCCGGCTGCACGTCGACGCGCAGACCGAATTCCGTTGCGGTCTCGGCGGTCTTGGGACCGATGCACGCGACGATGGTGCGTGCGTGCGGCTTTCCGGCGATGCCGACGAGGTTGCGGACCGTCGAGCTCGAGGTGAAGCAGACCGCGTCGAAGCCGCCGGTCTTGATCATCTCGCGGGTCTCGGCGGGCGGCGGTGCGGCGCGCACGGTGCGGTACGCGGTCACGTCGTCGATCTCCCAGCCGCGGTCGCGCAGACCCTCGGACAGGGTCTCGGTGGCGATGTCGGCGCGCGGCAACAGGACTCGGTTCACCGGGTCGAAGACGTCGTCATAGGGCGGGAAGTCCTCGAGGAGTCCCAGCGAGCTCTGCTCACCCGACGGCACGAGCTCGGGGTTGATGCCGAAGGAGCGGACCTTCTCCGCGGTGGCCTCGCCGACGCAGGCGATCTTCACACCGGAGAAGGCGCGGGCGTCGAGACCGAACTCGGCGAACTTCTCCCACACCGCGCGGACCGCGTTGGTGGAGGTGAACACGACCCACTGGTAGCGGCCGTCGACGAGTCCCTTGACCGCGCGCTCCATCTGCGCGGGACTCCGCGGCGGCTCGACGGCGATCGTGGGCACTTCCTTGGGGATCGCGCCGTGGCTCACGAGGCGGTCGCTCATGTCGCCGGCCTGGTCCTTGGTGCGCGGCACCAGCACGGTCCAGCCGTACAGCGAGCGTGACTCCCACCAGGAGAGCTTGCCGCGCGAGCCGACGACCTTGCCGACGGTGACGACCAGCGGACCGGTCAGCGCGTTGCCCTGCTCGTTGAGCGTGGCGAGGGTGGCCTCGATGGTGCGCTGGGCGCAGGTGGTGCCATTGATGGTGATGGCCGCGGGGGTCTGCGGTGCCATCCCGTGCTCGGTCAGCGCGCTCGCGGTCTCGGCCAGGTGGCCGGAGGTGGCGTGCAGGACCAGCGGGCCCGGGGCGGCGGCCAGAGCGGCCCAGTCGACCTCGCCGCGCACGTCGGCCTCGGTGTGGGTCGACCCCAGCGGCATACCGGCGTAGCTCGGGACGACCGAGGCGGCGGGCAGGCCCGGCAGCACCTCGAAGGTCACCGAGTGGCGGGCCACGGCGTTGACCTCGGCGAGCACCGAATCGGTGGTCAGCGGATCGCCGGCGACGACGCGGACCACGTCGTCACCGTTACGGGCGGCGGCCACGAGGGTCTTGGCAACCTCGGTCGGGTCGCCGAGTGCCGGGCGCACCACGGATTCCTCGTCGGCCTTGTCGGCCTCCGGGGCGGGTGCGGTGGTTGCATCGGCCGCGGTGCCTGCTGTGTCGGTACCGGCCTTCTCGTCCGCCTTGTCGGCCTTCTTGGTCGACCGGCGGGTGTTCGGTGCGGGTTCTTCGCGATGTGCACTGCCGATCAGCGACACCACGGCGGCCGGGACATCGGGATCGATGTAGGCCGTGGTCGCATTGATGATCACGGTGCGCGCCCGCACGGTGAGCAGGTCGGGATCACCTGGACCCGACCCCACGAACAGGATCCGTCCGGGATTTGCCTTCTTCGTACGGCTCATGGGTTCGCACTCTCCTGCCCCCGCATGGAGGGCTGCAGTTCGTTCTCTGCTAGGGAGAGTTGACGAGTTCGCCCGCTCCCAGCTCCAGCAGTTCGGCGGCGAGATCATTACCCAGCTGAACGGCCCGATCGACCGGACCCACCACCGAAGCGCGGATCACATCGGATCCGTCCTCGGCCGCCACTGCCGCGCGAAGCGACAGTTCGGCGAAGATGCGCCCGTCCTCGTCGATCGACTCCACCACCTCGGCGATCGCTCCGACCGGCGCGGTGCACCCGGCCTCCAGAGCCGCGAGCACCGACCGTTCGGCCTCGATGGCCGCCCGGGTGGACTTGTCGTCCAACTCGGCGAGTATTCTCACCAGTTCGGCATCGTCTGAGCGGCACTCCACAGCGAGAGCACCCTGCGCCGGAGCCGGCAGCATGACGACCGGATCGAGCGCTTCGGAGACCACTTCGGTCCGTCCGATCCGCACGAGGCCGGCGCGGGCGACCACGACTGCGTCGAGTTCGCCGCTGGCGACTTTGCCCAACCGAGAATCTAGGTTGCCTCTTAGGGGGCGGATTTCCAAACCGAGACCCAATGCCTTAAGCTGTGCCGCCCGGCGCGGCGCCGAGGTCCCGATGGTCGAACCCGGGGGCAGTTCCCCGAGCACCAGTCCGTCCCGGCTGACCAGCGCATCTCGCGGGTCCACACGGGTCGGGACGGCCGCGATCGTGAGGTCGTCCTCGGGAGCCGTCGGGAGGTCCTTGAAGGAGTGCACCGCGACGTCGACCTCGTCGTTGCGGAGTGCGACGCGGATGGCGGTGGTGAAGACACCGACGCCGATCTCGGCGACCGGGGCGGCCGAGGCATCACCGGCGGTCTTGATGATGACCAGTTCGGCCGGGTGTCCGGCGGCGGTGAGGGCGTCGGCGATGGTCTGCGACTGCGTCCTGGCCAGCAGCGAACCCCGCGTACCGATCCGGATCGGCGCGGTCCGGGTTTCGCTCATCGGTCACCCTGCTCGCCGGCCGCCTCGGTGGTCCCGATTCGATCGGGCGCCGAAACCGACTCTGCCGCACCTGGTTTGAGTTCGAACAATTCGCGCAGAGCCTCCGCATAGTGGTCGCCGTTGGGCGTCGAGGCGAGCTGCTTCACCCGCACGGTCGGCGCGTGCAGCAGCTTGTCGACGACGCGTCGGACGGTCTTCGCGACCTCGTCGCGCTGGTTGTTCTCGAGGTCCGGGAGCCGGGTCTCGAGGCGCAGGATCTCGGCCTCCACGACGTCGGCGGCGCGCTGACGGAGCGCGGCGACGGTCGGGGTGACCTCGGCCTGGCGCTGATGGGTGAGGTAGTCGGCGAGCTCGGCGGCGACGATGGACCGCGCGGCGAGGGTGTCGTTCTCCGCGGCCTGGGTCTCGGAGTCGCCCCGCAGACCCTCGATGTCGACGACGTGCACGCCGGGCAGGCGGGCCGCGGCCGGGTCGACGTTGCGCGGGAGTCCCAGGTCGCAGATCACCATCGGGGTGGTGTCGCCGTTGCGGTTCCGCTCGGCGAGAGCCGAATGGACCGCACCGACGCTGACCACGGAGCCGACCGCACCGGTACAGCTGACGACGACGTCGGCGGCGGCCATCGCGGCCGGCAGCTCGTCGAGGCCCACGCCGTGCACGGTGATGCCGTGGTTGGCGGCGATGCTGTCGGCGAGGTGGCGGGCGTTCTCGACCGTGCGGTTGACCACCGACAGCTCGGTGACGCCCTCGCGCGCGAGCTGGGCGGTCGCGAGGCCACCCATGGCACCGGCGCCGACCACCACCGCGGTGCGCAGGCGATGCGCCCCGGTCGCGGGGTCGGTGAGCAGCGACTTCGCGCGATGCAGCGCCACGGACACGACCGATGCGCCGGCCCGGTCGATGCCGGTCTCGGTGTGCACCCGCTTGCCCACGCGCAGAGCCTGCTGGGCGAGCTCGTGCAGGACGCGGCCGGCCGAGTCGTTGGCGTCCGCGCTCAGGTAGGCGTTGCGGATCTGCCCGAGGATCTGCTGCTCGCCGACGACGAGCGAGTCGAGACCGGCGGCCACGGTGAAGAGGTGTTCGACGGCGGCCTCGGAGTAGCGCACATAGGCGTGCCGGGTCATCTCGTTGACGGTCATGCCCGAGTGGTCGCCGAGTACCTCGCCGACCGCCTCGAGGGCCGGGTGGAAGGCGTCGACGACCGCGTAGATCTCGACGCGGTTGCACGTCGAGACGACCATGGCCTCGGAGATCGCCCGTGACGACAGCAATTCGTCGACCAGCTTCGGACGGTCGTGGTCGGAGACCGTCAACCGCTCGAGCACCTCGACCGGCGCACTGCGGTGCGACACCCCGAACAACAGAACACTCACGCTGTCACCGTTTCTTCACCCATTGCTTTTCCGCGGCGTCCATCGGCCGCCTTCACCTCGCGAGGCACACCGACGGCGCTGCGTGAGGAGATCTTGAGGTCGTTCCGCGGGGCCTGTGAACTGCCACGAGAGGCCTGGAACGTCAAAACCTGTAGTTCCAAGGCTAGATCAACTTGTCTGACGACGACATCCGCCTCCGTCGTCAGCGCCACCGGGGTGACGTTCAGCACCTGCCGTACGCCGGCCTCGACGAAGGCGTCGAAGGCGTTCCGGGCGTCTTCGTCGGCGGTGGCCACGACCCCGATCTCCACCGCGGGTTCGACCTCGGCGCAGACCGCCGCGATATCGGCGAGCGGGGAGATCCGCGGGCCTCCGACCTCGAGTGATGTGCCCGCGAGAGCCGGATCGGCGTCGAACATCGCGGCCACCCGGAAGCCGCGGCCGAAGCCGGTGTGGGCGAGCAGGGCGCGTCCGAGCTGACCCGCGCCGGCCAGGGCGACGGTGTGGATGCTGTCGGTGTGCAAGGTCATCGAGATGCGGGCGGTGAGACGACCGACGTCATATCCGACGCCGCGGACACCGTTCGCGGCGACATAGGAGAGGTCCTTGCGGAGGATGGCGGGGTTCACACCGGCCGCAGTGGCCAGTTCGCCGCTCGATGCCACCAGGACGCCGCGCTGGCTGAAGGAGCGCAGGACGTGCAGATATGTGGCCAGACGGGCCACCGTGGGGGCCGGGATGTCGGTGGCGACCGCGGCGGCGGGCGGCGGCAGCGCGGACGCGGGAGGGTCGGCGTCGCCGGGCTTCTGACGATCGGCGCCCACGCTCACCTCCGCTTCCCTTCGCACAGCACGTTCATCCGAGGATATAACCCCCTGTGAAACTCTTCACATGGGCCCTCACGATTCCGCGGCCTGTGTTAAACGCAACAGCTTCTCCGCGATGGCGGATCGGTGGATGTCCGCGATCAGAGGGGGTCAGCCACGGCGCGCGAGGTCGGTGCGCAGCCGGGGCTCGTCGACCTCCCAGTAGCTGTGCTCGTCACCGTCGAGCAGCACCACCGGCAGCCGGTCCCCGAATTCCGCACGGATCTCGGGACGGCCGTCGGCCGCGGCCCGGTCGACGTCGACCTCGGTGAACTCCACACCGAGTTCGCCACAGATCCGCGTCAGGTCGCGACGGGCGGTCGCGCACATCTGGCATCCCTCACGGGTCAGCAGTTCCACGGTCATGGGTCCATGGTCGCAGCGCCCCGCTCCCACGATGACGCGACCCCGGACCGGTGACGAGGACCACGGCCCGGGCGCGCCAGAACCGCCCGGCGGCGACGCTGATCGTCGTGTGTGGCCGCTAGGCTGGACCGCGCAGGCAGTGCTGGCGCCAGACGCGACGTGGGAGGTGGGCAGTGGGCAACACCCCGGGCCCGGGAGACGAACGACCCGACAGTCCCTCCGAGACACCTGTGCCCGGCGCCGCCGATCCCGAAACCCCTGCGCCGACATCCGTACCGGCCGACTCCGGCGCCACCCCGCTCGACACCGGCGAGGACTGGGAGTCGCAGGCGGCACGCATCGAGTTCGACGACGACTTCGACGAGGACGCCGAACTCCACGACACCGCCGGAGACGACGAGACCCACCGGGTCACCACGTGGATCTCCCAGCGGGCCAGCGCCGCGACCGGTCGCTTCCGCCAGACCGCGCACGAACTCCGCCAGACCCTGGCCGGCGAGGCGAGCGCGAAGGCCGCGGTCGACTCGCTCCGGCTGCGCGAACCGACCGACATCGAGCCCGGCGAACCCCCGCGCGACCTGACCGCGGCCGCCTTCTTCGACGTCGACAACACCCTCGTCCAGGGTGCGTCGATCGTGCACTTCGCTCGAGGTCTCGCCGCCCGCAAGTACTTCACCTACGGCGACATCATGGATTTCGCGTGGACCCAGGCGAAGTTCCGGATCACCGGCAAGGAGAACGCCCGTGACGTCGCCGAGGGCCGGGAGAAGGCGCTCTCGTTCATCGCCGGACGCCAGACCTCCGAACTCGTCGAACTCGGCGAGGAGATCTTCGACGACTACATCGCCGACAAGATCTGGCCGGGCACACGAGCTCTCGCACAGCGCCATCTCGACGCCGGTCAGCAGGTGTGGCTGGTGACCGCGACGCCGGTCGAGCTCGCGCAGACCATCGCCGACCGGCTCGGACTCACGGGTGCGCTGGGCACGGTCGCCGAGAGCGTCGACGGCGTGTTCACCGGGCGCCTCGTCGGCGACATCCTGCACGGGCCCGGTAAGGCCCACGCGGTGCGTGCACTCGCCATCCGCGAGGGCCTCAACCTCAAACGCTGTACCGCGTACTCGGATTCGCACAACGACGTCCCGATGCTCTCGCTAGTGGGCAAGGCCGTCGCCATCAATCCCGACACGGATCTGCGCGATGTCGCCAAGGTCCGCGGATGGGAGATGTACGACTTCCGGACAGCACGCAAGGCGGCGAAGTACGGTGCCGGTACCGCCATCGTGCTGGGCGCCGCCGGTGGTGGTGCCGCTGCCGCCGCACGGTTGCTACGACACCGCTGAACGACGCCTCGTCGCGACGTCGGTGACCACCCGGAGAGACCCGCATCCCGGAGAGGACCACCATGACGGACGAGACCCTCGCCGATCCCCGATCCGGAACAGACGCGACCGGTACACCCGAGGCGTTGCGCACGATCGAGCAGCGTGTGCTGTGGCTCTCGACGTCGATGATCCACCACGCCAACCGGGTTCGGCCGAACCCGTCGGGGCTCAAGGTCGGCGGGCACCAGGCGTCGTGCGCCTCGATGGTGTCGATCATGACGTCGCTGTGGTTCTCGCAGCTGCGTCCGGGTGACCGGGTCTCGGTCAAACCCCATGCGTCGCCGGTCCTGCACGGCATCAACTATCTGCTCGACGGGCTCGATGAGTCGTACCTGACGACACTGCGGCAGTTCGGCGGACTCCAGTCGTATCCGAGCCGCACCAAAGACCCCGACGCGGTGGACTATTCGACCGGATCGGTGGGAATCGGTGCAACGGCGCCGATCTGGGGCGCAGTGGCACGTCGCTATCTCGACACCACGATCGGCGGCCCCGATGCGGTCGCCGCCGACCGTCGTTCACCCACGGTGCTCGCCCGGCAGTACTCGCTCGTCGGTGACGCCGAACTGGACGAGGGCGCGGTCTGGGAGGCCATCCTCGACCCCTCCGTGGCCGAGCTCGGCGAGATCGTCTGGATCGTCGACCTCAACCGGCAGTCCCTGGACAGGGTCGTCCCCAACATCGCCGCCGGGCGCCTGGAGGCCATGTTCGCCGCCGCCGGGTGGCAGGTGATCATGGTGAAGTTCGGTCGGCTGCTGGAGGATCTGTTCGGCCGGACCGGCGGTCCCGCACTGCGTTCGCGCATCCTCGACATGCCCAACCCCGAGTATCAACGCCTGCTGCGGTGCGACGCCGACGAGGTCCGCGAGCGCCTGCCCGGATCGGGTCCGGACGCCGATGCGGTCGCCGCGCTCATCGCCGCGGTCGACGACGAGACCCTCCTGAAGGCCATCCGCAACCTCGGCGGCCACGACCTCGACGCCCTCGTCGGCGCCTACGAGCAGATCGACGACACCCGTCCGACGGTCATCCTCGCCTACACCATCAAGGGCAACGGGCTGCCGATCGAGGGCCATCCGCAGAACCACTCCTCGCTGCTCACCGTCGAACAGTACGACGAACTCGCGGCATCACTCGGTCTCGACCCGAGCCATCCGTGGGGACGGTTCGACGAGAACACCGACGAGGGGCGGCTCTGTGCCGACACCGCCGAGCGACTCCATCGCGAACCGATCGCCGCCACCGCACCGCCCGCGGTCCCGACCGACACCGGGAAGACGCCGTCGGGAACATCGACAACGCAAGCGGCACTGGGCCGTACACTCCTCGCCCTGTCCCGGGAAGCGCCCGAGGCATCCGCTCGCGTCGTCACCGTGAGCCCCGACGTCAGCTCGACGACCAACCTCGCCGGCTGGCTGAACAAGGTCGGGGTGTGGTCGCCGAACGAATGCCGCGACTGGTTCGCCGACGACGCGGAGACGATCATGCACTGGCGGGAACGTCCGACCGGCCAGCACATGGAACTCGGTATCGCCGAGACGAACCTGGCGGGCCTGATCGGCGAGCTCGGCGCCACCTGGAGTCGTTGGGGCGAACCGCTGTTCCCGATCGGCGTGCTCTACGACCCATTCGTGGAACGCACCCTCGAGCCGTGGTCCTACGGCATCTACGCCGGCGGCCAGTCGATCCTGGTGGGCACCCCGTCCGGCGTCACACTGGCCGCGGAAGGCGGTGCGCACCAGTCGATCACGACACCGTCGATCGGCCTGGAACAACCCGGGTGCGTCAGCTACGAACCCGCCTTCGCGATCGATGTCGAGTGGACCCTGCTCGCATGCATCGGCCGGCTCGGACGCCCCGACGGGACCTCGTCGTACCTGCGGTTGTCGACGCGACCGGTCGACCAGCGGCTCGCCGCGGTCCCCGACGACCCGGCCGCCCGCGAACGCCGTCGACGCCAGGTGGTGGCCGGTGGATATCTGTTGCGCCGCACCGACTCCCCACAGGTCACCCTGGTCGGGATGGGTGCGGTCATCACCGAGACACTGGCTGCCGCCGATCGCCTGGCGGAGCAGGGCGTCGGCGCCGACGTCGTCTGCGTGACGAGCCCGGGACAGATCTTCGAGGCGCTGCAGGCCCGACGCGGGCTCGCCGACGCCGCGTCGTGGATTCTCGACCAGGTGTTCCCGCCCGGGCGCGCGGCACCGATGGTCACCGTCCTCGACGGGCACCCGCACACGCTCGCCTTCCTCACGGGCATCAACAACGTGCCGGGTGCGGCCCTCGGTGTCCGTCGGTTCGGTCAGGTCGGTTCGCTCGAGGACGTGTACCGCCTGCACGGCATCGACACCGATTCGATCGTCCGCGCCGCCCTCGACCTCGCACTCTGAGACATGCTCAGAGCGAGGCGTTCTCGCTCATCGGATCGATCAGCACCTTCGCGTGGTGGGCCGCCGAACCGAGCGCGTCGAACGCCGCCGCCACTCCCTCGAGTCCGACCGTCGCGGTGATCATCGGCGCGACGTCGACCTTGCCCTCGGCGATGATGTGCAGGGTCTCGTGGAACTCGGCCGGGTCGTAGCAGAACACGAACCGCAGCTCGACCTCCTTGTTGATCGCCATCGCCGGACGGAAGGTGTCCGGCTCCATGCACACGCCCACCACGACGACACGTGAGCGGAACGGCGCGTTCGACACGACGTGCTCGATCATGCCGGGGGTGCCGACGCATTCGAAGATCACCGGGCCCTTCGGTGTCGCGCCGAGCCGGTCTGCCAGCCGGAACAGGGAGTTCCACGGCGCCAACGGGATTCGACGCAGGGTGTGCATCGCGTCGAAGGCGGTGCCGAGCAGGTCCTGCGCGGCGGTGACGTACTTCCCCTCCTGCGCGCACCGGTCGAACGGTGACTCCACCGCCGGGTCGACGACGATGTCGGCACCGACGCGGCCGGCCAGCGACCGGCGTCCCGCGGACGGGTCGCTCGCGATCACGGTGCGCACACCGGATGCCTTGAGCATGGCGATGACCGCCAGCCCGATGGGGCCGCAGCCGATCACCACCGCGACGTCGCGCTTGCCGACCTCACCGCGACGGATCGCGTGATGGGCGACGGCGAGCGGTTCGGTGAGGGCGGCGTGATCGATCGACAGCCCATCGGGGATCTCGAAGGTCATGTCCTCGGAGACCAGTACGAACTGTGCGTAGGCTCCCGGCGCCGACGCCGTCAGGCCGGTCAGGTGCGCCTCCTCGCCGTGACGGATCATCGGTACCGCCACGACCGGGGTTCCCGGTGCCCACCGTTTGCGGCACTCGGGCCCGTAGGACACCACCTCGCCGGCGAACTCGTGTCCCATGACGACCGACTGGTCGGAGCGCATGAACGCGTCGTAGCCGACCTCGTCGGACACATCGGCGGTCGCATCGCAGTGCACGCGGGCGTGGAGATCGGACCCGCAGATGCCGGCCCGCAACACACGGAGGAGCACCTGGCCCTTCTCGGGCACGGGGGTGGGGACGTCCTGGACGGTCAGTTCACCGGCTCGACACACGACTGCACGCATGCGTCATGAGTATCAGTCGGTGAGCGTCGGTGTCAGCCGAAGTAGACACTCCCGCGACGGCTCAGCATCCGGAACAGCGTCTGCTGAATCTCTTCGCGGACATGGTCGGTGAGGTCGAAGACCACCATCGGGTCGTCGGCCGACGACTCGTCGTAGGAACCGGTCTCGATCGGGCGGCCGAAGTGGATGTGCCACTTCGACGGCAACGGCACCATGCCCAGCGGCCCGAGCCACGGGAACAACGGCGTGATCGGGAAGTACGGCAGGCCGAGCACCTTTGCCAGCGGCTTGAGGTCGGCGAGCATCGGGTAGATCTCTTCCGAACCCACGATCGACACCGGGATGATCGGCGCCGCGTTGCGCAGCGCGGTCGTCACGAAGCCGCCCCGGCCGAACCGCTGCAGCTTGTAGCGGTCCTTGTACAGCTTGCCGATGCCCTTGAAACCCTCCGGCCACACGGCGGTGAGCTCGCCGTTGCGCAGGAGTCGGTCGGCGTCGTTGTTGCAGGCGAGCGTCGCACCGATACGCCGCGCGACCTCGCTGATGCCCGGCGAGTCGAAGGCCATGTCGGCGGCGAGGACACGCAGGTACCGGTGGTCGGGGTGGTTGTCGCGGACGGCCAGCGAGGTGATGATCGCGTCGACCGGGATGGTGCCGGCGTGGTTGGCGACGAGCAGCGCACCGCCCTCGAGGGGCAGGTTCTCGATACCCGTGACCTCGACGCGGAACCACTTCTCGTAGACCTGCCGGAGTGCCGGAAACCACACCGATTCGGTGAAATGGGGATCGAATCCGAACTCGTCGACCTCGTACTCGCCGGCCATCCGTTCGCGGATGAAGCCCGCGGTGGAGGTCAGGGTGTCGGCGACGGCATTCCGGATGCCCCCGAGACTGAACAGCGGGCTCGACTTCGACGGGCCCCGGTGCTCGATGCCGAGCGCCTCGTCCGACAGTGCGATCTCGTCGCTGATCGGGGTGATCCTCGCGGGCGGACGGCCGAATCCATCGGTGTTGGGATGACCGAGCATCGAATCATCGTGCATCGCACCGGTATTCGGTCGGTGTCCCGGGCCCTGCTGGCTCGGATGCCGACGACGTCCCGAATCGCGTGCGCCGCGGCGATCAGCGGCGGCGTCCGGACCGGACGGTGACGCGTAGAGCTGTATGACCTTGGCGGTACGTGCATCCGTAGCTCCGCTACCTGGCAAGGCGCTCACCCCTTGTTCCTGTCCCGTGGATCGTCCGTGTGTCGGTGAACCCCCCGCTCGCCGTTTGAACCGGGGGTGCCTGAACTACTGGCAATCGTTCCGTCACAAGCCATTCCCCCGGACCTATCGACGCAACGCTGCGTCGTCGATGACATGAAACGCCGAACCCGAGAACGACCGCGATCTCCCCCGAGTGATCGTCGGCATGTTCACGAAGTCCTCACCCGTCGCCCGCGGTGGAGTGGCTTCCCCGCGCGCGGTGTGGGTCTGGCGTCCAAGTCTAGAGGTTGCACCGACGTTGCGCACCTCGTCCGCAACTCCTCGCACCAATCTCATCTCACAATTCACTGGAGTTGATGTGCGGCAGAGACGACACGCTGTTCGAGCGCCCGCCAGACGTCGGTCCCGATCACCGGTGTCACGCCGCTGCGTTCCACGAAGTCGTCGAGGGTTTCCATGGTCGTGTACCGCGGCACGAAACCCAGCTCGGTGCGCATCCTGGTGGTGTCCAGCACGCGGCCGTAGGTGAGGAACTCGGTCTGTGACGAGCGGAGCTTCGCCGAACGCAGGTCCTGGAACACCCCGGCGATCGGCGCGAGGAGACCGCTCGGCACCGGCAGTTCGACGTGTCCGACCCGCCGGATGGCCTGCGACAGCGTCACCACCCCCTCACCGGAGAGGTTGAACGTGCCGGGCTTGCCGGCGAGGGTCACGTGCTCCATCGCCGCGAGCGCGTCCTCCTCGTGCAGAAACTGCAGGCGCGGCTGGTAGCCGATGACGGTCGGGACCACCGGCGCCGAGAGGTACGAACCCATGCGCGTGGTGATCCGCGGTCCGAGCATCGCCTGTGGGCGCACGATCGTGATGTCGATGTCCTGGCGGCGACGCCCGAGACCCCGTACATAGCCCTCTACGTCGAGGAGGTCGCGGCCGTAACCCCGCTTGGGCTCACGTCGTGCGCGGGTCTCCTCGGAGAAGTGCGACGGGTCGTGCGCGCTGGAGCCGTAGACCATCGCGGTCGATCGCAGAACCAGTCGCTTCACCGACGGTGTCCGCTGACAGGCCGCGCAGACCTGCATGGCGCCGACGACGTTGAACTCCTTGATGGCCGCCGAGTGCGGGGCGGTGTCGGCGATCGACGTCGCGGCGTGCACCACCGTGTCGACCTCGTACGACGCCAGCGCCTTCGCGATGGTGGGACGCCGGATGTCCAGACGCAGGAACTCCGCACGACCCATCCGGCGCAGTAGGTCCTTGCGCGGTACCCGGGAGTCCACTGCCAGCACACGTTCGATCTGCGGATTGGCCGCGAGCCGTGCGACCAGGTACCCGCCGAGAAAAGTCGACGCCCCCGTCACCAGGACGACCCGAGGCAACACTGCGGAGGATTCGGCCATGGCGTCGAGGCTAACGTCATCGACCCGTTTCAGCCCGTCGAGGGGCCCGGATCGGAGAGATCGGTGACGAACGACCCCGGAACCGGGTCATTCGTGTGACAAAGGACCTCAGTGCCTCCCGACAAACCCAACGCGCGCGCAGGTCTTCACCGGGCGGCGACGCCACCTGAAACAGCAAAAGGACCCGCCGAGGCGGGTCCTGGTGCCATGAGAGTGCTTATTTGCCGAGTTTGCGGCGCTGCACCCGGGTTCGACGCAGCAGCTTGCGGTGCTTCTTCTTCGACATGCGCTTGCGGCGCTTCTTGATCACTGAACCCATGGGGGCGCTTCCTCACGATTGACACTGATGTACTTGACCGACCCTGGCCTGCACTCGATCGGCTTCGTCAGTGGTCGTCGACTGGCGTCGACTACCCGGCTCGAGGAGCTCACCGGTACATCCAGGTACGCGACCACTGAGCCTACCGGGCGGTGTGTCGGATCAGGAAATCGCGGTGGCCGAAACGTCCACCAGGACGGCCCGCCGGCCCGGGTCGGACACACCCGTCAGACACAACACTCCCGGAGCGGCCGTACGGCCACTCTCGGGAGTGCTGGGTAGAACTTGCTGATCGGCGCGTCAGCCGAGACCGAACCTAGCCGGCGTCGAAGTACGACGTCTCCAGGTAGTCGTGCACCGCCTTCGCGTGCACACGGAACGAGCGTCCGACCCGAACTGCGGGCAGTTCGCCGTTGTGGACGAGACGGTAGACGGTCATCTTCGAAACGCGCATCAGCGACGCAACCTCGGCGACGGTGAGGAACTGCGACGCAGAGGTCGCATTGCTCACCGAAGCCGTCCTGTCACCAGGAGTGTCTGCAGGTGCCATTGATCACTCAACCTCCGGTGCACGCGTCGCGGCCGCAGGCTTCCCCTCCTGCGGACATCAGACACGCACGTGCTTAAAGCAGCTTAGCGTGGCAGATGTGAAAAAAGCGACGTGAGGGACCGTGATTTCTGGGATTTCTGTGACTCGACCCCAACATGCTGGGGTTTAGCCGCTTATCGACCACAAGTCATGGGGTCTCTGTTACCGCGTGTCCCGCCGTCAAACCCTCGACTTCCACTCGACGTCCGCCGCGGGCGCTGGCGGCCGCACAGGCGCGAGTGGCCTGGTAGACGGCGTGCCGGAGGCCGTTCGCCTCGAATTCGCGGATCGCCTCCGCGGTGGTGCCGCCCGGAGAGGTCACAGCCGCCCGCAGGTCGACCGGTGACATGCCCGAATCGCTGAGCAGGACCCCGGCGCCGCGGATGGTCTGGATCGCCATCTCCGACGCCTGCGCGCGGGTGAGACCCAGGCCGACGCCGGCGTCGATCATCGCCTCGGCGAGCAGGAACACATAGGCGGGACCGGACCCGGACACGGCGGTGACCGCGTCCATCTGCTTCTCGGGAACCACGGCCACCCGGCCGACGGTCTTGAGGATGTTGACGACGGCGCTGAGCTGCTCGTCACCGACGTAGCGTCCGGCCGACACCGCGGACATGGCCTCGTTGACGAGCATCGGCGTGTTCGGCATGACGCGGATGACCGGCGAACCGGCCTGCAGCGCACTCTCGTAGCGGGCCAGCGGGATGCCGGCGACGAGAGTCACGGTCACGCGCTCGGTCTCCGCGTTGTCCTCGGCCGAGGCCAGTTCCCGCAGCACCGAGTCGACGGCGTCGGGCTTGACGGCCAGGAAGACGTACTGCGCGGATTCGGCGGCCGTCTTCACATCGGTCACCAGGACCCCGTACTCGTCGGCGATCTCGGACGCGCGGGATTCGAGCTTCTCCGCGACGACGAGATCCTTCGTCGGGGTCCCGGCGCCGATCAGGCCGGCCAGGAGCGCCTCCCCGATCTTGCCTCCACCGATGATGGCGATGCGTTCGGTCACGAATGTCTACCTTCCTGCGGGAATGAGTGCCAATTGACGGGACTGGGCCACAACTGCCCCGGTCGAGTCCACCACGAGATGATCCTCTTCGAACATCCCGGGCCCGACCTCGGTACTCGTCGCGGCGAACCGCAGCCAACCCGGCGCGGGATGCCGGCGCACGTAGGTGGTCAGCTGAACGGTCGGCGCCCAGCCGAACATCGCGAGGTTGAAGACCACCGGCGGCGAGATGTCGCACACCAGGACCGCGAAGTACTCGTCGGGATCGAGGCCCTTCGGACGAATCCACCCGCGCACGAGCGGCTCACCGGTCTCGCCGCGGACCATCGGGAACGTCTCGGCGTCGAGGACGAGGTCGACCGCCGCGCCGAGGTGGTTGATCTCGGCGATCGGCGAACCGTCCAGCGAGATGCCGGTCGACGGCGGTTCGGCGGGCGTGCCGTCGAGCACGTTGGGTCCGGAGTGGTGCGGGGTGCCGGAGTCGGGGCGGGCCATCGTCACCGACGACGACACGACCGTGCGCCCCTGCTGCACCGCGTCCACCTGGAGGACCGTCACGGTCCGGCCGCGTTTGCGCACGGAGATGGCGAGGTCGACGTCGGCGGCGTCGGGTGCGGTCAGGTAGTCACTGGCGACGGCAACCGGGATCATCGCGGCGGCCGCGTCGGCGAGTTTCGGATCGTCGGACGGTGCGAGAGCGCTCAATGCGGTGCGCGCCGCCTTCGCCACGACCATCTGCAGGCTTCCGCCATGCACCTTGGGTCCGATGGTGAAGGTGTCGTCGATGTGAGCGCGCAAGGTGATGGAGTCGGGACCACCGCGGTCCACCTCGGTCAACGCCAGTACCTCGGTGATCTTGCTGGTCATCGTCCCGCTTTCGTCGTACCGACCCCGACGTCGGCGGGTGACCGCGACGCGACGATCTCCGGCGTCAGATGTCGAGCCGGCCGGCGCTCTCGGGGTGCAGCTCCCGTTTGAGATGCTGCCGCGCAAAATCTAGCGAACGGGCGAGCAGCGCACTGCGTTCGGGCTTGGTGCGGGCACTGCCCGTGGTGACCTCGAGCACCACCGCGCCGGCGAAGTCGCTCTCCGCGATCCGGCGGCACACCTCGGCGCACGGCTGACCGCCATCGCCGGGGATGAGGTGTTCGTCGGTGGCTGCGCCGTGACCATCGGCGAGATGCAGGTGGTTGAGGTTGGATCCCATGCGATCTAGCAGGTCGAGGGCGTCGACACCCGCCGTCGCGGTGTGCGACAGGTCGAGCGTGTAGTTCGAGTATCCGTCGTCGGTGGGATCGATCGACTTGCCGAACGCCGACGCGGCCAGACCGGGGCCACCGCCGCGCTTCTGGAGCCGGCGAACGGAGGGCTCGCGCGACCCGAAGAAGCGATCCGCCCGCATCGGGAACATGTTCTCCACGGCGACGGCCACGCCGCTGTCGTCCTCGAGTTCGCCGACGAGGTCGTCGAAGGCCGAGACGTAGCCGCGCTGCCAGCGGAACGGCGGGTGCACCACGACGGTCGACGCGCCGAGGTCCTCGGCCGCCTGCACCGAGCGGGCGAGTTTCACGACCGGGTCGCGACCCCACACCCGCTGGGTGATCAGCAGGCACGGGGCGTGGATCGACAGCACCGGAACCTGATAGTGATCCGACAGATAACTCACGCGACGGATGTCCTGGCTGACCGGGTCGCCCCAGACCATCAGCTCGACACCGTCGTAGCCGAGGTCAGCGGCGTAGGCGAAGGCCGCCTCGGTGTTCTGCGGGTAGACCGAGGCGGTCGACAGGCCGATGGGTATCTCCGGTCTGGGGAGCGGAGGCGGCTCGGGCGGCGTCACGTGGCCAGCAACACCAGTGGACCGATGGTCACAAGCAGGCCGACGCCCAACGCGAGCAGCGTCGTGGTCAGGTCCTTGGTACGCCGCACCACGTGCGACAGCGTGACGATCCCGAAGATCACCAGGACCGCGAGGACCAGCGCGAAGTACGGGTTCCAGCGCCACAGCTCGGTGAAGCCCCAGAACAGACCGATGCCGACGACCAGACCCACGACCGCCTGACCGAAGATCAGCAGCCAAGCAGCGGCCGGCGACCTCTCCTCGGCCTCGCCCTCGGCGGGCCGGCCCTCGTCGGTCTCGTCGACGGTGGCCGCGGGCTTCGCGGCCGGCTCGCCCTCGGACGCCGAACTGGCAGCGGCGGCTTCCGACGGCCCTTCGGTGTCATCACCGGGGGTCTCGTCGAGGTCGGCGGTCTCCGCGAGACGGGCAGCCTCGGGCTTGACCAGGTCGACGGGCTCGGATGCGGCGGTGGACTCGTCCGACTCGCTCGGCTGGTCGTCCTCCTCGTCGACGACCGGCGCCGACCACGCCTCGGTGTCGTACCACTGGGCCGATGCCTGCCAGTCCTCGGTGTCGCCGGTCTCCGCGGTCCGGGACTCCGCGGCCCGGGTCGCCTCGCCGCGGGTGTCCACCGCTGCCGACTCCTCGGGAGCGTCGTCCTCCGGGGTCGCGATCGGCGCGATGATCTCGGTCGGGTTCTCGTCGTCATCGCGTGCCCGCGCCGCGGCGGCTCGCGCGCGACCACCGGCCGGGGCGGCGTCCTTGCCCGACTTCGCGGCG